>DASSBR010000045.1:0-157982 GCA_035698525.1 Gammaproteobacteria bacterium
GTACTGCGCATTGGGGGTGACCGTGCCGCTACTGGCCGGCTGGACGTCGAAGTTTGAGTGGCAGAAAACGGTCTCGCTGACGATGGCGCTCCAGGAGCCGCAGGCGGCGGTTGGATGCGCGCTGGTGCCGTTGCAGGCGCGCACCCGGTTGTAGACGGTCATCGGGTAGTAGGCGCCGATTTCATAGGGTTCCGAGAAGGTCCGGCTGTGTCGGGTGCCTTCGTTGTTCGGCGAGCCGCTGGAGAAGCGGGAGCTTTTCGATTGTTCCGACTGGTATTCAACGATGTGGCCGCTCGGGGTGTTCCAACTCAGGGTGTAGGAATCGCCGGTGTAGATGGCGCCGGGGCTGACGGAGGCCGTCGGCCGGCCCGGCGGCAGCGCAACGTAGACCGAGCGACTGCTCGAATAACCGGAGCAGATGGCGTGGCCGGCCGCGTCCGTATTGCAGGCTTGGACGCGGTAGGGGAGCGAGCCGTTGCCGTGGCCGCTGGTGTAGTGACTTAGATCGCCACCGTAATACTTGGTATGCCAGCCGCCGCTGTAGTATTCCTGCAGGCGGTAGCGCACGCGGTGGACGGCACCGGCGGGTTTTTGCCAGGAGACGGTAAAGGCGCCGTTCGTGCTGATGTTGTAGCCGTAGTTTACGGTGAATGTCGGCGCTGCCGGGGTGCTCGGTTTGCCCAGGACCCATTCGCTCGCACTGGATGAATAGGCGCTGCAGGCTGTGTAATAGCAGGCATGGACGATGTAGGCGTAATGACCGGCGCTCCGGCCGCTGGTAGACCAGGAGCGGCCAGAACCACTGTAGGTGTCATGCCAACTGCCCCCGTTGATCGATTCGCGTAGACGATAGCTTGTCAGGTCTCCGGACGGCGCGGACCATCTGACGGTAAAGGCGCCATTTGCAGTCGGATTGAGATTGAAAGTCGGCGCGGCCGGTTTACCTGGAGGATGAGTGACGCTGGCGCTGGCTGTGGTGCTCCAGGGGCTGGCGATGCTGTTGTCGAACGTGCGTACACGATTGTAATAGGTCCCGTTAGGGAGGCTGTAATAGCTGTACGATGTGCCGCTTGTTGTGCAGGCGGGGTTGATGGCCGCGAAGCTTGTGCTGGTCGATTGTTGTATCTGATAGCAATCGGCGCCTGTGACGGCCGCCCAATTGACGTTGAAGTCACCGTCGAAGCTCGGCGATGGGCTGGCCGTGATGGAAGCCGGTGCGTTTGGCTGAACCGTGACGGTGAGGGTGTCGGTGCCGTTCTCAAGACCGTCGCTGACGAGCAAGTCGAACGTGTAAATGCCCGGCTCCGGCGGATTGAACGAGGCGGTCGCGTTGGCTGTACCGGCAAGGTCGTTCGCGTCAGGCCCGCCTGTCTGGCGCCACGCGTAGGTGATGCTCGTTCCGTCCGGATCGGAGCCGGCGCCGCTAAGCGTTACAGTGTTACCTATTATAACCGTCTGGTCCGGCCCGGCGTCGGCCACCGGAACGTTGTCAGGGCTGACGGCAGCACTCTCCGGGTAGGTGACGGTGCTCAGACGGCTGAAGCCATCGTAGGTCTTCTCAATGGTGTAAGGCATGCCGTCGATGACGGTGGTGACGGCCGCGGGTCGGCTCAGGCTGTCGTAGCCATAGCTCTTGCTGAAGCCGTCCGGCGCGGTGACGGAGGCGACAAGGCCTGCGGCATTATCCGCATCGTAGGTCCACGTGGTCGTGCCGCTGGCGCCATCCGGTTGTTGCGGCTCCGTGCGTGTTTTAAGCCGCCCCAGCGCATCGTAGGTTTGCGTGATGATCTGGCCCTTGGCGTCGGTCTGCTGGATTAACTCGCCGGCGGCATCGTAGGCATAGGTCCAATGCCCCATGTCCGGGTCGTCGATCGAGGTTTTCATGCCACGATCGTTGTAGGTGAGGGTCGTCTTGTTGCCCTTGGTGTCAGTGACGGTATAGAGATCACCGAACGGATAGTACGTGTAGCTGACCGTATTCTGGGGCGAGCTGCCGCCGCTATCGATCACGCTGGTGATTTCTCCGAGAGCATTGCGGACAATCTGTTTTTGCCGAGCTAACCCCTCGGCGTTCTCCGGGTAGATAATCGTGGTGGTAAACGACGTGTACGAGTATGTTATCTGGCTGCTGTTCTGGGCGCCGCACGGCTTTGGCGGCGAATCAGTTGCGGTCACACGACCGAAAAGATCGTAAGTATAGGTGCTGCAATACGTCTTTTCCGGAGCTGGAAAATACGGCACGCTGACACTGCTTTTTCGGCCAAACGCATCATATTCGATATCGCTGATGCTGGTTTTGCCGCCCAGAACCAAATGCCGTTGCTCGATCGGCTGACCGAAACTGTTGTAGATCGTTTCACCGTGACCGCCAGCGACGCCACCAGCGCTGACATCGACGGTCACTGCGTAGGCGCCGTCGTCTCCACAGTTGGGACTGCATGACCCGTAAGTCCAATCGGTTTCGCTGCCATCCGGCCGTGCCTCTCTGGTCTTGCGGCCGAAGTCGTCGTAAGTCCAACTCGTTGTATGGCCATTGACGTCGGTGATGCTTTGTCTGACGCCGAGAGCGCGGTTCCACGCTTGGCTGGTTATCTGTCCCAGTGCATTGGTGACCGTTTCCGGAAAATCGTGCGCCGTGCCATAGCCGATGGTCGTGTGGCGGCCCGCTAACCCGCTGCCGGTGGCATCGACGCCGATTTTGTTGCCATAACCGCCGTAGGTGTAGGTTGTCGTCAGCGGAAGATCGCCGCCGTAGCCGACGGTGACGCTATCAGTGCGGCAGTAATTGGTGTTGTTGACGTACTTGGTCTTCCGCGAAACCTGGCTCCGGGCAACGGTGACCTGCGTCGGCAGACCGAAGCACCAGTTGGCGCTGTCCTCGCTGTAATCCGTGCCAATTGTCGTTTGATAATCCGGCCCGCCGCCGATCAAGGGATGGGTGATAATCGTCCGCTCCGTCAACTCTCCATAGGTGTTGTAGGTATTTGTTGTCGTAACCCTCACGAGACCTGCGCCGTCGAGGTCATTGCGATTTTTGATCGCCTCGCCGACATAGGCAAACCACGCGTCGCTGTGTGTGGACGCGGAACCGTATGTTTCGAACTGGTTGCTGAGGGTAGTGTCGCTGAGAGTGGAACCATCGGACGCGGTTACCTTGACTTCAATCGGCATGCCGGCGGTCCGGTAATCCTGCGAGTAATAAGTCGTCGTCTCGATGCCATTACGGCTGTCGCTGGCGGAGACCTCGGCAAAACCCAGAAAGCCGCGGCCCTGGACATTAAGCCGCGCGTCGGTGTAGTGATAGGTGATGGTGTAGTCGCCGGCAGGATCATTAGCGGCATATTTCGAGACGACGCTTAAAGGCCCCTGAATATCGATATCGGGAAATTCTGCGGGGATTATTGCGTCGTCTCCGGCTGTATAAACGCTGCCAGTAAGCAGCGCATATTCCGGGGCGAAATAGTTGCCCAGGCCGTCAGTGATGCGCGTCACGAGGTCAGGTGTGACGCCCTTGTGCAGACGGTAGTGCCAATTTCCGCCTGAAGCCCAGATGATGTCCGTCAAGCCGTCGCCATCAAAGTCGGCCGTCCGTATCACATCGGCATTGACCGGTGCGACCAGTGTTACCGTTCCGACCTTGTTCAAACTGATGCCGTCGGACAACAGGACATCCCAGATGTTGCTGTTGTCGCCCTCGGGCAGCAGGAGGTCGTCCTTGCCGTCGGCGTTGTAGTCCAGGATTAATGCGCTGGCGGTGCCTGTATAGCTCAGGCCGGTATCCGTCTCGATTGCCCCGTTGTAGTCAAATGCCGTTTGAGCCGCTGTGCCAGGCATCGTGTAGAGGTTCGAGACATCATAGGCAGGTGGTTCTGGCTCAAGCCACACGGCATCCGTAACGCCATCGCCATTGTAATTGAGCAAAATGGGGATGTTACCGTCGTTGCCTGAGACGTTGGCTTCATTGCCGAGCGTGCCGTTGCCGAGCAGGTAGGTCTCGTAAAACTTCTGATACCCGTGACAGGAGCCGAGCGGGAGATTACTGCAAAGTTGGATGCGGAACAGCATCCGGCGCCTGAGCGCGCCGCCCTTGAAATCGACAAACGCGCCGGCAAGCTGGCGGGGCGGCAAGTAGCCGTCGCCCAGAGTGTAGGTTGTGTCGCTGTTCAAGACAGCAGCCCCACCGAAACCGTTTGTGGAATTCAGCCGCCGGTGGAGCTTGTCATCGCTGTCGTTATAAACGAGATCGTCCAGCCCATCGCCATCAATATCGACCAAGTCATAACTGCCATCATAGCCAGTATCGACTATGCCTGTGTCTTGTTTGGTAAAACCGCTGGCGCTGCCTTCAAGGATTCGCCAATAACCATAATATGGGACGATGAGGTCGGCGTTGTTGTCGCCGTTGTAACGCAGCGTTAGCGCGTGTTTATAGCCGATGGATTTAAAAGCAGTGGGGGTCGGTGATGAATCAAGCCCGCTGGCGGTGCCAAAGATAATGTTCCAGTTGCCGTCGTCTATTGGGTAGACGAGGTCGTCCCGTCCGTCGCCATTGACGTCCATTATGTGTACGTAACCAGGTGCAACCGCGATTGGTCCGGGGTTGACGCTACCAAATCCTGACGTGCCGTTTTGCCAACTGATGGTAGTCGGCGGCAGGCAATCGCCCGGGCCACATTCTTTTACCTGCATCAGCCTGCTGCGGTGCGTGGGGCTGCTGGTTTCGTAGGTGAGCGTGTATTGCTGGACCAGGCTTCCGTTGTAGTTGACCGTGATGCTGTGCAACCGCTGCGTTTGCTGGATACGGGTTCCGGCAACATAGCTGACAATGGCGTCGACCCCGGTGGGCAGGGCCTCGTAGGCGAACTCGACGGTGTGCGAGGGCGCAACCGAGCCGTGGCCTGTGTAGCTTACCTTCGTCGGGCGATAGTCACCGTTCGTGGCATCGTTGGCGTACTCGAAACTGATGAAATTGCCGTAGGGATCAGTGATCTTATCCAGAACCCAGACCCGTACCGCCGAACCCGTCGCGTTGAAAACCCGGGCGTCCGCCGTTTTGCCGTATTCGTAGGTTTTGCCGTCTGGAGTCTCGACAGTAAAGTACTGCGGACCAGTATCGGGCGTTGTCCCGGCGCCGCCCGACGTGTGCGATGTGATGCGGAAAAACTGCTCCCGCTCCGTGCGGTAAGTGGCGCCCTCGGCGCCATACGTACCGCTCTTCAGGCGAAGCTTGTTGCCGTCAAGGCAGAAACTGTCGCTGCTTGTGAACGTGACGACGCCCACTGTCCCATCCTCGGCAATGGTCTTGCCACATCGGGTAATGGCCGAAAAGCCGGCGAGCGACCACCCATACCCCGCCCAGCCGTTGCCGGCGCCACTACTGTAGGCCAGACCGAGATGAGGAGTAAGACCGTTGATACCCGGAGGCAGGTTGATCGGAATGGAATAAGTCGCCGCCCCCGTTGGGGTAACGGCGAAATGGGCAGGAATGGCGCCCACCGCAGCCTCGGCCGGCCCGCTCGGGGCCAGCACCAGTCCGAGTAACAACGTTGACCCGCGAAAAATGCGGCCAATCGAGATCCTGATCCCCATCGCCCCGATCCCTTTGCTTGGTTGTTATATCTAAACCTAGTCCGCCTTTCACATATTTTCAAGTCTTATTTGCGGCGACTCTTTCAGGACCGATTCGGTGCCCGCGCGCCAGCAGTCGCACCGCCTTTGCGGCGGCTCTTGCCGGCTAGGACGGTGGCGAGGCTTGCGGCGACGTCGGCGATGCCGTCCGCGGCGTGCACTCGTGGCTTCCAGTCGAGCAGTTCCTGCGCCTTGCGGATGTCGGGGCGGCGGCGGGTGGGATCGTCGGTGGGCAGCGGCTCGAACACGATGGACGATGCGCTCCGCAGTTGCTTGAGGACCATCTTCGCGATGTCGAGGACGCTGTATTCCTCGGGATTGCCGAGGTTTAACGGGTGCGGGTAGTCGATCTGCATCAGCCGCGCGATGCCTTCGACGAGATCGGAGACGTGCTGTAGGCTGCGCGTCTGGGTGCCGTCGCCGTAGACGGTCAGCGGCTCGTCGGTCAGCGCCTGGCGGACGAAGTTGGTGACGACGCGGCCGTCGTACGGGTCCATCCGCGCGCCGTAGGTGTTGAAGATGCGCACAACGCGCACCGGCAGGCCATGCTCGCGGTGGTAGCTCATCGTCATCGCTTCCGAATAGCGCTTGCCTTCGTCGTAGACGCTGCGCGGCCCGGTCGGATTGACGTTGCCCCAGTAACGCTCCGTCTGCGGGTGCTCCAGCGCGTCGCCGTACACTTCGCTGGTGCTGGCCAGCAGGAACTGCGCGCCATTGCGCCGCGTCAGTTCCAGCAAATGATGGGTGCCGATGCTGTTGGCGAGCAGCGTTTCCAGCGGCCAGCGCAGGTATTTGGGCGGCGAGGCGGGCGAGGCGAAGTGCATCACCCAGTCGATCTTCGCCTTGATTGCCAGCGGCTTCGTAATGTCGTGCTCGATGAATCGGAAACGCGGCTCGCGGTTCAGGTGGGCGATGTTGCCCGGGCGGCCGGTGATGAAGTTGTCGACGCCGATGACGCGGAAACCGTCATCGAGCAGGCGGTCGACCAGGTGGCTGCCGATGAACCCGGCAGCCCCGGCGACTAGTACCGTGTGCGGGCGCGCACCGGCGGAGGGGCCATCCTTGGCCCTCGATGAAATCACTCTCATCGGCATCTTCCTTGCGCTGGCAGACTGCCGCGCGGTTCGACACTGCAAATCCCTTGCAACGTGGGTTCAATATAGCATCTACCGGTCTCTGAACCTGCTGGGGTGGGTGCCTATAGAAAATGCCCGCAACCGCAGGCGCTTGCATCCGCTGGTGAATTAATTAACACTGATGTTGCGGAATCAGGGATCGAATTCCAAACAAAATGCAGGGAACGCGTAAATGAAAAACATCCTTATAGCGGGTGGCGCCGGCTTCATCGGCTCACACCTCGCATCGGAGTTGCTGTGTCACGGTTATCGCGTTCGCGTACTCGATAACCTGACCCCCCAGGTTCACGGGACCCAGATCGATGGGGGGCAGCGGCGCCCAACCTACCTTGACGATGACGTAGAACTCCGCGTCGGCGACGTGCGCGACCTCGCCACGGTGCGCGACGCGCTCGACGGCATCGACGGCGTGTTCCACCTGGCCGCGGCGGTCGGCGTCGGCCAGAGCATGTACCAGCTCGAGCACTACACGTCGACTAATAACGTCGGCACGGCGGTGTTGCTCGAAGCGCTGGCGCGCCAGCCGGTCAAGAAGCTCGTGGTCGCCTCGAGCATGAGCCTCTATGGCGAGGGCCTCTATCACGACGAGACCGGAGCCACCGTCATCGCGCGGCGCGATCGCGAACAACTGGCGCAGCGCGATTGGGAACCGCACGGGCCCAACGGGGAATCGCTGACGCCGGCGCCGACACCGGAGTCCAAGTCGCCGGACCTGAGTTCGGTTTACGCGCTGTCGAAGTTCGACCAGGAACGGCTCTGCCTGATGGTCGGCGAAGCCTATGGCATACCCGCGACGGCGTTGCGCTTCTTCAATGTTTACGGCCCCTACCAAGCGTTGTCGAACCCGTATACCGGCGTGCTGGCGATCTTCGCCTCGCGCTGTCTGAACGACAGCCCGCCGCTGATCTTCGAAGACGGCGAGCAGCGCCGGGACTTCGTCAGCGTCCGTGATATCGCGCGCGCATCGAGGCTCGCGTATGAGAGCGATGCCGCGGACGGCCAGGTCTTCAATATCGGCAGCGGGCAGGCATTCACAATTTGCGAGATCGCGCGGAAGATCGCCGCCGCGACCGGCAAGCCCGGTATCGAGCCGGAAATCACCGGCCGCTACCGCGTCGGTGATATCCGTCATTGCTTCGCCGACATCACCCGCGCGCGCGAGACGTTCGGCTACGAACCCGAAGTCACGCTCGACGACGGCCTCGCCGAAATGGCGGCGTGGCTGGCGACCGCGCAGGCGGTAGACCGCGTCGCCGAAGCGAGCGCCGAACTGGTGTCGCGGGGGCTGACGCTATGAACCGCCCCGACATCGGCGTGCTGGAGTGGTTCTGGCTGAACGATCACGAGCGCGTCGAAGCCGCGATCGCTGAAATTCGCAGGCTCAACATCCGCCACCTCCGCACCGGCCTGTCGTGGGCGGACTACCTCACCGACGACGGCCCCGCGTGGTTCGACTGGCTGCTCCCGAAGCTGGCGAAGGAAGCCGAGTTGCTGCCCTGCTTCGTCTATACCCCGCCGTCGCTCGGCGAGGCGCCGGCCACCAATTCGCCGCCGCGCAATGCCAAGGACTACGCCGATTTTATGGATCTATGCATCGATCGCTACGGCAAGCACTTCGAAGCAGTCGAGTTGTGGAACGAGCCCAACAACCTGCGCCAGTGGGATTATGAACTCGACCCGCACTGGACCAAGTTTGCGGCGACGATCGGCGGCGCGGCCTATTGGGCGCGCAAGCGCGGCAAGCGCACAGTACTCGGCGGCATGTCGCCGATCGATCCGAACTGGCTCAACACGATGCGCGACCGCGGCGTGCTGGACCACATCGACATCGTCGGCGTACACGGCTTTCCGGACAGCTACGACGTAAAACATCGGCCGTGGACCAGCCACTTGCGCCGCGTGCGCGAACAGCTCGCACATTACGGCCTTGGGGCGAAAGTCTGGGTCACGGAGGCCGGGTACCCAACCTGGCGCCACGATGACTTCCGCCAGCTCGAGGCGTTCGCGGACTTGCTTGCGCTGCCGGTCGAACGCGTTTACTGGTACGGACTGTCGGACCTGCCGGCGGAGCGCCCGTCCGACGCGGGCTTTCACACCGACCCGCGCGATTATCACTTCGGCATCAAGACGGCGAAGGGCCAGGACAAGCTGCTCGCCCGCTGCTGGGCCGAGCGCGGCGTGGAAGGCGTGCGGGCGATGGCGCGGTGGCCGGAAATCACCCTCGAATCGAGCCAGGCGCCGGTGCTGATCACCGGCGGCGCCGGCTTCGTCGGCACGAACCTGGCGGCGCGGCTGGTCGGCGAGGGCCGGGCCGTGCGCATCCTGGACAACCTGTCGCGGCCGGGCGTGGAACGGAACCTCGAATGGTTGCGGCAGCGCTGCGGCAAGTCGGTCGAGTTCATCGCCGGCGACACCCGCAACACCCGCGTTGTCGACCGCGCCGTCGACGGCTGCACGCAGATATTCCACCTAGCCGCGCAGGTCGCCGTGACGACGAGCCTCGAAGACCCGCGCGCCGATTTCGACGTCAACCTCGGCGGCACGCTGAACGTGCTCGAAGCGGCGCGTCGCCAGCCGCACCCGCCGGGCATCGTGTTTACTTCGACCAACAAGGTTTATGGCGAGCTGGGCGATGTAGCGCTCGACGAAGAACAGACCCGCTACTGCCCGCATGCGGCGCATATCGCGCGCGCCGGCATCGACGAAAGCCGCCCGCTCGACTTCCATAGCCCGTACGGCTGCTCGAAAGGCGGCGCGGACCAGTACATCCTCGACTACGCGCGCTGCTACGGCCTGCCGACCGTCGTGTTTCGCATGAGTTGCATTTATGGCCCGCACCAGTTCGGCACTGAGGATCAAGGCTGGGTCGCGCATTTTCTGATTCGCGCGCGCGACGGCCAGCCGATCACGATCTACGGCGACGGCAAACAGGTGCGCGACGTGTTGTTCGTCGAAGACCTCGTATCGGCGTTCCTGCTCGCGGAAAGCAACATTGCGAACCTCGCCGGACAGGCGTTCAACATCGGCGGCGGACCGAAAAACGCGATCAGCCTGCTGGAATTGATCGACGTGATCGAAGAGCTGCAGGGCGTAAAGCCGCGGCTCGACTTCGCCGGCTGGCGCACCGGCGATCAGCCATGGTACGTCTCCGACACCACCCGCTTCGGCGCCGCCACCGGCTGGCGGCCGCGGGTCCGCATGCGCGACGGCATCGGCCGCCTGCACGACTGGCTCGAAGGCGCCCGTTCCGGCGCGCGGACGCGGCAACGCCTGCGACAGGCCGTCGCCCCGTGACGGCGGAGCGCGCCAGCATCCAGCGCGTGCTGATGACCGCCGACACCGTCGGCGGCATCTGGCAATACGCGCTGGAACTCGCACGTGGGTTGAGCGAGCATGGCGTGAACGTGGCGCTGGCGACGCTGGGCGAGCAGCCGAACGCTGAACAGCGGCACGCCGCGGAAGCGATTTCCGGTCTCACACTGCACACCAGCGACTGGCCGCTTGAATGGACGAACCCGCCGTCGGACGAACTCGATCACGCCGGCGAATGGCTGCTCGGTATCACCGCCGACTTCAATCCCGACGTTGTGCATCTCAACAACTATTTCTATGGCGCGCTGCGCTGGCCCGCGCCGGTGATGGTCGTCGCGCATTCCTGCGTTTATTCATGGTTCGAGGCGGTGCACGGCGCGTTGCCGCCGGAAGAGAGCTGGGGGCGGTATCGAAAAGGCGTGGATCGCGGCATCAGCGGCGCGGACATGCTGGTCGCGCCGAGCGCGGCGATGCTCGCGTCGATGGAAAGATTCTACGGTCCGCTTCACAACACCCGCGTCATTGCCAACGGCCGGCGCAGTGCAGAGTTCCGGCCGCGCAACAAGCGCGGGCGCATTCTCGCCGCCGGCCGGCTGTGGGACGAAGGCAAGAATATCCTCGCCCTCGCCCGCGTCGCGCCGCGTCTCACCTGGCCAGTACGCCTGGTCGGCGACGTGCATCATCCGAGCGGCCGCCGCAGCCAGTTCACCAATGTCGAGTGGATCGGCTCCGCCGGCAGCCGCCGCATTGCACGCGAGTACGCGTCGGCAGGCATCTATGCCCTGCCCGCGCGCTACGAGCCGTTCGGCCTGAGCATCCTGGAAGCGGCGCTCGCCGGCTGCCCACTGGTGCTCGGCGACATCCCGAGCCTGCGCGAAGTCTGGGGCCGCGCCGCGTTGTACGTGAAACCGGACGATGAACGGGGCCTGGCGAACACGCTGAACAACCTGATCGACAGCCCGATGGAACGCCAGTCATGGGGCGTGCGGGCGCGGCATCGCGCACGCCGCTACAGCGCGGCGCGCATGACCAAGGGCTACCTGCAAGCATACGGCGATCTGCTTGACGCGCGCGAAACCAACCGGCGCATGGAGGTTTTTGGTTGATGCGTATCGTCATGTTCTATCACTCGCTGGTGTCTGACTGGAACCATGGCAACGCGCATTTTCTCCGCGGCATCGCGACCGAACTCATAGAGCGCGGCCATAACGTGTGCGTTTACGAACCGGCGAACGGCTGGAGCCTCAGGCACCTGCGGCAGCAACGGGGCAACGCCGCGATTGCCGCCTTTCACCAGCATTACCCGCGCCTCAAGACGCATTTTTATGAGCCTGATCGTGTTGACCTTGAACGCGCGCTGGACGGTGCCGATCTCGTGCTGGTGCACGAATGGAACGATCCGGCGCTGATCGGCCGCATCGGCCAGCACCGCGCGCGGCATCGCTACCGGCTGCTGTTTCACGACACGCACCATCGCTCGGTGTCCGACGCCGCCGGCATCGCACGCTGCAAGCTCGATGACTACGACGGCGTGCTCGCCTTCGGCGAAGCCATCCGCCAGCGCTACCTCGACGCCGGTTGGGCGCGGCACGTCTGGACCTGGCACGAAGCCGCCGACACGCGCGTATTCAAGCCGCTGCCCGACGAACCACGTGAACGCGATGTGGTCTGGATCGGCAACTGGGGCGACGGCGAGCGCGACCGGGAGCTGAACGAATTTCTGCTCCAACCGGCCGCGGCGCTGAAACTCAGCGCGACCATCCACGGCGTGCGTTATCCGCGCCCGGTGTTGCGCAAGCTCAATGCCGCCGGCTTCGACTATCGCGGCTGGCTCCCCAACTTTGACGCGCCGCGGGCCTACGCGCGCCACCGCGTGACGGTGCATGTACCGCGCCGCCCTTACGCGCGCGCCCTCCCCGGCATCCCGACGATCCGCATGTTCGAAGCGCTGGCGTGCGGCATCCCGCTGGTCTCCGCGCCGTGGCAGGACTGCGAGCATTTATTCACGCCCGGCGAGGATTACCTGGTCGCGAAGAATGGCGCTGAAATGCGCAACCATTTGCGCACGATCCTCAACGAGCCGGAACGCGCGGCAGCGCTCGCCGCCCACGGCCGCCGCACGATTCTCGCCCGCCACACCTGCGCGCACAGGGCCGATGAACTGCTGGCGCCTGTCACACCGCAGACTGAAGAAATTCCGGACGCCCTCTCCCTAAGGAAGAGGGTTGGGTGAGGGGTGTCATGCCATGAAAATCGCCTTCTTTGGTTCGAGTATCGTCTCCGCCTGGTGGAACGGCGCGGCAACCTATTACCGCGGCCTCCTCCGCGAACTGGCGGCGCTCGGCCACGACATTACCTTTTACGAACCGGCTGTTTTCGAGCGCCATCAGCACCGCGACATCGATGACCCGGAGTGGGCACGGATCGTCATTTACGCCCCGGACGATGTGCGCCGCATGCTGCACGACGCATCCGACGCCGACGTGATCGTCAAGGCCAGCGGCGTCGGCGCGAACGACGCCATGCTTGAGCGCGCCGTACTCACGCTCAAGCGACCCGACAACCAGGTCATCTTCTGGGATGTCGATGCGCCGGCCACGCTGGAGCGGCTGGAGCACGACCGGGACGATCCCTTCCGCGTGCTGGTGCCGGAGTACGACCTGGTGCTGACCTACGGCGGCGGCCCACCGGTCGTCGCTGCCTATGAGGGCTTCGGCGCGCAACGCTGCGTGCCGATTTATAACGCGCTCGACCGAACCACCCATTTCCCGGTTGAACCGGACGAACGCTTCATGGCCGATCTCGTCTTTATCGGCAACCGGCTGCCGGACCGCGAGGCGCGCGTCGACGAGTTCTTCTTCAACGCAGCCGAATGCTCGCCGCAACGACAATTCCTGCTCGGCGGCAACGGCTGGCAGGAACGCGCCGCGCCGGTCAATGTCCGCCTGCTCGGCCACGTCTATACGCGCGACCACAATGCGATTAACTCAAGCGCACTCGCCGTGCTCAACATCAGCCGCGCGAGCATGGCGCGCGTCGGCTACTCGCCCGCAACGCGCGTGTTCGAGGCGGCCGGCGCGGGGGCATGTTTGATTACAGATGCGTGGACGGGAATTGAAGAATTTTTTGAGCCGGGTGAGGAGATTCTGGTGGCGGAGTGCGGTGCCGAAGTTGCCGATCTGTTAAACGATCTGACTGCCGAAGATGCGCGGCGGATCGGCGACGCAGCGCTCGCGCGCGTGCGGGCGGATCATACGTATGCCAGCCGGGCCGCTGAAGTTGACGCGCTCCTCCGTTCCAGTCCCCTCTCCCTCCGGGAGAGGGCCAGGGTGAGGGTTCCCAGTAGCGACAACGCGTTGTATTACGACCGCCATCTCGAAACCGACCCTCACCCCAACCCCTCTCCCGAAGGGAGAGGGGCTTAAGAGGGAGCGTCGGACAGAAAATGAACATCGTCATTTTAGGCCTCTCCATCACCTCTTCCTGGGGCAACGGTCACGCCACCACCTACCGCGGCCTCGTCCGCGAACTGACGCGTCAGGGCCACCAAGTCCTGTTCCTCGAACGCGACATGCCGTGGTACGCGGCCGAGCGCGATCTGCCCGATCCGCCGTTCGGCGAGACGCGTCTGTACGATTCCGTCCCCACCCTCAAGCGCAGCCACGCCGATGCGATTCGTGCCGCCGACGCCGTCATCGTCGGTTCCTACGTGCCGGAAGGCGTCACCGTCGCCGAATGGGTGCTCGACAAGGCGCGCGGCTGCGTTGCGTTTTACGACATCGACACACCGGTCACACTCGCGAAGCTCGACGCCGGCGACTACGAATACCTGGAGCCGGAGCTGTTGCCGCGCTTCGATCTGTATCTTTCGTTCACCGGCGGGCCGGTGCTCAAACGGCTGGAAAACGACTACGGCGCGCGCCGTGCGCGAGCGCTGTATTGCTCGGTTGATCCGGAAATTCATTATCCCACCCAGGCATCCGCCCGCTGGGATCTCGGCTATCTCGGCACCTTCAGCGTCGACCGCCAGGCGCGCGTCGACCGCCTGCTGCTTGAACCGGCGCGGCGCGCGGCGCAACGACGCTTCGCGGTCGCAGGCGCGCAGTTCCCGGCGGACACCGATTGGCCGGACAACGTCGAGCATATCCAGCACATCGCGCCAGCCGCGCACGGCGGCTTTTACAATGCGCAGCGCTTTACCCTGAACGTCACCCGCGATGCGATGATCGCCGCCGGGTTCGCGCCGAGCGTGCGCCTGTTCGAAGCAGCCGCCTGCGCCGTGCCGGTCATCTCCGACCGCTGGAACGGACTCGACACGTTCTTTGAGCCTGAACGGGACATTCTGATCGCGGAAGATACGGACACTGTACTCGACTATCTGGACGAGTTGCCGGAACGGGAGCGCAAGGCGATCGGCCTGCGCGCACGCGAGCGGGTGCTTGCCGCCCATACGGCCGCCCATCGCGCGCACGAACTGGTCGAATATCTGCGGTCAAGCCTGCCGCGTCGCGTTGCCAGCGCTGCAGCGCAATGAACGATCTCGCGACCCTCCAGTCGCCCGGCGCCTCGCCGCCGGGTCCGCTGGGCGACCAGTTGCAGCGCCTCGGCCCCTGGTTTCACAACCTGCATCTGCCGGGCGGCGTGCAAACGGCGCCCGATCATCCGCTGGGCGATTTTCCAAAGTTCAAATGGAAGGAAATCGCACCGCACCTGCCAAACGATCTACACGGCTGGCGGGTTCTCGACATCGGCTGCAACGCCGGCTTCTACAGTTTTGAACTTGCGCGCCGTGGTGCCAACGTGGTCGGCATCGACGAAGATCTGCACTATCTCCGCCAGGCCCGATGGGTGCGGCGGCGCTTTGGCCTCGGCGAATGCGTCCGCTTCCGCCAGATGAGTGTTTACGAACTGTCGGGCTGGCAGGAAAGTTTCGACATGGTGCTGTTCCTCGGCGTGTTCTACCACCTGCGTTATCCGCTGCTGGCGCTCGACCGGATCGCGGCGAGAACGCGCCGCATGCTCGTGTTTCAGAGCCTGCGACTCCCCGGCGAGGCAGTGGCGACGGATGTGAAGGGTAAGGCGTATCTCGAAATTGACGATCTGGCGAAGCCGGACTGGCCGCGCATGGCATTCGTGGAACATGACTTCGCCGGCGATGCGAGTAACTGGTGGATTCCGAATCGGGCGGCGATGGAGGCGCTGTTGCGGAGCGCGGGATTTAATATCGTCGCATCGCCTGCCAAAGGAACTTACGTTTGCGAGCCGAAGCGTTAGGGAACAAGAAGGTTGTCGGGGCGCACGTCCAATTGCTCCAGCCGCTGCGCCAGCAACTCCGGAAACCGCTTGTACCACGTCGCGTTGAGCGGCGACGGATGCGGCAGCGGATAAAGCCTCACCTGGCGCGACTCGCCGTCCGCCGACAACGCCACCTTCATCGTCGCCGTGTAACGATCCTCCCGCTGCCAGAAGGCGTCCAACGCCGCTCGCTCCTGCCGCGCTTTGCCGATGCCGAACCAGAAAAACGCTTCCCGTCCGAGGACGATGATGTCCGCGCCGCGCCAGTGCTTCAGCAGCACTTCCATCATCAAATCGCAGAAGTTGCGTTTCACGCGCATCGGCCAGGCTTTGTTGCCCACCGGCTTGTACGGAACAGTATTGGCCCAGAAGAAATGCCGGCCGACTTCGACCGACGCGGCAAAGTCCGGCATCTCGCGCCCGTATAGATACCGGTACGCCGCCGCGCGCACCTTTTGCCCGCCGGCACCGATGAACGGCATGCCGTGGCGCACCTCGTCGCCGCCGGGATCGCGTCCGAAAAAGGCAATGCGCGCGTTGGGGTCGCCGAGGCCGATGATCGGCTCCAGCGGGTCCTTGTTGAATTTCGCGTAGACAGCCTTGTCGATGTTCGCCAGTTCGCCGCCCTGCCGGCGAAATGCAGCGCGCAGCCTGTCGTCGATCACCGCTTCTGATATTGCATCGCGCCGAACATGATTTCCTTTTCCTGCTCGGTCATGCCGCCTTCGCGCCTGTGCTCCTGCAGCACTTCGAGCCCGCGCTTCACCGCCGGGCGCTCGCCGACCTTCTCGAACCACGCCTTGACGTGCGGATAATCGTCCATCGGGAGGCCTTCCTTTTCATGGCCGCGCAGCCACGGCCAGATCGCGATGTCGGCGATCGTGTACTCGTCGCCGGCAAAATACGGCACTTGTGACAAGCGTTTGTCCATGACGCCGTAAATGCGCTTGCCTTCGTTCGTGTAGCGGTCGATTGCGTACTGGATTTTATCCGGCGCGTAATCGCGGAAATGATGAATCTGCCCGATCATCGGCCCGACATGACCGACCTGGAAACACAGCCACGACAACATCTCGACGCGGGCGCGCGGATCGGCGGGTATGAAACGGCCGGTTTTTTCAGCGAGGTACGTCAGGATCGCACCCGACTCAAAGATGGAGATCGGATTTTTACCCGGTCCGTCCTGATCAACAATGGCCGGAATCTTGTTGTTGGGACTGATCTTCAGGAACGCCGGCTTGAACTGGTCGCCTGCGCCGATGTCAACCGGGTGCGCCTCGTAGGCGAGCCGGGTCTCCTCCAGCATGATATGAGCTTTATAGCCGTTCGGAGTCGTCCATGAATACAGGTCGATCAATTCGCTCTCCCGCGCCGTAAAGGATCAAGGATAACACGCGGTTATTTGCGCCGATCTTCCGCCACGTCCGCCTCGATCGCGACCTGTTGTTCGACAGCCGAATTGAACTCCGCCCCAACCAGCACGATCAGCGCCGAAATGTACAACCACAACAACAGCACGACCACCGTGCCGACGGTGCCATAGACCTTGTTGTAATTCGCAAAGTGCGAGACGTAGAGCGAAAACAGTGCCGAGCCGATCAGCCACAGAATCGTTGCAGCGATCGACCCGTACACAACCCACCGCCACGCCGGCCGGCAGCGATCGGGCGCAAAGCGATACATGATGGCGACGCCGCCGAATATCAGCACGGCCAGAACGGGCCAGCGAATCGCCGAAATGCCTTCGCGGAAAGCCGGGCCGAGGTGAAACTGGCCGAGCAGCGCTGGAATCACGACCACGCATACGAGCGCGACGATCGCAAACAGAATCGACCCGATCGTGAACAGCAGGCTCAGACCCGCGCGGCGCAGGAATGTACGGGTTTCGCGTTCGCCGTAGGCGATGTTCAGGGCCTTGATGATTGCCTGCGCGCCCTGGCGCGCACTCCAAAGCGTGAGCAGGAAACCAACGATGACGCTGATGCCCAGCGCACCGGCGGAACCGGATCCGGCGAGCGAGTGCGCCTGCCCCTGCAACAGGCTGGCCACGTTGCCGGGCAGCATGCCTGAGGACAGCAACTGCTGGACGTCGGCCGGATCGGCAATCAGCCCGTAGACCGAAATCAGCGCCGTCAACGCTGGAAAGATGCCGAGCATGCCGTAAAACGCCACGCCAGCGGCAACCAGCGTCAGATTGTGCTCGCCGACGCCGCTGATGGTGCGTTTGAGCGCGGCCCGCCAGCCCGCCTTGGAGATATCGCGAGGCCGCGCGCCGGGCACGGTGCTACCGACTTTTTTGCGCAACATTGATGAGTGCATTCCCTTGCCGGATATCGCGCGGGCCTCCGCCGCGCGCGAACTCTTGCTGGAGCGTTTCCACCGTAGCGCGGCGAGGTTGCTGCAACGTTGCGCTACGTCACGGACTCGAGGGGCCGAAAGAAAATCAGCTACGAAATTGCTGCCCCACTTCGACCAGCAGCCGACGAAGATCGCGGCTTGCGCCGGCGGCAACGCCCAGCGCAAGTCCTAGCGCGACAGCACCTTTCGGATGGCTGAAGATTGAGCGGCTGATATCTGAATCCAGGCGGGTATCGATCTCGGTTTCGATCTGATCGGCCCACGTTTGCGGATCCTTGAAGCGGTTGACCTGATGCTTGAGCCCATGATGCCAGCGGGTGAACGCGCCGACAATCATCGTGAACAAGCCCGCGCCAATGAACGCCCCGCCGCCGGTTGCGAGTGCAGACGCCCACGGCGGCAGGCCGAACGCGGCGATGAGACCGCGATACAAGGCGTAGGCGAGAAACGCCACCCCCGCCATCGCGATGAGAATCGAAGTGCCTGTTACCGTAATCGCGACAGCAATCGGCAAAGGCCTTTTTTTAGCCACGACCGCAGCCGGCTATTTTCGGTCGAGAAGTTTGCCGAGCACAAAGCCAACGCCGAAGGCCGTCAGCACGCTGATCAGCGGGCGTTCCTCGATCTGTTCCTCGACGGCGGCGGCGCCGCGCTCGGCCTGGTGGCGCACTTTTTCGCCTGCCTCGCGCGCCCTTGCGTAGCCCGCGCGGGCCTGCGATTCAGCCTGGCGCTTGATCGATTCGGCGAGCGATTTGATGTCGGATCTGAGCGCATCCACATCGCCCTTCAGCGCGTGGATGTCCTTTTCGTGGTCGGCCATATGGCAACCTCCATGTTCATTCGTTGTACGTCCATGTTCCCTGAATGTTCAGGATATTACTTTTATAGCACAGCGTCAGGAACGTGGCTATTGTGCTAGAGTTTGCCCGACCATGGAAACCGCAAGGCTGAAGACGATGCGATGGATCATTGCCGCCCTGGCGACAGGTGCCGTGTTGCTGACCGCCGGTTGCGGAAACTGGGTTGAAGTCAAACCCGCCGCCCGCGACGTCACCGTACTCGATCTTTCCCAGGCAGCGAACTGCCAGCGTCTCGGGACCAGCAGTGCCGCCGTTCAGCAAAACGCCGGCTTCTTTGCCCGCAACCCGCAGGCGGTCGACGCGGACCTCGTCAACCTCGCCCGCAACGACGCGGTCAAGATGGGCGGCAATGCGGTCGCTGCCCTCGAGCCGAGAAGCCAGGGGCATCAGCGTTTCGGCATCTATCGCTGCGGCGCCGAACAGCTCAGCCGTCGCGCCAATGCGGAACAGCCCGCCAATGACGACGACGTCACGGGCATCAAGACCATTCCTTACCAGCCACCGCAGTAAATTCAGGTCTTATTCGCTGCGGAAGATTGTCAGAAAGTGACAATCTTCGTCACCTCAACTGCGAACTGCATCACGTTTTCCGCCTGTCAGGCGGCTTGAACCGGCCACATTAGCCCCCGCCAAACTTGGCACGATACTTGCTTGGTATATGGACCAAGAAGCGGAGGTGAGCCGTTTCTAACTATTTTTTCACCACGGTTTGGGAGTGGGAGCATGAGCAAGAAACAGCAAAAGGGTTTTACCCTGATCGAGCTGATGATCGTCATCGCGATCATCGGCATTCTGGCCGCGATCGCGATTCCGCAGTATCAGGATTATGTGACGCGGTCGAAGATCACGGAAGGCGTCAACCTGGCGGCCGCGGCGAAAACCGCAGTCGCGGTGACGATGCAGTCGAACGGGAGCCTTCCCGATGCTGGCGGAACGAACGCCGCGTACGGCCTGCCGCTGGCAGCGTCGATCAATGGCACCTACGTCTCTTCGATCCGCGTCGGCGAGACTCACAAAGGCGAGATCGTCATCACCTTCCGGTCTAATATCGGCGGGAATCCTACTGCTGATGGCACGGTGCTCGCATTCAACCCCATCACGCATACCGGCTCAATCGAATGGGTATGCGGCAAGGGCACAAGCACGGCCGGCTCTCAGCTAAATGCGGGCGATACGACCGTACCGGTTCAGTATCTACCGGCCAACTGCCGTTCATAAACATTTTTCACGAACCTCCGTTTACGCCCCCTCGCGGGGCGTTTTTTTTTGCTGCTAGAATTAGCCTTTTCGCGGATTAAAATGGCCATAGAAGAACGTACCGTCAGAGAGCTGGATGCCGGCCCGTTTTGGCGAGGCGTTCGTGTACGCTCCGGCATTCTTTCCGGTATTGCCCTCGCGCTGATCCTGTTCGTCGGTTACGTCGTCTACATGCCGGGGCTATCAGGTTCCTTCCTGTTCGACGATTTCCCCAACATCGTCAACAATGACCACCTGAAGATGACGGTGCTGAGCCTGGATCAACTGCTGTCGGCGGCATTCTCCTCGAATGCCGGCCCATTGTATCGGCCAATAGCGATGGCAAGCTTCGCGCTCAACGAATATTTCGGCGGCCTCAATCCATACTGGTTCAAATTCACGAACCTGATCATCCACCTCGCTTGCGGCGTACTCGTGATCGCCCTAAGCCGGCTCCTGCTCGCAAGCTACCGGGAGCAGCGGGCGTTGTGGCTGTCGCCGGAACGTGTACGTTGGGTGGCGCTGCTGTTGGGCGCGGCCTGGATCGTGAATCCGCTCAACCTGACGGCTGTGCTCTACGTTGTGCAGCGGATGGTGAGCCTGGCGAGCTTCTTCATGCTCGCTTCCATTCTGTTTTATGTCGTCGGTCGGCGGCGGCAATTGGCCGGTACATCGGGATGGGCGTTCATCTGGATCGGTGCGCCAGTCATGGCGCTCCTGGGCCTCTTCACTAAGGAAATTGCCGCGCTGGTGCCGCTCTATTTGCTGGCGATCGAAGCGGTGATCTTTCGCTTCAGGGGAGCGCGGACCCGCTACGATCGGTCGATCATTGCATTGTTCACGCTGGGCCTGCTGATTCCGTTCCTTTTCGGGCTGTCATGGCTGCTGATTCATCTGCACGGCTTCCTTGGTAGCTACAGCGGTCGCCATTTCACCATCACGGAGCGCCTCCTGACCGAGGCTCGCGTGATGATGCTCGATATCAGGTGGACCCTGGTGCCGAACGTCGCCGACCTCAGCCTGTATCACGACGATATCGCCGTCTCCACCGGGCTGCTGGCCCCGGTGACAACCTTGCTGTCCTTCTTCGGCATCGCGGCGCTGTTTGCCGTCGCCTGGCTCACGCGCCGCCGCGCCCCACTGGTCGCTTTGGGCATCCTGTGGTTTTTCGCCGGCCATTGCCTGGAATCGACCATTCTTCCCTTGGAAATTGTTCATGAACACCGCAATTATTTGCCGGACTATGGTCTCTTGCTTGCCGTCATATCGCTGTTGTTGCTACCACGGCCACACCCGCGCAAGGTGATCGCAGCCGGTACGACTGTCGCTGTCATCTTCATCGGATTGCTGGCTACCGTAACCTGGACCCGTGCGGCCGAATGGAGCAGCCGACTGGCGCAAGCCTACTATGAAGCGCAGCATCATCCGGCTTCGCCGCGTGCCGCATATTCGTACGCGGCGCTCGAGGCCACGCTGGCAATGCGCGGTCAACTGAAATATCCGGATCACGCGTTTCGCGACCTCGAAGCGCGCGTACACAAGGACCTGAACGTGATGCCGAACGTAGCGCTGATCATGCTCGCCTCCACGCTTGATCGGCCGATTAAGACCGCTTGGATCGCCAACATGAAGCACAAACTCGCGACGACAATCATTGTCGCCGAGGATGTGGACGCAATGAATAAGCTGGTCAACTGCGAACAGCGCGGTTGCAAGGTGACAAAGACGCAGATGCGGTCAATTTTCAAAGCGCTATTTTCGAATCCGCACCTGGGACATGGCTACAACTATGCCAATATGCTGACCATCTACATCAATTATCTAACTAATCAGCATGCAAAACTCGATACCCTCATCCGCTTGATGTATCGAGTAGTCGCCGCTCAGCCGCAAATTTCGCAATATCGGATCAACCTTGCGAATGCGCTGATCGTCAAAGGCGACCTTGAAAATGCGGAAAAACAGATCGCCGAGCTTCAGCAGATGAACTCTCTCGGACAGTTGGACAAGGCCATCGGCAAGCTGGAGGCGAACGTTGCCATGCAGCGGTCCGCCAGAGCGAACCGGTCGACCGGCAGTGAACACCAGTGAACGAGTATAATTAGCCGTACAGAGTCAGGGGGGAGCCCATGGCCGATCAGCCATCCGTCAGTGTTGTCATTCCTGTCTATAACGAATCGGCGGCGCTCGAAGACTTGCTGCCGAAAGTTTGTGCGGTGGTGCAAGACGCCGAAATAATCGTCGTCGATGACGGGTCGGACGAGCCCCCGACTGACATTTGCCGGCAGCTAAACGTCCGTCTTATACGGCATCCACGCAACCTGGGCAATGGCGCGGCGATTAAGACGGGCGCACGCCGCGCGCGCGGCGACATCCTCGTCTTCATGGACGGCGACGGCCAACATGATCCTGACGACATCCCGCGTCTGCTGGCGATGCTGGCTGAAGGCTTCGACATGGCCGTGGGTGCCCGCGGCCGCGGCTCGCAGGCCAATGCCGGACGCGGTCTCGCGAACCGGATTTACAACAAGCTTGCCAGCCTGATCGTCGGCCACCAGATTCCCGATCTGACATCGGGTTTTCGCGCAGCACGAGCGGCGTTGTTCAAGGAGTTCATCTACTTGCTGCCGAATGGCTTCTCGTATCCAACCACCAGCACAATGGCCTTTTTCCGTTCCGGCTATCAGGTTGGTTATCTCCCCATTACGGCAGCCAAACGCAATGGCAGGAGTCACATCCGCCCAATACACGATGGCGCACGCTTTCTGTTGATTATTTTCAAGGTCGGCACGCTTTATTCACCACTGAAGGTCTTCGCTCCAGCGGCTCTTTTCTTTTTTCTGATCGGTTGGGGCTATTATCTCTACACCTACATATCGATGCACCGCTTCACTAACATGTCCGCGCTCCTGATTATTACCAGCATCCTTATATTTCTCATGGGGCTCATTTCAGAGCAGATTACCGCGCTGACATATAACGCGGAAAAACACCAATAGCCGATGCCTTTGAGTGTGCGCACCGAAGCACTGATCATCACTCGGAACTTTCCGCCACTGACTGGCGGGATGGAACGCCTGACGTTCCATACTTATCAAGCCTTGCGCGAGCAGTATCTGTGCACGCTCGTGGGTCCCGCCGGTTGCGGTACATTTGTTGCGCCCGATTCGCCAGTCGCCGAGTGCCGCTTAAAGCCGCTACCGCGGTTTTTGGGGGAAGCCTGGATCAAGAGCAATAAAATGGCTCGCAAGCACAGACCGAAACTTATTTTTGCGGCGAGTGGATTGATGGCACCCATCGCCGTATCCACCGCAAAACGGGTTGGGGGCGCCGCGATAACAGTTGTGCACGGCCTCGACCTCGTCGTCCCGCACCCGCTCTACCGAAGGTTCTTCTTGCCTGCCATCAGGCAATCCGACCTGGTAATTGCAAATAGCGCCAATACCGCATGGCTAGCTCAGAGCAAGGGCATCAAGTCAGACAAAATTGAAATTTTGCACCCAGGCGTAACTCTGCCCAGTCGCCCCCTGATGCCGAAGAAAGCCAACAAGAAAGAGCAAAAGTATTTGCTTACCGTAGGTCGGCTTGTACCACGCAAGGGCCTCGTGGAATTCGTTGAACGCGCCATGCCGCAACTCGCCAAGCGAGACCCAAGCGTCGTGCTGCTTATAGCCGGCGGCGAAGCCACTGACGCACTCAAGCGGGACGGCAGCGTGCGCGCCGACATTCAAAAGGCGATACAAAAGTATGATTTGCACGACCATGTCCGGCTGCTCGGCCGCATCAGCGACGATGCGAAGCTGGATGCGCTCTACCGGGAATCGGACGTCTTCGTCCTGCCGCTCAGCGCGCAGCCAGACGACGTTGAAGGATTTGGTATGGTCGCCTTGGAAGCCGCTGCTCACGGCGTGCCAACAGCCGGTTTCAGGCTGGATGGGTTACCCGATGCAGTTGAAAGCGGGCGCTCTGGCATGTTAGTGCCGCCCGGAGATTATCCGGCGCTGATAGACTCAATAATCAAGTTATTGAACGATCCTGGGGCCATGGGAATTTCGACGACAAGCTGTCTCGCCCACGCAGAACGGTTTTCCTGGGATCGGTACGGAGACCGCCTGCATGCGCTCTGCCGCCGTTTCGGGCCGGTTCATCCCTTGCGTCCACATCGCGAAAGCGACGCTCTGTGAGCACGAAAGCATGAAACGCAGCTATCAATATGGCTTTTCCGAGAGAGGACTCGGAATGTACGATGTGCGAGCACGGGAGCGCAAAGCGCGCACCATGGTCGCGGTCATAGGCGATTACATGGCCCGCCCCCTCAACGGTATGTCGCTTCTGAACGTTGGTGGCTCGACGGGCATCATAGACAACTATCTCGCCGATCATTTCGGCTCCGTCTGTGGGATTGACATCGATGAGCCAGCAATACGGCACGCGCAGAAATCCTACAATAAGACCAACTTGCGGTTCCTGGTTGGCGACGCTCTCAACCTCGAATTCGCACCGAATACATTCGATGTCGTCATCTGTTCTCATATTTACGAGCACGTGACTGACCCGCAGCGGATGATGGACCAGATTTTCAGGGTGCTTAAACCAGGCGGCGTTTGTTACTTTGCTGCTGGCAACCGGCTGATGCTTAACGAGCCGCATTACAACCTTCCGTTGCTGTCGGCATTGCCGCGTGCAATCGCCCACTTGTACATTCGAGCGGCCGGGAAGGCCAAATTCTATTACGAGAAGCACCTGACATACTGGGGACTGCGTCGGCTCACCCAAAGATTCGAACTCCACGATTTCACGGCGGAAATCGTTCGTCGGCCCAAAGCCTACGGCGTCGATTATATGATTCGGCCTCACACGGCAAAGGCCGCTGTGGCAAAGCTCATCGTTGAGTACTTCCGCTGGCTTAGCCCGGGGTATATCTGGCTACTGGAGAAGCCGGAAGCCGAGCCACGGAAGCTCTTCACCTCCGGATGATACGATTCGCCCAATTGCGCGACACGCTGCGCGCCGACTTGAATATAAACAGCGAACGAGGTCGCCTCGTTCGTTCCGCTGGCGCTACCGCGGCAATCAAAGTGGGCGCGACTATTGTCAGTTTTGGCGCCAGCTTGCTATACGCCCGCGTATTAGGACCGCACGATTACGGGCTCTATGCGTACGTCCTGGCCTGGGTTGCCGTACTAACCATTCCGTCGGGCCTCGGACTTCCACCGTATTTGATCCGAGAGGGAGCAAGGGCACCAGGTAAACTGCACGCACTGCGCCGATGGGCTGACGGCCGCGTATTGGTCAGCGGTCTGGTGATCGCCGTGCTCATGGCGTCGGCAGTTTTTCTGCCAAGCGCCGCTGGAGCCAGATGGCTTTTTATCATCGCCGCACCATTACCTTTGTTGAACAACCTGGGTTATGTACGCCGCGCTCTGATTCAGGCCCATGGCTGGGTTGCTCGCAGCCAATTCCCCGCGCTGTTGCTCGCGCCCGTCCTGATGTTGATAACATTGCTCGTGGTGTGGCAGCTCACCGGGTCGCTTAACACCACGGTGGTGATGATAGCCATGACCACGGTGGCATTAGTGCCTTTCATTGCGAATAGTCTTCAACTCAGGCGAATTGAAACGCCCGACGAGCGTTCCAACTACTCCCTCAGCTTGGGCAGCGCGTTGCCGTTCGTATGGTTCGGAACGCTTTACCTACTTAACAGTCGAATCGACTTAATCATACTGGGTGCTCTAAAAGGCGCTCACGCGGCCGGTATTTATGCCGTTGCCACACGAGCAACGGATTTTATTGCCTTCTTTCTACTCGCCGCCAACATTGTCATCGAGTCGCGTATCGCAAGATTACATCACGGCGGCGAGATTAAAGCATTGCAGCGACTCCTGACTGCGGCGATGCGGCGAGTTGCAGTGCTGACGCTACCACTCGCACTATTACTGATTCTCGGCGCGACGCCGATGCTCCGTTACCTGTACGGCACACCTTATGCCGAGGGTGCGATTGCAATGAGAATTTTAGCCGCTGCGCAGCTTGTAAATGTCCTGGCGGGCCCAACCGCCACCATACTCAATATGACAGGCGGCGAGCGATATTCCGTCCGGGGCACCGCCCTCGCCGTGCTTTTTAACTGCGCCCTAAATCTGCTGCTCATCCCGTTATACGGGCTTGCTGGGTCGGCAATTGCGACCGGTATCAGTCTGGTCGGCTGGAATATTCTGCTTTGGTATTGGGTGCGAACAAAACTTCAGCTACGACCCAGCGCAATAGGTCTCTAGAATATGGGTTCTGAAAACGTGTTTGACGAGAGGCAGAACGCAAATGCCAAAACATGCCAAGCTTGATTTGGTGGAAAACGGATTCACCATTCTTGAGGGCGTCTACTCAGCCGAAGAAGTAGCTGCTGCCAGAACTTTAATCGTGCGGGTTATCGAATATGCCGAGCGGGGTCTGGAAGATCCGTTCGACCGTTATTATCTGCCGCACAGGTCCGACCAGGGCGTACTTTATGATGTCGTTCAGCGACATCCCGGGCTTTGGCAACTGGCCCGCTCACCGCAAGTGTTGGATATTGTCGCATCCGTGCTCGGAGACGATGTGCTGATGTACGAAAACAGCGTCGTCTATAAGCCGAAGGGAAAACGAAATTCAGTCCCGTTTCATCAGGATTTCATTTCAAGGCCTGATGAGCCATTGAAGCTGATCGCATGGACCGCCTTGGAGCCGGTTACCGTCGCCTCCGGCGCAATGAAGGTAATCCCTGGATCTCATCGCAACGGTTTTCTGCCGTGGCATCGTGTGAAAGGCGAAACCCATCACGACAGGATCAATGAGAGCGCCATGCCAACCGACACGGCAGTGTATGCCGAACTTGAACCGGGAGACGTTTTGATATTCAACCAGTTACTCGTACACGGCAGTGACGAAGTACATACGGATTCACTGCGTGTTGCACTGCGAGTTTCATATCAAGGGTTTGGCTCCGTCGAAACACCCCGAGGGACCCCGCTCGTAATGCGCGGAGGCGATCCGGAGCATCTTGCGACGCACTTTCCGCGCCGTGCCGCTGATTTGCCCCGCTCACCACTCTGGAAACGGATTGCACATTTGGTTGGCCGTCGACTGACGTCGTTATAGACGATCCTCCACCCCGTTTTTTCAATCCACGCACCTGTCTGGTTTCTCCATATGCTGCAAACGATCCGCTATCTGGTTTTCCGCCGCCCATGGCGACAGGAGCGTCCGACGGTTGTGCAATTTCCCGTTAACGACATCTGCAATTCCAAGTGCCAGATGTGCAACATCTGGCAGCAAAAACTGGACCGGCAGGTAACGCCGGAAGAAGCACGCCGCCTTTTCTCCGATCCGCTCTTCTCGTCGGTTCGGGCAGTGGGAATGAACGGAGGCGAACCAACCCTCAGAGCCGATCTGCCTGATCTGGCCGATGCACTGTTCGACAGTATGCCGGCTTTGCGTTACATCTCACTCATTACCAATGGATTGCGTCCTGACGTGGCGATTGAGCGCATTGATGCCGTCGCGGATCGCGTCATGAGCCATGGAGGAACCCTGGATGTCATGGTCTCCCTCGACGGCGTCGGGGCGTTGCATGATCGCGTTCGTGGCGTTCCAGGGAATTTCGACGATGCGGTGCGCGTTCTGGACCATCTTTTAGAAAAACGGGACCGAGTAAAAGTGCGAGTCGGCTGCACGGTCATACACGACAACGTGCACGGCCTTCATGAGTTACTTGACTTCTGCATACGCCGCGATGTCTACATAAAATTCCGGCTGGGGGTTCCTCACCGCCGCCTCTACAATGTTACGCCAGTACCCAAAACGATTGGGAAAAGAACATGGCTGGATACTCAGCCATTCCACTTGACCGAAAAACAGAGGTGGCACTTCGCACAATTTCTGCATGGCCTTATTCGCAGCTACGAGCCTTCGTTACAGCAACGATATTTCTATGAATCACTTTCGAATCAGGTTTTGCACGGTTCAGCACGCCGGGCCGGGTGCGACTGGCAACATCGCGGCGTCACGATCACGTCCCGCGGCGAACTAATGTTTTGCGCCGTTCAAAGCGATGTCCTGGGCGATGTATCTGCTGGCGGCGCGGAGCGACTTTACTATGGGTCAAGGAACCACCTGGACGATATAATCAAAACAAAATGCGCAGGCTGTGCTCATGATTATGTTGGCCCTCCGGGCGGTGCGCAGCAATGGAAGTTGCTCGCCGATGCTTTGATGATAGAGTCGGGCATCACGCTACCCCGCATCCGGAATATGCCGCTTTTCCCGGTTGTCATGCGCGCTCGGAATCTGCTCCGTACGCGCGCATTTGTTCGGGAACGTCATCAACTTGCACGGGTATCGCCCCGGCGAGCACAACCTGCCTTGAGCCCAAACGGGGCTATTCTTATCTGCGGTTGGTACGGCACAGAAACGCTCGGAGACAAGGCGATACTTGCTTCGATCGTAGAAAATATCCGCCGAATGACGGAACAGCGCCCGATCAAGATCATTTCGCTTCAACCCCCTGTTACGCGGTTAACGCTCGCGGAAATACCAGAGATTGGAAATGCTGAGGTCATAAGCACTACCGATGCGCTGCGAGATATTGGATCGTCCAGCGCCATAATTTTCGGCGGAGGGCCGCTGATGGCCGTACGGGAACTCGCGGAAATGGAGGCGCTGTTCCTGCGTGCAAAGACTCTCAGGATACCCCGCGTCATTGCCGGTTGTGGTGTGGGTCCGGTCGGGGGGCGAGCGTATAGGGCGGCAATCAGATCCATATTGTCCGCGGCTTCATCACGGATTTTTCGAGATCGACAGTCGTTGCAGGCGGCTGCCTCACTAGGCGTGGATGTAGCACACGATCACGTTGCGGAAGACCCGGCTTTTGGGTGGGTATCGGGCTACCGATCCGCTAATCTCGTTGCGTCCGCCGGCCGTCCTCCAACCGTTGCCCTTGGCCTGCGAGACTGGCCGTACCTGCAATATGCTCCTGGCATGAGCGTTAAGAAAGCGGTGTCCATCAAGGAGGCGCTGGAAACGGCTGTTATTTCGGCACTGGAAAGGCTGCTGACGGAGATCCCGAATCTTCGCATCCTTCCCATTCCATTCTGTACCCACGATTCTGGCGGCGACGACAGGCTGGTTTACTGGAAAATGTCGCGGCGCTCGACAAAGCTTCGCGAGGCGCTGGATACATCAACCATTGGATGTGATCTAGGTGCGTCTGAATACATCCGCCGGATGGGAACTGTTGATGCGTGTTTGGCGATGCGATTCCACTCAATTGTATTTTCGCTTGCTCTGGGGAAACCGCCCGTCGTGCTCGACTACACTTTGGGACAAGGAAAGTCGCACTATCTCAGTCAACGTTACAAGCTACCCACATTCCCGGTGGATCGCGTCGATGCTGATGCCCTCGCCACACACTTGCTAGCGGCGATGAACTCAGACTTCCAGAGCACCAGTCGGGACGAACTACAGTTTGATAATGCCTTTGCGTCCGCCTGGCGGTCCTGTTTCGGTCATGGAACGGGATTGTGAGGGTTCTCAATCTGACCTATACGGATGTACTGTCGGGCGCAGGGATTGCGACTATGCGCCTCCATTTTGCTTTGCGAAATGCGGGCGTCGACTCGACCATGATGGTGATGCGAAAATATTCGGCCCACGAAAGCATCGAAACAACCGGATCAAAGCTAGCGTTCTCCTCATGCGCCATCCGGCAGATGGCGACTAAAAGGATACTCGGCCTGGCGGGCGCTAGACGCGGCGAAACGCTCTCGGCAAATTTCTTCCCGACCGGGCTGCACAGGACTATCAATCGTATCGCTCCGGACGTCGTGCATCTCCACTGGGTCGGTGCCGAAATGATACAAATCGAGGAGGTTCGAAAGATCAAATGCCCGATTATATGGACATTGCATGACGAGTGGGCTGTGATTGGTCTGGAACACTACTCTCCCGTGCCTGTGGAATTTCGCGAGATCGCGGGTGTACAAGAGGGGGAAAGAAGCAAGGCATTCATACGCCTGGATAACTGGAATCGCGCTCGGAAGAAGCTGTCATGGCAGGCCAAACAGCCACAATTCGTTGCGCCCAGCCGATGGCTGTCGATGCGAGCTAACGACGAAATGGCCGGCGTTGTGCCGCCAGCTTCAACCATACCTAATACGGTGCCATTACACATTTTCCGGCCGATATCGAAAAAAGAAGCGCGCCACCAACTTGAGCTGCCTGAAAAAGATATTATCGTCGCTTTCGGAGCAGTCGCCGGTACCAGCGATCCGCGGAAAGGTTATTTCCTGTTACGCAAGGCGCTCGAACGAGTGGTGGACTCAGTTGGGGCTAAAAATTTGACGTTCCTGGTGTTCGGCAATTCCGGCAGGGTCAGCGAACTCATACCAAACCTGCGGTGCCGATTTAGCGGTGTCATAAATAGTGCCGACAGGCTTGCATATCATTATGCAGCCGCGGACGTATTCGTATGTCCTTCCTTGCAGGAGAATCTCCCCAATACGGTCGCCGAAGCGATATCGTGCGGTACGCCGTGCGTGGGATTTAGTATCGGTGGACTATCCGATCTAATCGACCATGGTGAGAACGGGTATTTGGCCCGACCATTCGACGCGTCCGATCTCGCCCACGGAATCGAAACGGTACTCGGCCTTCCGGACGCGGCAAGACGTTCCGCCCGCACCAAATCATTGGAAGTGTTGGCGGGGGAAAGGGTTGCAGCATCTTATCAGGCGCTTTATAAACAGGGACTGTCGTGATACGAGACACACGAATGACGATATTGCGCCGTCCACGCCTGATGAAGCCTGAAAGGTGACCGCGGCTACCGCGGACATCCTGCACATGCCTCGTCTCTCAATAATCGTCGCTACTTATAATTCAGCAGCGACACTACGCCGCTGCCTGGAGTCGATCTTTTCTCAAGACTTCACCGATTGGGAGGCGCTGGTTGTAGATGGCGGGTCATGCGACGGTACAGTCGACATCATCACGGCGTTCAGCGAGAAGCTGCATTACTGGCATTCCCGGGCGGACCGCGGAATCTATGATGCGTGGAACCAGGCGCTGAAGCAGGCGCGCGGCGAGTATGTCTGCTTTATCGGGGCTGACGACGCGTGGACAAGCAAGCACTCGCTTAGCACGTTGTTTGAGGCGATTGGTGGCAGGGAAATTGATCTGGTCACTTCTCGAGGCACCCTGCGAGACATGGATTGGCGCCCTGTCGCATCCATTGGCGGGGGCTGGAACTACGCTCGATTACCAAGGCGACTGGGCCTGATCCACCCCGGCTTACTCCACCGTCGCACGTTGTTCGATACGTATGGCCCCTTCGATGACCGCCTGAGGATTGTAGGCGATCTTGATTTTTTACTTCGACTTCCCGCAAATGTACGGGTCTTGCATGTCAATGAGAATACTATAGACATTCAAGCTGGCGGCATCAGCCGGAGGCAGTTCTGGCGCCGATTGAGCGAACGGTATCATGTTCATACCCGCTGTGCACGAGTGGGGCGGCTGCGAGCGGGCATCTACTGGGCCGATAAAGCATGGCGCATGCCAATCGCGCGAATGCTTGGGCTGCCCTACTAGAGGCAGTGGAAATAGCCAAAGGCAGCCGTGGGATAAGAGGGGAAAGGGAAATGTCCAAAACAATGTCGCTTTATCTCGACTTAACGAGACTCTTTGCTGCGACAGTGGTTTTCCTGGATCACCTGAGTTATCGCAGATTTACTGGCGGCTTCTTGAAGTCATGGAACTTGCACGATTATGGGAACGATGCCGTCATGGTGTTTTTCGTTCTGTCGGGCTTCGTAATCGCGTACGTGTCCGATAAGAAAGAAACAACATTGAAAGCCTATTCCTTCAGCCGCTTGGCGCGACTTTGGTCAGTCGTCATACCTGCGTTGATACTAACTATTACGCTCGATGCAATTGGGTCTCATATTTATGTTGCCGTCTATAACGGCCCCTGGGTTCCTACCGACCATTTCGGCGTGCGTCTCGTCGCGAACTTGTTTTTCGTAAACCAAATCTGGTTTCTCTCTATTCGCCCGTTCTCTGATGGCCCCTTCTGGTCCATTGGATACGAATTCTGGTATTACGTCATATTTGCGGCCGCATTTTACGTACGACATCCACGGCGATATCTCGTTCTCGCTCTTATCTGCCTGTTTGTAGGGCCGAAAATATTGCTTCTTCTTCCCGTTTGGCTGCTTGGCGTATGGGCATACTCAAGAACCGTACGTGGAGCCGTTGCGGAGCATATCGGCTGGATTTTGTTTACAGGTTCTATAGCTGCCTACATATTTTTTCGCGAGATGGGTTTGCCGCAACTTTTCCTCGACTGGACGTTTTCTCACCTCGGAAAAAGCTTCGTTCTAGATAAGCTTACCTGGTCGCAATTTTTCTTGAGCAGTTACGTTGCGGGCATATTGGTCGCGCTGAATTTTGTTGGCTTTTCGGCAATTTCACATCGTTTCTCGCTTTTCTTCAAACTTTTAAAAAGGCCAATCCGATATTTCGCTGGGTTTACGTTTGCGATCTATCTGTTCCATGTTCCGTTACTGCAATTTTTTACCGCGGTGTCAAATAATGTTCGTGACGAATCAGTCCACAACACGATAGTAATTGTCGGAACTGTCCTGTTCATCTGGCTGTTTGGCATGATAACCGAGCGACGAAAATCAGAGCTAAGGGTGTGGCTTACGTCGACATATGAAGCTGCGATAAAACTCGTGCGGCCGAGATTGTCATCGCAATAGCGTTCGCCTATGAAAATCGTTTTTTTATGTAAGCGGCGCTATACAAATGGGCACGACGTTGTAACGGAACGGTACGGTCGACTATATGAGATCCCTCACCAGATCTCACTGCATGGGCATACCGTTTTATCCCTCTGCTATGGCTACCAAGGCCAACAGGAAGGCGTCTGGCAGCATAATGCAGCGCCTGGCGAACTGATCTGGAAAGCGCAGTCATTCCATAAGTTGCGCCCGCTCCGTGTGCTAGGCTACCCGCAAGATTTGTTAAGGCATTTGCGGACATTCAACCCCGATATTTTAATCGGGGCTTCCGATATTCCACATGTGGTGCTCACACGTTGGTTGGCAAGTCGTCTGAATAAACCGTACTGCATCGATATCTACGACAACTTCGAAAGCTTTGGGCAGGCGCGATTCCCAGGCATGAAATCTGCCTTGAAGCGAGCGGTTCGCAATGCTGCTCTTGTCGTCGCTGCCAGTAGTCCGCTGTTGGATCTGGCGCGCGATAAGTACGGCGCGAGGGGCGCATTGCTAAATATGCCGAATGCGGTAAATACGGACCAATTCCGACCGATGAGCAAGGAAACCTGCCGGCGCGCATTGTCATTGCCGACGTCGGGACGCTTGATCGGCACCGCAGGGGGATTACATCGCACCCGGGGTATAGCAAATCTGTACGAAGCGTGGCGGCTTATGGCAATCCAAGACCCGGCCCTTCACCTTGTATTGGCCGGTAAGACCGACGACCCGCGCTCGATACCAAAAGATCCGCGTGTACATTACCTTGGCCAGTTGCCGCATTCACAAATCGCGCTGCTGTTCAGCGCGTTGGATGTTGGCATTGTCTATCTTCGCGACACCGCCTTCGGACGCTACTGCTTTCCACAAAAAGCTTACGAAATGCTGGCATGTAACCTCCCGATAGTCGCAGCTGACGTGGGGGCAATGACTCGGTTGTTCTCGAACATGCAAGGATTTTTGTATCAACCCGATGACCCGCAGGATCTGGCTGCAAAAATTCAAGATCAGTTGTCGCACCCCTTAGTTCCAGATGTCCAGATAGAGAATTGGCCGGCGACCGGGACCAAACTCGAATTACATTTACGGGCCGCCGTTGCTCATGCCATGGGATGAACTGAACTCCCCTTCCGCCGAACGGCGCTTTGCCCCGACCAACGCACTGGGCAAAAGTTGGCCAAAAGCTCTTGATCTAATACTATTGGCCGTTGGGAGGGGTTTTACCGAGGACCCATGGATACTGCTGTCTCCAAAGTAAGCCTGATGGGGCTGGCTCGCCGGCTGGTGCTGGACGGGCTATTGTCGCGCGAGGATGCGGAGCGCGTCCAGCGAACGGCGCAGGTCGAGAAGACGCCGTTCGTGGTGCAGTTGGTGAAGGATGGCGTTCTCACGAGCGAGAAAGTCGCGGCAGCGGCTTCCGCCGAGTTCGGGGCGCCGCTGATCGATCTTGCAGCGGTTGAGATCAACCCGGACACGGCCAAGCTTGTCGAGGAAAAGCTGATCCGTCGCCATCACGCGCTGCCGGTCTTCCAGCGCGGGAAAGTGCTTTTTGTCGCGGTTTCGGACCCCACGCGCCTGGATGCGGTCGATGAGATCAGCTTCCATACGCGCAGTACGGTCGAGTTGGTCGTCGCTGACGAGAACAAGCTCGGCCGGCTCATCGACAAGACGCTCGAGGCGATGGACACCTCGATGCAAAGCCTCGCCGGCGACGATATGGCGGGGCTGGAAAACCTTGAGGTTGGCGACCAGGAGATCGGCAATGATGATTCGGCGGCCCTGGGTTCGGAAGAGGCGCCGATTGTCCGGTTCGTCAACAAGGTGCTGGTCGACGCCATCCGCGCCGGTGCATCGGATATTCATTTCGAGCCATACGAAAAGTATTACCGGGTGCGTACGCGCCAGGACGGCGTGCTGCGCGAGGTGGCGCGGCCCCCTATTGCCCTTGCGCCGAAACTCGCGGCGCGCCTCAAGGTGATGTCGCGGCTGGATATTTCCGAGCGGCGCGTGCCGCAGGATGGACGCATCAAGCTGAAGCTTTCGCAGACGCGCGCTATCGATTTTCGTGTGAGTACCTGCCCGACCTTGTACGGTGAAAAGATCGTGATGCGTATTCTCGACCCGAGTTCAGCCAAGCTCGGTATCGATGCGCTTGGCTACGAGCCCGAACAGAAAGATCGTTATCTGGCCGCGCTCAACCGGCCTTACGGCATGATTCTGGTAACCGGCCCGACCGGCAGCGGCAAGACGGTGTCGCTGTACACCGGCGTCAACATTCTGAATACGGACGATCGCAATATTTCCACGGCCGAGGATCCGATCGAAATCCAGCTCCCCGGCATCAATCAGGTGAACGTCAATCCGCGCGTCGGGTTGACGTTTGCCGGCGCGCTGCGCTCGTTCCTGCGTCAGGATCCGGACGTGATTCTGGTCGGCGAAATCCGCGACCTGGAGACTGCCGAAATTGCGGTGAAGGCGGCGCAGACCGGCCACCTGGTCCTGTCGACGTTGCACACCAACGATGCGCCGAAAACTCTGACGCGCCTGGCCGATATCGGTATCGCGCCCTATTCGATCGCGACTGCCGTCAACCTGATCATCGCGCAGCGGCTGGTGCGTCGGCTGTGCGAGAAATGCAAACAACCTGTCGAAGTGCCGAAAGAAGCTTTGCTGAAGGAAGGTTTCAACGAAAAGGACGTCGACGAAGGGATGACGATTTTTGGTCCGGGCGGCTGCGACCAGTGCACCGACGGCTACAAGGGCCGCACGGGCATCTATCAGGTCATGCCGGTCTCGGACGCAATGGGGCGTATTATCATGGCGGAAGGAAACGCGATCGAGATCGCGGATCAGGCGAAAAAGGAAGGGATCGCCGACTTGCGTCAGTCGGGGCTAAAGAAGGTCAAGGACGGGATTACCAGCCTGGAAGAAGTCAACCGCGCAACGATAGAGTAGGCGAACCACCATGGCCGAAGCGGCAAAGAAAACGTTCAACTTCCAGTGGGAAGGCACCGATCGCAAAGGCAAAAAAGTCAAGGGTAAGGCGAGCGGCATTGATCAGCAGGCCATCAAGGCGCATCTGCGTCGCCAAGGCATCGCGCCAACGCGCGTGCGCAAGGAAAGCAGTGGCCTGTTCGGCAAGGGCGGTGGGAAAAAGATCACCCCTGGCGATATCGCTATTTTCACCCGCCAGCTCGCGACGATGATGACGGCAGGCGTGCCGCTGGTGCAATCATTCGAGATTGTTGCCAAAGGCAGCGACAATCCGCGCTTTCAAGAGCTGCTGTATAGCATCAAAAACGACATCGAAGCCGGCAACTCATTGACGCAGGCGCTGGCGGCGAAGCCGCTTTATTTCGACGATTTGTATGTCAATCTGATCGAGGCAGGCGAAAAATCAGGCGCGCTGGAGGCGCTACTGGACAAGGTCGCCACTTACAAGGAAAAGACCGAAGCGATCAAGAAGAAGATCAAAAAGGCGCTTTTTTATCCTGTCGCCATTGTCATTGTTGCCATTGTCGTAACGGCGGTGCTGCTGGTTTACGTTATTCCGCAGTTCGCAAGCCTGTTCAGCGGATTTGGCGCCAACTTGCCGGCGTTCACGCAGATGGTAATCAATTTGTCGGATTTCGTGCGCGGGCATGGCCTGGTTTTGCTCGGCGGCATTGTCGGTGTCTTTGTCGCGTTCTTCTATATCAAAAAGCGCTCGCCGAAATTCCGTCGGCTGCTTGACCACGTCACTCTTCAATTTCCTATTTTTGGCGGGATCGTCAAAAATTCGATCATTGCCCGCTTTGCGCGGACGCTCGCCACGATGTTTGCCGCCGGCGTACCGCTGGTCGAGGCACTGCATTCGATTGCCGGCGCTTGCGGCAATATCGTCTATGAGGAAGGCGTGCTGCAAATCCGCGACCAGGTGGCGACCGGTCTGCAATTGAATACTTCTATGGGGGAAACCGGCCTGTTCCCGAACATGGTCGAACAGATGATCGGCATCGGCGAAGAATCGGGCTCGATTGAAACCATGGCCGGCAAGGTCGCGGATTTTTATGAAGAAGAAGTGGATAATGCCGTCGACAGCATGAGCAGCCTGATGGAACCGTTCATCATGGTGATCCTCGGCGTACTGGTCGGCGGCCTGGTGATCGCGATGTATCTGCCAATCTTCAAGCTGGGTTCGGTTGTTTGATTCCAGTCGCTGAATATCTCCGTCAAACGCCCGCGGTGCTGTATATCGTCGCGGCCCTCCTCGGCCTGCTCGTCGGCAGTTTCCTGAACGTCGTCATCTACCGCCTGCCAGTCATGCTCGACCGGGCCTGGCGGCGCGAGGCTGGTGAAGAACCGCCTGCCGACGAAGAACCGTTCAACCTCGCCGTGCCGCGCTCGCGCTGTCGACAATGCGGCCACCTGATCGGAGCGTGGGAGAACATTCCGCTGATCAGTTTCGCGCTGCTCAAGGGGCGCTGCCGGGACTGCAAGACGCGCATTTCTATACGTTACCCGGCCATTGAATTCCTGAGCGGCGCCCTGTCGGTAATCGTCGTGTGGCAGTTCGGCGTCAGCGCTGAAACGCTCGCCGCGCTGTTCCTCACTTGGTCGCTGATCGCGCTCGCGTTCATCGACATCGACCACCAGTTGCTGCCGGACATAATCACGCTGCCCGTGATGTGGCTGGGTCTCGGACTCAGTCTGTTCTGGACCGAAGGCAGCTTCTTCGCTTCGCCACGTGCTGCGATCATCGGCGCGATCGCCGGCTACGGCAGTCTGTGGCTGGTATTTCATGCCTTCAAGCTTGCTACCGGCAAGGAAGGCATGGGCTACGGGGATTTCAAGCTGCTGGCGCTGCTCGGCGCGTGGCTGGGTTGGCAGTTGCTGCCGCTGATTGTGCTTCTCGCCGCGGGCGTGGGTGCGGTGGTCGGCATCAGCATGATTCTTCTGAAGCGCCTGCAGCGGGAAACGCCGATTCCGTTTGGCCCCTATCTTGCCGCCGCCGGATGGCTTGCAATGCTGTGGGGGCATCCCATTATGCAAGCGTATCTGACCACGATGGCGCGGTGATCAGTGCTGCGCGTCGGTCTGACCGGCGGCATCGCTTGCGGCAAATCGGCCGCGGCCGCTGAGTTTGCACGACTTGGTGTACCGATCGTCGACGCCGACGAAGCAAGCCGCGACATCACGGCGCCCGGTTCGCCCGTCCTGCCGGAACTTGCGGCGCTCGTTCCGCGCGAACCGCTGATCGTCAACAAAGCGCTCGACCGCAAGCGGCTGCGGCAGTTGATGTTCGCGGACCCCACGTTGCGCCAGCGGATTGAAGCCATTCTTCATCCGCGAATTATCGAAAAGATGCGCGCCGACATCGCAGCGATGAACGGCGATTACGTCATTGTCGCCATTCCACTACTGACAGAAGCCGGCGTATCGGATCTCGTGGACCGGGTATTGGTGCTCGATTGCCCGGAAGCAGTTCAGATTGAGCGGCTCATGCGGCGGGACGGTGAGACGAAGGAAAGCGCGCGGCGCATTCTCGAGGCACAGGCGACGCGGGAGGAGCGGCTCGCGCTGGCGGACGATGTAATCGACAACAGCGGTGCGTTGAACGAACTGCGAGCGGCGGTTGGCGAGCTTCATCGGCGCTATCGATTCATTGCGCGCGGTTAAGTCCAAGTTCACGACGTGTCACCGTTGACCCATGGCAAATTTGCCCCAATAGCATTGCTGGTCACCGCCTGAAGGTGCACTTCCAGCGCTGTGGCGAGCGATCTGGCGAATGTTGCGCTCAGATGCCGTTCATCGCGGAACACCACCATGCCGTTTCGTTCAGCACGGCATTCGCCATCTGGACAGACGGCATCGTTCATGTCAACGACACTCACGTTCATGAAGTTGTCGGCTGCCATTTGCAGGGCCCGGTACACTACGTCGCTGCGAGCGCTGGCGGCCGGCGCGACGCAGGCGCTTTTGGGTGACAGCGCCATGTAAAGCCAGCTGCGTGGCGCGAGGCAAGCAGGACCATTGAATGGTAAAAGAGGAGTCGAACGCAGAATATAGATGTGCTCCGCGGCGCTGCTGATTGCCTGCAATACGCGAGTTGTCCCGCCGATCCATTGCTTCCGAGTAAAGTCGTAAGTAAATGTCGATCCAAGAATAATGACATCCGGCTTGAGGCCGGCTACGACCTTCAAAGCGCTCCGTCTCCATTTAGCACAGTTGGCATAGATACGATGGATGCGCTCGTAGTAGAGCGGAACGTCCACCATCGGGCACGAGGATTTCGTCAGCACAAGTAACCGCCAACCGGGCTTGTTGAATGCTTCCAAAATGGCGGGGAACCACTGCAGGGCGACACTATCGCCCATGGCGACCGCGGTATGCCCTGCATTTCTATCACCAAATCCACAGACGTGTACTTCCGCGCTGTGATACCAATCGTCGCAACCCATGTGATAAATCACGGGCGCATCGTTCGCTGCTTGCAGATACTTCAGTTGTGCGGGCTGGGTGAGTTGATTCATTGCCGCGCCGTTCCACTGCACGGCCAATATCACGGCGACCGCCATCAAGACCAAAGATGAACTTACCGCCAGCCGCGGTCGCGCGATGATACGCGCGCTGCACCGAATCGGCGTCTCTACGAATCGATACGAAGCCGTTGCCAAAATGAACGACAGCGTGACCAGAGCAAGCCGAATCCATGGATTTGCTTCATTGACGAGTGAAGCGCCCAGCAACAGCACGGGCCAGTGCCAGAGATACCATGAATAGGATACATGACCGACCGCCTGCATCGGGCGCAGCGACAACAATTTGCCGATACCGGCTCGTGGCGATGCCGCACCGGCAGCCAGCACCGCTGCGGTGCCAACAGCAGGCAGTAATGCCCACAGCCCGGGATAAGGCATGTTGCCATTCAGTAATAGCGCCGACGCAACGATCAGCGCCAAACCTAGCACGCCCGCCACACGGTACAGCGCAGTGCGAACGGCGGACTTCGCAGTCTGATCGCCTCGCGCAGCCGTTGTTGCCGGACTGCCGAAGAACAGAAACACCAGCGCCCCGAGCGCGAACTGCCACGCGCGAGACGGCATCATGTAGAACCCCAATCGCGGTGCGTGGTGGGTCCAGAAGACACACACCACCAGGCTGAGGGCGAAAATGGCGGCCATTGCCCATTTCAGCCAGCGAAGGTGTCGCAGCCGTTTAGCGCCTTCCCACGCACCCAGCACAAACACAAGGAACAGCGGCCACACCAGGTAAAACTGTTCTTCGACACCGAGAGACCAAGTGTGCAGAAACAAGTTGGACTTGGCGCCAGGGCTGAAATACGCGAGCTTCGCGAACGCAAAATGAAAGTTACTCAACCAAGCCGCCGCGCTCCTGGCGGCCGCGGCTTGCCCGATTTGCGCCTCCGGCGTGATCAGCAGCGAGCCCAATACGCCGCAAGTTCCGAGCATCAGCAGCAGGGCGGGCAGTAACCGGCGGAGGCGCCGCGCGTAAAAGACGGCAAAGCGCATGTCGCGGGTTGACTGAATTTCCCGTACCAGCAGGCCGGTGATGAGATAGCCGGACAGAACAAAAAAAACATCCACCCCGACGAAGCCGCCGGCTAGCCACGTCACTTTGGCATGGGCCGCTACTACCAACAGGATGGCGACGGCGCGCAATCCTTCAACATCGCTACGGTAACCGAGGCGATAGGTAGAGTTCGACTCTGGTGACACGATCCTGGCTCCCCGTGCTGATCGTTAGTTCGTCCGAACTTGTCGGCCGGAAAATAGTGACATATCACGAACAAAAGGTCCATTGGTACGCCCGCTGCTGCCATTTGCCGAAACAGCTTTCTAAGTGGACAATACAGTCATGCGATCAACCGTCTCGGAACGCGAGCAAGAAGCCGCGGCAACCGAATCAATTATCTACGAGCAACCGCTGACCGAGCGGGTGCGAACTTTCCTGCGCCTCAAATTCCTGCTGAGCCAGACCGAGCAATATGCGCGGTCGGAAAGTGCGTGGGATAGTCGGACGGCAATAGCCGCCCTGCTTGATATCGCTGACATGCTGACGCGCGGCAACGCGCGCGGCGAAGCGCTCAAGGAGCTCGACTCGCAGATCGGCGTGCTCGCGTTGCTGCGCGACAATCCGGACGTGGATAACCCGCGCCTGCTCGGGGTGCTTCGCCAGCTCGAACGCCTGAAAGCAGAACTCAGCGACCGCAAGGGACCAGCCGGGCAGCGGCTGCGCGACAATGAGTTCCTCAGCGCCATCAAACATCGCAGCGCAATTCCCGGCGGTACGTGTGAGTTCGATCTGCCCGGCTATCACTTCTGGCTATCGCAACCGACCGAACGGCGAGCAACGGACATCGATGCCTGGCTCAAGGAACTCGCGCCGCTGCACGAGGCGATCTCGGTGCTGCTCGATCTGAATCGCCAGAGCGCGGATGCGGTTCCGCAAGTCGCCGAGGACGGCGTTTTTCAATATGACATGCGCAACCAGTCGAACTGCCAACTGATTCGCGTGCTTTTGCCGGCCGCTTCCAAAGTCTTTCCTGAAATCAGCGGCGGCCGCCATCGCGTAACGATTCGCTTCTTCGACCGGCCCGACATCAACGCCCGCCCGAGGCAGGTCGATTACGATGTCGATTTCGACTTGATGTTATGCCACCTGTAAGTGACCCTGCGCCGCACGAAGTGCCCTGCCCGCAGTGCGGACGGCTGGTGGAATGGTCGGAAGCTGCCCCGTTTCGGCCGTTTTGCAGCGAGCGGTGCCGGTTGATTGATCTGGGGGAATGGTTTGACGAGAGTCATGCGATTCCGGGGGACGAAGGAGATGAGGGGAGCTAAAGCAGAAATCGTATCCCCGCTATGCCTTGCCCGCTGAGGCTTTGCACACGTGCCACGTCGCCCGGCGTCATCCCACCAATCGCATAGGCGGGCAGATTGCTGGTCGCGACGAGATTCTCGAAGCCATCCCAGCCCAGTACGGGCCCGTCAGGGTGACTCGACGTCGGCTGCACCGTTCCGATGAAAACGTAATCCAGCCCCAGCCGGTTTGCGTGCCGGACTTCCGCCGCGCTGTGACACGATGCACCAATCCAGCCGGAGAACTCCGGTCGCGCGTTCAGCGCCATTAACTGCCGTGCACTCACGTGCAGCCCGTCGGCGTCAAGCAGGCCCGCTTCAGTCGCCTCGCCATTCCAGATAAACAGCACGCGCTGTTCGCGGCAGATATTACGCACCGCCCCGCCCAGGCCGATTCGGTCCACGTCCGCCGGAAGCCGGCATTGCAGCATCGGCACGCCGTTCCGGATTGTCTCGTCAATCTGCTGCAGCCATGCATCAATGTTTTCCGCTGGCGCGGGCGTAACCCAACAGCGTTCAGGGAGACTCAGGGCCGCAACAATGGGCCGATCCGCTTCGAGTAAGTCGCAGTCGGGCAGCTTTTGAATTGGCATCCACGCGAGCGGCTGTCCTTCGAGCGGCCGCGGTGTACCGCGATATTTTCCAACGCGAAAAATATCCAGATCGACAGAGAGTTCAGGATAGTCGTGATGCAGGCGAATGAGCGGTGTGGCCTGTTCGACCTCGACGCCCAGTTCCTCGCGCAGTTCGCGCTTCAGCGCTTCGGTTGGCGATTCGCCGCCGAAGAGCTTGCCGCCGGGGAATTCCCAGCGGCCCGGCATCGGTTTGTTCCGCGGGCGTTGGGCCAGGAGGATGTCGCCGGCTGGGTTCTGCAGAACGCCAGCGACTACTTTGATAGTTTGTTCCCGTTTCGCAGGAGAGATCACAGCCGCCCGTGGCACTGCTTGTATTTCAAGCCCGAGCCGCAGGGACAAGGTTCGTTTCGCCCGACTTTGCGCTCGCTGCGCACATACGTCTGAACCCGCTCCGGCTCCTGTTGCGGCTGTTCCGGATCACCGGTCGCGGTCGGCGCCTGCGCATGCTCGAACTTCATTTTCTGCTCGCGCCGGCGCTGGGCTTCCACGGCTTCAACATCTTCGCTCGCCACCCGCACCTTGCTCAGGATCGAGATCGTCTCGAACTTGATGCGGTCGAGCATGGTGGCGAACATCTCGAAGGCTTCGGTCTTATAAGCCTGCTTCGGATCGACCTGCGCATAGCCGCGCAGGTGAATGCCCTGGCGCAGATAGTCCAGCGCGCCGAGGTGTTCCTTCCAGTGCTGGTCGAGAATCTGCAGCATGATCTGCTGCTCGAACTGACGCATGACGGGTGCGCCGACAGCTTCTTCCTTCTGCCTGTAAATGGCTTCGATCTCGTTGAGGATTCGCTCGCGCAACGTCTCTTCATGCAGCGACGTATCCTCTTCGAGCCAATGTCCGATGTCGGCATTGAACTCAAACTCGCGCGCGAGCGCGTCACTCAGCCCCTTGACGTCCCACTGCTCTTCCATGCTGTTTGGCGGAACGTATTCGCTGATAACGCTGTTCACAACATCGTCGCGAATCGCCTCGATGATTCGCGACACATCCTTGGCTTGCATCAGCTCGTCGCGCTGTTCGTAAATCACCTTACGCTGGTCGTTGGCGACGTCGTCGTATTCGAGCAACTGCTTGCGGATATCGAAGTTGTGGCCTTCGACCTTGCGCTGCGCGTTTTCGATTGCCTTCGTGACCCACGGATGTTCGATCGCTTCGCCTTCCTGCATGCCGAAACGCTGCATCAGCGACTTGACCTTGTCCGACGCAAAAATGCGCATCAGGTTGTCTTCGAGCGACAGGTAAAAGCGGCTGGAGCCGGGGTCGCCCTGTCGGCCGGAACGGCCGCGAAGCTGGTTGTCGATACGGCGCGACTCGTGCCGTTCGGTGCCGATAATGTGCAGGCCGCCCGCGTCCAGCACCTGTTGATGCCGCTTTTTCCATTCGGCGCGCACGCGTTCCTTGCCGACTTCGTCGTCGCCCACCTTGGCCAACTCGGCGTCCATGCTACCGCCGAGCACGATGTCGGTGCCGCGGCCGGCCATGTTGGTCGCAATGGTGACCTTGCCGGGCCGGCCCGCCTCCTCGACGATCTGCGCTTCGCGCTCATGCTGCTTCGCGTTCAGCACGTCGTGCGAAACGTTTCTCTTCTTCAGCAGCCCGGACAGGTATTCCGACGTTTCGATCGACGTCGTTCCGACCAGCGCCGGCTGACCGCGTTCCTGGCAGTTACAAATGTCCTCGATGATTGCGTCGAACTTGTCCTTGGTGGACAGGTACACCTGGTCCGCCCGGTCGTCGCGAATCATGGGCTTGTTGGTCGGAATAACGACGACTTCGAGGCCGTAAATTTCCTGGAACTCGAACGCTTCGGTATCGGCCGTGCCGGTCATGCCCGAAAGCTTGTGATACATGCGGAAGTAGTTTTGGAACGTGATCGAGGCGAGCGTCTGGTTCTCCGCCTGAATCTGGACCTTTTCCTTGGCCTCGACCGCCTGGTGCAAGCCTTCGGACCAGCGGCGGCCGGGCATCGTGCGGCCGGTGAACTCGTCGACAATGACGACTTCGCCGTTATTGACGATGTAATCGACCTCGCGCTGGAACAGCGCGTGCGCGCGCAGTGCCGCGTTGACGTGATGCATCAGACTGATGTTCGAGGCATCGTACAGGCTCTCGCCGCTGGATAGCAGGCCGGCCTCGATCATCATCTTCTCAACTTTTTGATGGCCGTCCTCGGTCAGATAAACCTGCTTCTGCTTTTCGTCGACCGAATAGTCGCCCGGGCCGTCTTCCTCTTCCTGGCGCGTGAGGCGCGGAATCAGGCGATTGACCTTGACGTACAACTCGGTATTGTCGTCCACCGCGCCGGAAATGATCAGCGGTGTGCGCGCCTCGTCGATCAGAATCGAGTCCACCTCGTCGACGATCGAATAATGCAGCGCGCGTTGCACTTTGTCTTCCGGCCCGAAGGCCATGTTGTCGCGCAGGTAATCGAAGCCGAATTCGTTGTTGGTGCCATAGGTGATGTCGGCCGCGTAGGCATCGCGCTTCTCGGCCGGATCCTGCTGCGTCAGGATGACGCCGACGGTCATGTCCAGGGCCTCGTACACCGGCCTCATCCATTCGGCGTCGCGGCTGGCGAGATAGTCGTTGACAGTCACCAGATGCACGCCCTTGCCCGGCAGCGCATTCAGGTAGACCGCGAGCGTTGCCATCAGCGTCTTGCCTTCGCCGGTGCGCATTTCAGCGATCTTGCCCTGGTGTAGCACTATGCCGCCGATCAACTGCACGTCGAAGTGGCGCATGCCGAGATGGCGCTTGGACGCCTCGCGCACTGCGGCGAAGGCTTCCGGCAGCAGATCGTCGAGGCTCTCGCCGGCGGCGAGGCGCTCGCGGAATTCGACCGTTTTGGCCTTGAGCGCCGCTTCGTCCAACGCCTCGAAATCGGCCTCGAGTGCGTTAATTCGCTCGACCTGGCGGCGCATCGATCGAACGATCCGGTCGTTGCGGGTTCCAAAAATCTTTTTGACTACGCTTGCTACCATGTCATTACCAAGTCTGCCCCCCTCCCGCCGGGAGCCCTCATCCTAACCTTCTCCCGAAGGGAGAAGGGACAAGAATTGCCTGAACCGTGAGATGCCGAAAAGCGGGCGTCAGTTGCCGCGAACGAACTTCAGCGGATTAATCTCGCGCCCATGATACAGCACTTCCAAATGCACATGCGGACCGGTCGAATGCCCGGTCGAGCCCATCAGCGAGATCACCTGGCCTTTGGCGACCGCCTCGCCCACTTTGACCAGTATCTTCCTGTTATGACCGTAGCGGGTGGCGTAGCCATGACCATTGTCGACCTCGACAAGGTTGCCGTAGCCGTACCACGGACCCGCCCAGGTCACGATTCCGGCGGCGATCGCGTGCACCGGCGTGCCCTTTTTGCCGGCGAAATCGATGCCGGGATGAAAACCGGACCGACCAGTGATCGGGTCAACGCGCCGGCCGAAGTACGACGAAATCCAGCCACCCTTGATCGGCCGCCCCGACGGGTGCATCTCATTTTGAAGATTGCGGTGCATGAGGATGTTTTCAAGCGCGGAAAGCTGATGGCCGAGGCCGCGAATGGAACTGGAGGCGCTGGAAAGGGAATTGAGCAATGCGGAGTCTTGAACCGGCGTTGCTGGCAGATCGATCTCGGGTCCGCCTTCAGCAGGCGGTTCGTCGAAATTGAACTCGCCCGGATCGAGACCGGCCATCTTGATGAGTTCGCGGCCGAGGGCGTTCAGGCGGATAATGTGTGCCTGCATTTCGCCGACGCGGCCGGAAAGCGCGGCGATGCTGGCGCGGGTATGATCTTTTGCGGCTTGCACCGAGCGTTGTTCGGCCGCGATGCGATTCTTCCAGGCGTCGATTTGCGCAAGCGACGCCGATTCGCTTAAATGGCGTCCACTGAACATGCCGACCGTGAAAACGGCGGCGACAATCGCGATGCCCACGAGCAGGGACGGCAACAGGAAGCCCAGGCGCGTAGCATCGTACTGCCGGCGGCGACCGGCGCGCGAAATCAGGATTATATTCATGGCGATCGAATCACGATGAAGCCCCATTCCCGTCATCTGTTGCAGGCATCCGGGCCTCACCTGACGCGGCTCGTGCAACGCGCGCAGGCTCTCGATCGTCTTACCGCGGCGGTACGGACTCTCCTGACGCCCGCCGTCGCAAGCCACTGCCGCGGCGTTTCGCTAGGCGATCGATCCTTGACAATATTCGTCGATAATCCAGTTTGGACTACCCGGGTTCGTTTTTATCAGAACGACATCCGCAATGGGCTTAAACGGCAATTCAAGACCGATGTGCGGCGCATCCAGGTCAAGGTAATGCCGCGCCGCTTCGGCCCGCCCGCCCCGCAGAACGAGCCGCGGCGGATGACGGCGGCGACTCGCGATTTGCTGCGCACGACCGCGGACGGGATAGATGATCCTGAGCTTGCGGAAGCGCTGCGGCGGTTGGGGCGTTATTCCGAATAAACCGGCGCCATGTACGAAATCGGCGCGGCGCGGTGATCCTTGAATGTTACTTCTTCCCAGGCGCTCCGGTCGGCCAGCAGCGCGCGCAGAATCGCGTTGTTGAGGCCATGCCCCGATTTATACGCACTGAACGAACCGATCAGGCTGTGGCCGAGCAGATACAGGTCGCCGATCGAGTCCAGCACCTTGTGCTTGACGAACTCATCTTCGTAGCGCAGCCCGTCTTCGTTGAGAATGCGGAAGTCGTCCAGCGCGATCGCGTTGTCGAGCGACGCGCCCAGCGTCAGGTGCCGCTCGCGCAGCATCTCGATGTCGCGCATGAAACCGAACGTACGCGCGCGGCTGACTTCCTTGACGAACGACGTCGTCGAGAAATCGATAATCGCCGTCTGGCTGTGCTTCTTGAAAATGGGGTGATCGAAGTCGATCTCGAGCGCGACCTTGAAGCCGTCGAACGGCTCGAAGCGCGCCCACTTGTCGTCCTGTTCGACTTCGATGCTTTTCTTGACGCGAATGAATTTCTTCGGCGCACCCTGTTCCTCGATACCGGCAGACTGGATCAGGAACACAAACGGACCGGCGCTGCCGTCCATGATCGGCACTTCCGGGGCGCTCAAATCGACATAGGCATTGTCGATGCCGAGGCCGGCGAACGCGGAGAGCAGGTGTTCCACGGTGGAAACGCGGACGCCGTTCTGGATGAGCGTGGTGCCGAGGGTGGTTTCGCCGACATTGGTGGCGGTGGCCGTGATGTCCACCGGCTCGTCGAGATCGATGCGCCTGAAGACAATGCCGCTGTTCACTGCCGCCGGCCTGAGCGTCATATAAACCTTTTCGCCGGTATGCAGCCCCACGCCGGTAGCGTGAATGGTATTCTTCAGCGTGCGTTGTTTCAGCATGTCGAACCAGTAGCCTCGCTCATGGACATGTTCGCCAGTTTATCGTCGACTCGCGGATCAGTCCGTTGACCGGTAGGCAGTTCTTAAATGGCGCCTGTAACGAGCCCTTGAGCCCGTTGACAGGCGGCGCCCATGCTGCCAGCGCAATCGGGGTCGAGTAGCGTAACATAGTCCATAAAACTGTCGCAAGTCCCTGATTCGTGGTCTCTTCCTGCGACCCCTCTCCGGCCGGGAGAGGGGTCCGGGAGCACGAGTGAGACTGTCTTCAATCCGCCTGCCGCCGCAGGAATGCCGGAATGTCGAGGTAATCGGCATCCTTGTCCGGCAGGTCGGCCAGCCGATCGCCCACCGCCTTGCGGCGGATCACGGTCGGCTTGTCCAGCTCGGCGTAGTCGGCCTTTCCCGGCTTCGGCGGCACGATCTTGATCTTCGGCTCGACGGGCTTGTTGACCCGCATGTGGTGGCCGCCGAGCCCGGTGGCCACCACCGTGACGCGAATCTCCTTGCTCATCGCCGGGTCGATGACCGCGCCGACCACGACGGTCGCGTCGTCGGAGGCGAACTCCTTGACCGTGTTGCCGACTTCCTCGAACTCGCCGATCGCCATGTCCATGCCGGCGGTGACGTTGACGAGGATGCCGCGCGCGCCGGCCAGGTTGACGTCTTCGAGCAGCGGGCTCGCGATGGCCGATTCGGCCGCCTCGCGGGCACGATCCTCGCCGGACGAAATGCCGGAGCCCATCATCGCCATGCCCATTTCGGACATGACCGTGCGCACGTCGGCGAAGTCGACGTTGATCAGGCCGGGCCGGGTGATCAGTTCGGCGATGCCCTGCACCGCGCCGAGCAGCACGTCGTTGGCGGACTTGAACGCGTCCAGCAGCGAGGTGCCGGCGCCCAGCACGGAGAGCAGCTTCTCGTTCGGGATCGTGATCAGCGAATCGACGTACTTGCCGAGTTCCTCGATACCCTGCTGCGCCACCTGCATGCGCTTGTTGCCCTCGAACGGGAACGGCTTGGTCACCACCGCGACGACCAGAATGCCCAGTTCCTTCGCCACCTGCGCGACCACGGGCGCCGCGCCGGTGCCGGTGCCGCCGCCCATGCCGGCGGTGATGAACACCATGTCGGAGCCTTCGATCACCTCGACGATCCGCTCGCGATCTTCCATCGCCGCCTGCCGGCCGACTTCCGGGTTGGCGCCCGCGCCAAGGCCCTTGGTCATGCTGCTGCCGATTTGCAGCGCCGTCTTGGCGTTGCTGTTCCGCAGCGCCTGGGCGTCGGTGTTCGCGCAGATGAAATCCACGCCTTCGATACCGGTCGAGATCATGTGGCGCACGGCGTTGCCGCCGCCGCCGCCGACCCCGACGACCTTGATTACAGCGCTTTCGCTGTTGCCATCCATTAATTCAAACATGGTGCTGTCTCCTCGTGCTCGCCTGCTCTGCCTGATGTAAAAAAACTAAAAGTTGCCCTGGAACCACTGCTTCATCCGCTGCCATACGTCCTTCACCCCTGACTTCATCGGTGGCGCCGCCGACCGCTGATGCGCGCTTTGCCCGCCAAACAGCAGGAGACCGACGCCCGTGGCGTGGATCGGGTTGCGAACCACGTCCACGAGGCCGGTCACGTGCTGAGGCACCCCTAAACGAACCGGCGCGTGGAATACTTCTTCCGCCAGCTCAACCGCCCCCTCCATCTTCGAGCTGCCGCCGGTCAATACGACGCCGGCGGCGATCATGTCCTCGAATCCGCTTCTGCGAAGCTCCGCCTGAATCAGGCTGAACAATTCCTCGTAGCGCGGCTCGACGACCTCGGCCAGTGTCTGTCGCGCCAGCCGCCTCGGCGGGCGCTCGCCGACACTCGGCACTTCAATGGTTTCATCGGCGCTCGCGAGCTGCGGCAGCGCGCAGGCGTACTTGAGCTTGATTTCCTCGGCGCAATGCGTCGGCGTCCGGAGCGCCACCGCGATGTCGTTGGTCACCTGGTCGCCGGCGATCGGAATGACTGCCGTGTGGCGAATCGAGCCGTCGGTAAAGATCGCGATGTCAGTGGTGCCGCCGCCGATATCGACCAGGCACACGCCCAGATCCTTTTCGTCCTCGGTCAGCACCGAATGGCTCGATGCCAGCTGTTCGAGGATGATGTCGTCGACTTCGAGCCCGCAGCGGCGCACACACTTGATGATGTTCTGCGCGGCGGAGAGCGCGCCGGTCACCATGTGAACCTTGGCTTCAAGCCGGACGCCCGACATGCCGATCGGCTCGCGCACGCCGTCCTGCTGGTCGATGATGAATTCCTGCGGCAGGATGTGAAGAATCTTCTGATCGGCCGGAATCGCCACCGCGCGCGCCGCGTCGATTACCCGGTCGATGTCGCCCTGCGTCACTTCCTTGTCGCGGATCGCGACGATGCCGTGCGAATTCAGGCTGCGCACGTGACTGCCGGCAATGCCGGCGTAAACCGAATGAATTTCGCAGCCTGCCATCAACTCGGCTTCCTCGACCGCGCGCTGGATCGACTGCACGGTCGACTCGATATTGACGACCACGCCTTTCTTCAGGCCGCGCGAAGGATGCGAACCGATGCCGATGATTTCGATGCCACCGTCCGGCCGGATCTCTCCAACGATGGCGACCACCTTGGACGTGCCGATATCGAGACCGACGATCAGACGCTTCTCGGGTCTTTTAGGCATGTGTCTTCCCCACCTTTTCAAAATTGGATTTCCAACCGACCGCGAAACCGTTGGTGTAGCGCAGGTCGATGTAAGCCGCTTCGGCAAGGCGCGCGCCCAGCACGCGCGGCACGATTTCAACGAAGCGTTGTAAATTCCGCTCAACCTCGTCACGGCCGAGGCGCAAACTGAGGCCGCTGGCGAGCGTGGCACGCCAGGCGCCACGCGCGTCCAGACTCAGACCGGCGAGCTTGAGCCCGTTTGTTCCGAGCCGCGCGCTCATCGTTCGCCAGCTCGCGAGTACGCGCTGCGCGCTGTCGGCGGGCCCTGAAAGATGCGGCAGGTCTTTCGTGTCGGCCGGTGCGACGCGCGTGAATTCGACGCCGTCCGCGTTAATCAGCCCGCTCCCGTCCCAGCGCGCCACCGCACGCTGCTCGCGCAATTCGACCTTCAGCGTCGATGGCCATTCGAGCCGCACGGCCGCATCCGCGACCCACGGCAATGCGACAACAGCTTCGCGAATCTCATCGAGGTCGACGCGAAAAAAGCCGCCATGCAGATACGGCTTGACCGCCGCCCGCACGTCTGCCGGATCGACGCGCCTGAAGTCGCCGCCGACGACCAGCTCCGTCAGGCTCGGCCCCCAGTCCGCATAGCGTGCCCACTGCCAGCCGACAAGGCCGACGGCAATCAGCGCGGCGGCCAGAACCGCGGCGAGGAAGTGCCGGATTCTGAGGCTCTTCACCTGCGGCTGATTGGTCTTGGCGCGTGGCTTCACCATCAAACCGCCCCCCGCTCGACAAAACTCGTCTCCAGAATCCGCCAGCACAGCGCGCCGAAGTCGATCCCGACCGCCTTCGCCGCCATCGGCACCAGACTGTGGCCGGTCATTCCGGGCACCGTATTGCCCTCGATCAGCCACGGCTGACCGTTGGCATCGAGGATGAAATCCATCCGCCCCCAGCCGCTGCCGCCGAAGGCCTCGAACGCCCGCAGGCACATCTCTCCAAGCTCGCGTTCCTGCGCCTCGGTCAATCCGCACGGGCAGAAGTAACGCGTGTCGTCGGAAAAATATTTCGCGTCATAGTCGTAAAAATCGTGCGGCGTCTCCATCCGCACGATCGGCAGCGCTTCGCCGTCGAGCACCGAGCAGAAGTATTCGCCGCCGGTGATCCAGCGTTCGGCTATGACCAACTCGTCGCGATCGCGTGCGCCGCGGTACGCGGCTTCGATATCTTCCTCGCGGGTCAAGTGCGTGACGCCAATGCTCGACCCTTCGCGGGCGGGCTTGACCGCGACCGGGCAGCCGACCAGCCCCACGAACGCACGCAGTTCTTCAACGCTGCGAACCTGTGCATAGGCCGGCGTCGGCAAGCTGAGCGTCTGCCAGACCTGCTTGGTGCGCAGCTTGTCCATCGACAGCGCGGAGCCGAGTACGCCGCTGCCGGTGTAGGGAATGCCGATCAGTTCCAGCAGGCCCTGGATCGTGCCGTCTTCGCCGTCGCGGCCGTGCAGCATGATGCAGGCGCGGTCGAAGCCGCCGTTGATGAGTGCCATGACGCCGTCGTCTTGCGGATCGACCGGGTGCGCATCGATTCCCTGCTCGCGCAGCGCCGCAAGTACGGCCTGGCCGCTTAGCAGCGAAATCTCGCGCTCGGCCGACGTCCCGCCCAGAACAACGGCGACGCGACCGAATTTGCGCGGATCCCGAATGGACTCAGTCACCGTCATGCATCATCCTCCGCGCTGCCGATAATCCGCACTTCGGGCGTCAGCTCGACGCCGAATTTCGCCTTGACCTCGGCCTGCACCCTAAGCAGTAACGTTTCGATATCCGCGGCGGTCGCGCCCCGGTCGTTCAAAATGAAATTCGCGTGCTTGTCGGAGACCACCGCACCGCCGACGCGCCGGCCCTTCAACCCGGCCGCCTCGATCAGCCGTGCGGCGTGATCGCCCGGCGGATTGCGGAAGACCGAGCCGCAGCTCGCCGCGGCCACCGGCTGAGTCGCGTTGCGCCGGGCCAGCAGCATCTTCACGCGCTCGCGACTCATGCCGGGGTCGGGCGAAAACCTGAACCGGCCCGCGAGGAACCATTCCTCCGCCGGCGCATGTACCGACCGGTAGCCGATCCTGAATTCCGCCGCCGGGCGAACCCGGATGGCGCCGTTGCGGTCGATCGTTTCAACCGCCTCGACCCGTTCCCAGGCCTCGCCGCCAAACGCACCCGCATTCATGGCCAGCGCGCCGCCGATCGTGCCGGGAATGCCGGCGAAGAAATCGCCACCGGCCAGCCGCCAGTTGACGCAGTGGCGCGCGAGCTTGGCGCAGGGGACGCCGGCTTCGGCGCGCACGCGCCCGCGGCCGTCGTGCTCGATGGCCGAGAGCGCGCCGTGCGTCGCGATCACCGTCCCGGGGAGGCCGCCGTCGCGCACCAGCAAGTTGCTCCCGAGGCCCACCCAGTGAATCGGCTCGTCGATCGGCAGCGTGACGAGGAAGTTGATCAGGTCGTCGCGGTCTGCCGGCTTGAACCAGCGTTGCGCGCGGCCGCCGGCGCACCACGACGTGTGCTTCGCCATCGGCTCGTTCTCGCGCAGCAGCCCACGAATTTCCATGTTGGTGCGCTTTGCGGCGATCACGATGCACGCTCCACGCCGAGCCGTTCGGGCAGCGTCGCCGCCACCGACCCGATGTCGCCCGCGCCCAGTGTCAGCACCACGTCGCCATCGGCGATGACTGCCGCCAGCGCCTCCGGCACGTCGCTACTGGCGGCGACGAACACAGGATCGACCTTGCCGCGATTGCGGATGGAGCGCGCCAGCGCCCGCGAATCGGCGCCGGCGATCGGCTGCTCGCCGGCCGGGTAAACCTCCGTCAGCAGCAGCACGTCGACCTCCGCCAGCACTTCGGAAAAGTCCTCGAACAGATCGTGCGTGCGGGTGTAGCGATGCGGCTGAAACACCACCACCAGGCGGCGGCCGGGCCAGCCGTCGCGTACTGCCGCGAGGGTCGCGCGAATTTCACGCGGATGATGGCCATAGTCGTCCAGCGCGAGCACGGTGCCGTGCGCGGTGGCGATGTCGCCATAATTCTGCAGCCGCCGGCCGATGCCTTCGAAGCGCGCCAGCGCGGTGGCGATGGCCGCGTCCGGCACATCCAGCTCGCGCGCGATCGCGATGGCCGCGAGCGCGTTGGACACGTTGTGACGGCCGGGGAGATTCAACGTCACCGGCAGCGGATCGCGGTCGCGGAATCGCACCTCGAAGCGGGTTCGCGTGCCGTCGCTCGCGAGATCGGCCGCGCGCACGTCGGCGTCGGTCTCCAGCCCGTAGGACACGATCGGACGGCTCACTTCCGGCAGCAGCGCGCGCACTTCGGGATCGTCGAGGCACAGCACTGCCAGACCGTAAAACGGCAGGTGATGCAGGAATTCGAGAAAGCTCGCGCGCAGCCGGTTGAAGTCGTGGCCGTAAGCGCCGAGGTGATCGGCGTCGATGTTGGTAACCACCGCCATCATCGGTTGCAGGTGCAGGAACGAGGCGTCGCTTTCGTCCGCTTCGGCGACGAGGTAACGGCCCGCTCCCAGCCGCGCGTTGGCGCCGGCGCTGGTGAGCCGGCCGCCGATCACGAACGTCGGGTCGAGCCCCGCTTCGGCGAGAATGCTGGCGACCAGGCTCGTCGTCGTCGTCTTGCCATGAGTGCCGGCGACGGCGATCCCCTGCCGGAAACGCATCAATTCGGCGAGCATCTCCGCGCGGCGCACCAGCGGAATGCGGCGCTCGCGCGCGGCGGCGGCTTCGGGATTGTCCGTTCCGATCGCGGTCGACGTGACAACGCAGTCGGCCTCGACGACATTCGCGGCATCATGGCCGAGAGCGACCTTCACGCCCAGCGACTGCAGGCGTCGCGTGGCCGCGTTGGTGGACTGATCGGAGCCCGACACCTCGTAGCCGAGGTTGTGCAGCACCTCGGCGATGCCGCTCATGCCGACACCGCCGATGCCGATAAGATGGATATGCTGGATGCGGCCCATGCGATCTTTCATGCCGCCTCCTTCGCCGCGTCGAGGCAGGCTTGCGCCAGGTCGCGCGCCGCGTTCGGACGTGCGAACGTTCGCGCGGCCTCGGCCATGCACTGCAAACGCGGACGGTCGCTGCACAGTTCGCGCAGCATTGCGGCAAGCGCCTCGGCCGTCAGCGTCTGCTGCGCCATGATGACAGCCGCGCCGCGCCCGGCGAGGTGCTCGGCATTGCGCGTCTGGTGGTCGTCGACGGCGGCGGCGAATGGCACCAGCACCGCACCGAGGCCGGCGGCCGCCAGTTCGGCGATAGTCAATGCGCCGGCGCGGCAGACGGCGAGGTCGGCCCAGCCGTAGGCGGCGGCGACATCGTCGACGAAAGCCTCGACACGCGCCTCGACGCCCGCCTCGTCATAAGCGGCAGCAGCCCTGTCTAAATGGCGCTCCCCGGCCTGATGCCAGACCTCGGGCCGTGCGTCCGCAGGCAGCATCGCGAGCGCTTTCGGTAAGGTCTCGTTCAGAATGGACGCACCCTGGCTGCCGCCGAAGATCAGCAGCCGCACCCGTCCGGCGCGGCCGGCAAAGCGTTCGGACGGCGCGGGCATTGCCGCGACCGTGGTGCGCACCGGATTGCCTACGCAGCGCGCGCGGCGGCCTGGCGGGAAGCTGCCCGGAAAGCCTTCGAGGACGGTCGTTGCGAAACGTGCCAGCACACGATTGGTCATGCCCGGCACGGCGTTCTGCTCGTGAATAACGAGCGGCCGGCGCGAGAGCCAGGCCGCGATGCCGCCGGGGCCGCTGGCGAAGCCGCCCATGCCCAGCGCCACTGCCGGGCGCAACTTGCGCACGATCGACAATGCGCCGGAAAGCGCGCGCCCCAAGTTCAGCGGCGCGCCGAGGCGCGTCGCCCAGCCCTTGCCGCGCAATCCGCCCACGCCGATCCAGTGGATCGGGATGCCGGCAGCCGGGACCAGCCGCGCTTCGAGGCCGCGGCGCGTGCCCATCCAGGCGATTTCGCAACCGTCGCGGCGGAGTTCTTCGGCGGCTGCGAGAGCCGGGAAGACGTGCCCGCCGGTTCCTCCAGCCATGATCAGCACTCTCATGACCTGGCTCCGCGTTTGCGCGCCGTCGCCGGCCGCCCCACCGACTCGCATTCCCGCTGCACGCGCAAAATCAACGCCACCGACGCTGCAGTGACGATGACGCTGCTGCCGCCATAACTCATCAGCGGCAAGGTCAACCCCTTGGTCGGCAGCACGCCCATGTTGACGCCGATATTGATGAACGCCTGCAGCCCAATCCACAGGCCGAGGCCGCAGGCGATGAAAGCGCCGAAATCCTTGCCCTGACGTGCAGCCGTGCGGCCGATGGCGAACGCGCGCCAGGTGATACCGAGGTACAGGCCGATGACGGCGACCGCGCCGATGACGCCCAGTTCTTCGGAAATGACGGCGAACAGGAAATCGGTATACGCCTCCGGCAGGTAAAACAGTTTTTGCACGCTTTCGCCGAGGCCGACGCCAAACCAGCCGCCGCGGCCGATGGCGATCAGCGACTGCGTGAGCTGAAAGCCGTCGTTGAACGGGTCGGCCCACGGGTTCAGGAACGCGGTCAGCCGGTCCATGCGGTAGGGCGACGACCAGGCCAGCACCGCGAGCGCGGCAAGCACCAGCAACAGCAGCAGCGTGAAGTGCCGGAGCCTCAGGCCCGCGAGGAACATCATCGCCAGCGCCGTCGCCATCATGACCGCCGCGGCACCGAAGTCCGGTTCCATGAGCAGCAGGAACGCGGCGCACACCAGCACCGACATCGGCTTCAGAAAACCGACGAAGCTGCGGATGTCGTCGCGGCGATGCACGAGATAGCCGGCGAGATATACGAAGATCAACAACCGCGCCGGCTCGGAGGCCTGCCCGCCAAACGGGCCGATGTCGATCCAGCGCATGCTGCCGTTGACGCTGCGGCCGATGCCGGGGACCAGCACCAGCATGAGCAGCGCGATTGCACCGACCAGCATCAGGAAGCGCGAACGTTCCCACCACGCGAGCGGCAGTTCGTAAACGACGAAGGCCGCGACCAGGGCCAGCACGACGTACACCGCCTGGCGTTGCATGAAATAGAACGGCTGACCGACGTCGCGCGCCGCCAGCGCAATCGACGCCGAACCGACCATCACCACGCCGAGCAACAGCAACGTCAGCGCCATGCCGGCGAGCCAGGCGTCCGGCATCGGCCGGCGCGCGCCGCCGGCGACCGCGCGCTGCCGGCTCCCGGCCTGCAGGATGGCGGCCATCAGGCGGCGAGCCTCCGCACGGCGGCGACAAATGCGTCGCCCCGCGCTTCGTAACTGGCGAACATGTCGAAGCTGGCGCACGCGGGCGCCAGCAGTACCCAGTCGCCCGGCCGGGCCAGCGCGGCAGCACGGGTCACGGCGTCTTCCATGCCCGCGGCGTGTTCGTATGGCACGAGGTCTTCGAGCGCGGCGGCGATGCGGTCGGCATCGCGGCCGATCAGCACCACGGCGCGCGCGCGGCCGGCGAGCGCCCGGGCGAAGTCGGCGAACTCCTGGCCCTTGCCGTCGCCGCCGGCGATCACGACCAGCGGCGCGTCCGCACCGACGATCGCCGCGACCGCCGCGCCGACATTGGTGGCCTTGGAATCGTCATACCAGGCGACACCGCCCGCCTCAGTCACGAAGCGCATGCGATGCGGCAAGCCGCGGAAGTCGACGAGAATGTCGATCATCGCCTCGCGCGGCAGATCGACCGCCTCGCCGAGGGCCAGCGCCGCCAGTGCATTGGCATGGTTGTGCCGGCCGCGAATCTTGAGTTCGGCGGTCGGCATGATTTTTTCGGAGCCGCGCGCGAGCCATCCGCCGGTGTCGGTTTCGATGATGCCGTATTCGTCGGCCGCCGGCGCGCCGAGACCGAAGCGGATAGTCCGGCGCTTCGATTCCGCCATCGCCAAAACGCGCGAATCGTCGCGATTGACGACGCTGACCGCGGCGTCGTAATAGATGCGCGCCTTGGCGGCGGCGTATTCGTCGACATTGCGATAGCGGTCGAGATGATCCGGCGTCACGTTCAGCACCACCGCTGCCGCGAGCGGCAAGCGGTCCGTCGTTTCAAGCTGAAAGCTCGACAGTTCCAGCACGTACAGATCGGGCTCCGCTTCTTCCAGCAAATCGAGCACGGGCGTGCCGATATTGCCGCCGAAGCGCACGTCGCGGCCGGCGCGCTCCGCCATCAGCCCGAGCAGCGTTGTGACGGTGCTCTTGCCGTTGGTGCCGGTGATACCGACCACCGGCGCGCGGGCTTCGCGGGCAAACAATTCAACGTCGCCGCAGACTGGCAGACCGAGCGCGCGCGCCCGCAGAATGAACGGCTCCTGGGAAGACACGCCCGGCGAGACAATCACGAAATCGGCATTGGCGAGCGCATCGGGCGAATAGCCGCCGACAAACAGCGCCACATCCGGCAGTTCAGCCTTGAGTGCGGCCAGTGCCGGCGGTTCGGCGCGATTGTCGGTCACAGCCACGGCATAGCCGCGCCGCGCCAGGAAGCGCGCGCTGGCCAACCCGGTCTTGCCGAGACCGATGATCAAGCCTTTTTTCCGCGCCTGTTGCAATGCCGCCTCCATCACCGAATCTTGAGCGTCGAGAGCCCCACCAGTACCAGGATCACCGTGATGATCCAGAAACGTACAATCACCTTGGGCTCGGCCCAGCCCTTGAGCTCGAAATGGTGATGCAGCGGCGCCATCCTGAAGATGCGTTTTCCGGTCAGCTTGTAAGAGCCGACCTGCAGAATCACCGAGAAGGTTTCCATGACGAACACGCCGCCCATGATGAACAGCACCAGCTCCTGGCGGACGATGACGGCGAGCAGGCCGATCGCCGCGCCAAGCGCGAGCGAGCCGATATCACCCATGAAGACTTGCGCCGGATAGGTGTTGAACCACAGGAAGCCGAGACCCGCGCCGACGATCGCGCCGCAAAAGACGACGACTTCGCCCGCGCCGCGGATGTAAGGAATTTCGAGGTATCGGGCGAACAGCACGTTGCCGGCCGCGTAGGCAAACACCCCGAGCGCTGCGGTAATCAGCACCGCCGGCATGATCGCGAGGCCGTCGAGGCCGTCGGTCAGGTTGACCGCGTTGCTGCTGCCGACGACCACGAAGTAAACCACCGGAATATAAAGCGCGCCGAGCGCGACGTGGATCTGCTTGAAGAACGGCACGATCAACTGCGTCTCGGCCGGCGTGCTCGCCGAATAGTACAGTGCGATCGCGAGCCCAAGCGCCGCAATCGACTGCATCATATATTTGCTTTTCGCCGGCAGGCCGCGGGAATTCTTGAAGGCGAGCTTCAGGTAATCGTCGACGCCGCCGATCAGGCCGAACATGACCGTCACGCAAATCAGCGCCCACACGTAGCGGCTGGACAGATCCGCCCACAACAGCGTGCCCAGCGCGACCGAGAGCAAAATCAGGCTGCCGCCCATCGTCGGCGTGCCGGTCTTCGCAAGGTGCGATTGCGGCCCAAGTTCGCGGACGTGCTGGCCGATCTGGTAAAGGCCAAGGCGGCGTATGAAGGCGGGGCCGGCGAACAACGACAGCGCCAGCGCCGTCAGCGCGCCGAGGATCGTCCGTACCGTCAGGTACCGGAATACATGAAAGCCGCTGTGGAACTGCGTGAGATAGTCGGCCAGATACAACAACATGTCAGTGGCCCTCCCCGCCAATACCTTGCGGTCTCGCCGCGTCTTGCCGCGCCTGTCTGCGTTGCAGCTCCTCGCCATAGCTACGGCTATGACTCGTCGCCGCGCCTTGCCAGCCACGCCAATACGCAGCCGAGCCCATCAAGTTATTGGCGCAGAGGGCCACTAGTGTTCCTCCAGCCAGGCTCGAACCGCTTTGCGGTCGTCGAACGGGCGGTGCTCGTCACCGACGATTTGCGCCGTCTCGTGACCCTTGCCCGCGACCAGCACGACGTCGCCGGCTTGCGCTTCGGCCAGCGCGCTGGCGATCGCGTCGCGCCGGTCGTGCTCGACGCGAACGGCGGCGCCAGCCGGAAAGCCGGTGAGAATGCCCGCCACGATGGCGGCGGGATCTTCATGACGTGGGTTGTCGTCGGTGATCACGCAGGTATCGGCATGCCGCGCCGCGACCGCGCCCATCAGCCGGCGTTTGCCGCGATCGCGGTCGCCACCACAGCCGAACACCACGATCACCCGACCGGTCGCATGCTCGCGCGCGGCGGCGAGCGCCTTTTCGAGCGCGTCCGGCGTGTGCGCGTAGTCAACCAGCGCCAGCGGCTGGTCGCCGCCGCCGAAGGGTTCCATGCGCCCACTCGCGGCGCGCGCGCCGCCCAGTACACGCACCGACGCGTCGTACGGCTTGCCGAGCGCCAGCAGCGCCCCCACCACCGCAAGCAGGTTCGAGGCGTTGAACGTGCCGATTACCGGGCTTGTCACCGTGGCGCGGCCCCAGTCGCCATCGATCTCGAGTTCGATTCCGCGGGTCGTCGCGCGCACCGTGCGGGCGCTGAGCAGCATGCACGACGGCGGGGACTTTTTGCCGTCGAGCGTGTAGCCGATGGCGGTCACGCCAGGAGCCAGGCGGTTCATCAGCACGGCGGCGAACGGATCGTCGAGATTGATCACGGCTGCGCTCAGGCCGGGCCACGTGAACAGCCGCGCCTTGGCCTCGCCGTAAGCCATCTGGCTGCCGTGATAGTCGAGATGGTCGCGCGTCAGGTTGGTGAACACGGCGACGCGAAAGCCGACCGCTTCGAGCCGGCCCTGGTCGAGGCCGTGGGACGAGGCTTCCATGGCGACAGCGGCGGCGCCCTCGTCGCGGAACTTCGCCAGCAACCGCTGCACGGTCACCGCGTCGGGCGTCGTCATGCCGGTAGACGACAACTGCGACGGCCAGCCCGAGCCAAGCGTGCCGATCACGCCGGTGGGTGCGGAGAGTTGAGACAGCGCTTCGGCCAGCATGACCACGGTGGTGGATTTGCCGTTGGTGCCGGTGACGCCGACGACGTCCAGCGCCGCCGATGGTTCGCCGTAAAAGCGACCCGCTATCTGACTCGCGCGCCGGGCGAGATCGGGCACTTCAATTGCGGCGACGCGGCCAGGCAGGCCGGGAGCGACGCCGGCCTCCGGTTCCCAGGCGATAGCGGCCGCGCCACGCGCGATGGCGATGTCGGCGAACTCCAAGCCATGATGCTGCGTGCCGCGACAGGCGAGGAACAAACCACCCGGGACCACCTGCCGGCTGTCCAGTGTGACGCCGGCGATGGGCCGGTCAGCACCGACAGGCACGGCGCCGAGACCTTCGAGCAGTTCGCCGAGCCAGACGGTACGAGACATTGTCGGCGCCACCATCAAGACGTATGCCCCAGGTGCACCACGGCAGCCGTGGTCTCGCCCGAAATGTCGTCCGGCGGCACGTCGAGAATCCGCATCGCACCGGACATGACTTCCGCGAACACCGGGGCGGCGACCAGGCCGCCGTAATAGTCGCCCTTGCTCGGGTCGTTCATGATCACACACGCAACCAGACGCGGTTGCTCTGCCGGAATCATGCCGCAAAACACGCCGGTGTAATCGTCCGCCGAATAGCCGCCGTCGACCGCCTTGTGCGAGGTGCCGGTCTTGCCGGAAACGCGGTAGTTCGGCACTTCGGCAAGCGTGCCGGTGCCCGGATCGGTGACGACGGTTTCGAGCATCATGCGCAGGTTGTCGGCGACGTTCTCGGGCATGACGCGACGCCCGGGCGGCGGGTTCTCAAGGCGCAAAAACGAGATCGGACGCAAAATGCCGCCGGTTGCGATAGCGGCATAAGCGCGCGTGAGCTGCAGCGCGGTGACGGACACGCCGTAGCCGTATGATACTGCCGCCTGCCCCGCGCGATGCCAGTCGCGGTACGGGCGCAGCACGCCGGTGCGCTCGCCGGGAAAGCCGCTGCCGGTGTAATGTCCGAAACCGAGCGCGTGATACGTTTTCCACATGTGCTTCGGCGTCAGCGACAGCGCGATTTTGCTCGCGCCTACGTTGCTCGACTTTTCGAGCAACGTCGTCAGCGTGATAAGGCCGTAGTCGCGGTGATCACTGATCGTGTAACCGTCGACGACAATCCAGCCGGGCGTCGTATCGACCGTGCTTGCAGGCGTATAGCGATCGGTTTCGAGCGCGGCGGCAATCGTGAACGGCTTGAAGCTCGAACCGGGTTCAAACACGTCCGTCACCGCGCGGTTGCGATACAGTGCCGCATGAAAATCATTGCGGTTGTTCGGGTTGAAGGCCGGCTGGTTCGCCATCGCGATGACTTCGCCGGTGTTCGGATCGAGCACAACGATCGAACCGGACTTCGCGCCCTGCTTCTCGACTTCGGCCTTGAGATCGCGGTAGGCGAGATACTGGATTCGCAGGTCGATGCTGGTGGTGAGGTTGCGGCCCGGCTTCGGATCGCGGAGGCTCGCAACCTCCTGGATTATGTGCCCAAGCCGGTCGCGAATCACGCGTTCGGCGCCCGGCTTGCCGTGCAGCCAGTCGTTGTACGCCAGCTCCAGCCCTTCCTGGCCGATATCGTCTATGTTGGTGAAGCCGAGCACGTGCGACACCACTTCGCCGGCCGGGTAGTAACGGCGGTATTCGTGTTCGACGTGGATGCCTTCGAGGTTGAGCGCCAGCACCTTGCGCGCATCGGCGGGGCTCATGTCGCGGTTCAGGTAAACGAACTGGCGATCGGGATGCGTCGTGACGGCCTTGCGCACCGCGGCTGCAGGGATATTGAGCGCGTTCGCCAACTCGCCAATTTGATCCGTCGCGGTGAAATCCTGCGGATTGACCCAGATCGAATCCACCGGCGTACTGACGGCGAGCGGACGGCCGTTGCGGTCGGTAATCATGCCGCGGTGCGCGGGAATTGGCACCACGCGTAAATGCCGCATCGCGCCCTGGTCGAGCAGAAACGCGTTATTGAAAATTTCCAGGCTGAACGCGCGCCACGCGAGTCCGGCCGCAACCAGCACGAAACCCGCGACGACGACCACGCCGCGCCACCCGGTGCCCGGCATCGTTGCGGTGCTCTCCCCGCTCATGGTTTCACCACCACGCGCTGGATTTTTTGCGGCACGTGCATGTCGAGCTTTTCACGCGCAACCTGCTGGATGCGCGCGTGCGTCGCCCAGGTGCTTTCCTCGAGCTGCAGCCGGCCCCATTCAACGTTCAGCTTGTCGCGCTGCTGGCGCAACTGCTGCAGTTGTGCGAACAACGTGCGGTTGCGCCACACGGTATGCACGACCCCGAGCGCCGATACGACCAGCGCCAGCGCCAACGCCGCGTTGATGAGCATGGAGGCCTTCATGCACGCTTCTCCACGACGCGCAACCGCGCGCTGCGGGCGCGCGGATTGGCCGCCAGCTCCGCCGCGCCCGGCGTCACGGCCTTCAGCGGCCGGGCAAAAACCGGCGGCACGAAATGATGCGCACCAAGTCCTCGCGGCGCGTCCGGCGCTGCCCTGGCCTTGGCGCGCATGAAGCGCTTGACGATGCGATCCTCGAGAGAATGAAACGTAATGACGCACAACCGCCCGCCGCCTGCCAGCACGCGCGGCGTCTGCTCGAGCACATCGCGCAACTCGTCCAGTTCGCGATTAATGAAAATCCGGATAGCCTGAAACGCCCGCGTGGCGGGATGCTTGTTGCGTTCGCGCGTCGGTACGGCGCGGGCGACCAGCGCGGCCAGTTCAGCAGTGTCTTCGATGGGCTTTTCGAGCCGCGTCTGGCAGACGGCGCGGGCAATGCGGCGAGCAAAACGCTCCTCGCCGTAGTCACGAATGACTTCGGTGATTTCATCTTCCGGCGCGCGCGCGAGCCATTCGGCGGCGGATTCGCCGGTGGAGGGATCCATCCGCATGTCGAGCGGACCGGCGGCGCGGAAGCTGAAGCCGCGGGCGGAGTCGTCGAACTGCGGCGACGAGACACCAAGGTCGAGCAGAATACCGTCGACCTGTCCCGCCACGCCCATGTTCCCTGCCATCCGCTCGAGCATCGTGAATGCTCCGTGAAACGCCGTCACGCGTTGATCCTGTTCAGCCAGTTGCCGGGCGGCGATCAGCGCCTCCGGATCCTTGTCGATAACCAGCAAACGCCCGTTCGCCCCGAGTTGCGCCAGAATGGCGCGACTATGGCCGCCGCGACCGAAGGTGCCATCGACATAGACACCGTCGGAACGGATTTGAAGCGCGGCGACAGACTCGTCAAGCAGGACCGGCGCATGTTCCCCTGGTTGGTCATGCCGCCGCTCATTCAAAGCGACAACCGGGCCAGTTCTTCCGGCAGCGACTCATCCTCGTCGGCTTCGTCAATCCAGACGTCGCGGCGTTCGGTCCACGTGTCTTCGTCCCACAGCTCAAACTTGTTGCCCTGTCCGATCAGCACCACGCGGCGATCGAGCGACGCGAATTCGCGCAGCGGCGCGGGCAGCAGCACCCGGCCATGGCTGTCGAGTTCGAGATCCGTCGCGTGACCCATCAACAGGCGCTGCAGTCGCCGCGACTGTTTATTCAGGCCCGATAATCTGACAAGCTTTTGCTCGAGTTCTTCCCAATCCGGCAGGGGGTAAAGCAACAGGCAGCGGTCGTAGTCGACGGTGATGACCATTTGGCCCGCGCAGCGTTGGGCAAGACCATCCCGATAGCGAGTCGGAATCGCCAGTCGCCCTTTGGCATCCAATGCCAGGGTATTGACGCCGCGCAACATTTTGACTTACTCCACCACTGCCCACTTTTTCCCACCTGGCGACACTATAGGGAGCGGATGCCGGGGCTGTCAAGGGATTTTGCTTGCGGGTTTTCCTTAATTTTGCTTTTGGGTCAGGGACTTACGTGGGGTGGGATGGTATTGGTTGTGGGTTCTGGTTGGAAATCAGGGGGTTGTGGGTTTTAATTGTTAGTTTACCTTAGCTATAGGGTTTTGTTCCGCCTGCGGCGGAATTGATTGGGTGCCGGTCTCGGCCGGCGGCCGAGTTACTTTCCTTTCGGGGAAAGTAACCAAAGCCACTGCTCCTAACGCTTGGTCCAAAGTGCATCCTGCACTTTGGACTTCCCGAAGATCGGGCGAAAAAACGGGGCCGGAACCAAACTCCGGCATCCCTGCCCTCAAACATGGTTCCTTGTTTCCCCGCTTTTTCGCCCGATCTTCGGCTGCGCTCCATGTCGCGGGAGAAGAAGCCGGCCGTCGTGGCCGGCAAGAATGGAAAAGAAATTTATCCGCTCATCCTGCCTTCATCTTGCTCCCCTCTCCCTTCGGGAGAGGGGCTGGGGTGAGGGTGCCCCAATGCGAACGGGTCAAAAAGCACGCAAACCATAATTGGCCAACAACTCCGCCGTCTCGCACAATGGCAAACCCACCACCCCCGAATAACTCCCATCGAGCTGCGCGACAAAAATCGCCGCCCGTCCCTGAATTGCATAGGCACCAGCCTTGTCGTCGCCCTCCCCGGCTCGCAGATAGGCATCAATTTCGTCGGCGCCAATGTCACGAAAAACGACCCGGCTCCGGCTCAACGCACTTTGCGTGCGGGCGCCGTCGGTTACCGCAACCGCAGTCAAAACGTCATGCGCCCGCCCCGCCAGCCGTGTGAGCATGTTCCGCGCTGCTGCGCGATTCACCGGCTTGCCGAGTATGTCACCGTCGACGACGACAGTGGTGTCCGCGCCCAGCACAACCGTATCGGCGCGATTGACGGCAATCGCGCCCGCTTCGGCTTTCGCACGCGCCAGCCGGATGACGTAATCTTCGGGCGCTTCATCCGCGCGACGGCTTTCGTCGACATCCACCGCCAGTCGCTCGTGCGCCAGATCGATCTGGCACAGCAACTCATGTCGTCGTGGCGATTGCGAGGCGAGATACAGCTTAGGCACGGTGATAAGGATGCCCCTGCAAAACGGTCCAGGCGCGATACAAGGCTTCCGCGACCACCACCCGCGCCAGCGCGTGCGGCAACGTCAGCGCCGATAGCGACCAGCGCCATTCGGCACGCTGCAGACAGTCAGGGGCGAGGCCGTCGGGGCCGCCGATCATGAAGACGCGGTCGCGGCCGTCCTGCAGCCATTCGCCAAACCGCTGCGCGAGGCCTTCTGTGGTCAGCGCACGGCCGCCAATATCCAGTGCGATGGCCTGGTCGTCCGGCTTGATGTGTTCCAGCATGCGCTTGCCTTCAAGCATGGTCGCGCTTGATGCACGCTGCGCCTTTGAACGATGGGGGAGTGGAATCTCGGTGAGCGACATGGCGCATTCGTGCGGCAATCGCTTCGCGTATTCCTCGAATCCGGCGTCGACCCAACCGGGCATCCGGTTGCCGACCGCGAGGATACGCAGATTCATCCGCGGGCTTCGCCGCTCGCCGAATGCAGGGATGGGCGCGCGTCAACGCTCCAGAGTTTTTCGAGGTTATAGAACTCGCGCACGCGCGGCAGCATGACGTGAACGACGACGTCGTTCAAATCCAGCAGTATCCACTCGCCCCCCTGCTCGCCTTCAACGCCCAGCGGCTTGATGCCGGCGTCTTTCGCCGCGCCAAGCACGGCCTGCGCAATCGCGCGCACATGCCGGTCCGAGTTGCCGCTCGCAACGATCATGATGTCGGTAATGGCCGTCGCACCGCGCACGTCCAGTACCTTGATATCGACCGCCTTGAGATCGTCAAGCGCGGTCACCGCCAGGTCTTTGAGTTCATCTGCTGTCATTGAGTCTCCGCGTACAAAGCGTGGTTCATAATCAACGTCCTCACCTCCTCGGGCAGCAGATAGCGGACATCGCGGCCGGCCGCGATGATGTCGCGAATCTCTGTCGAGGAAATTTCCAGTTGGGTTACGGCTTGCAAAAAAATCAGGCCGGCCTTGCGCTCGCCGAGTTGCGCCGGGTCGTATGTCTGGTGGGCGGCAACCAGCGAACTGAGTTCGCCCTCGGCCTGCAGATGCCAGCCGGGCCGGTGGGCGACGACGAGGTGCGCGAGGTCCAGCAACTCGCGCCAGCGGTGCCAGCTCGCAAGACCGAGGAACGCGTCCATGCCGACGATCAGCGCCAGCGGCGTGTCGGGCCAGTCGCGCCGCAGCGACTCCAGCGTCGTGACGGAATAGGACGGCTCGTCGCTGTGAATTTCGCGCTCGTCGACGACGAAGCGGGGCTCCGGCGCGACCGCCGCCTTCACCATCTCAAGCCGCAACGCCGGCGGCGCGACCGGTTGGCCGCGATGCGGCGGACAGCCGCTCGGAATGAAGCGGATTTCGGCCAGATCCAGCGCTTCGAGCACGTCGAGCGCGGGTCGCAGATGGCCGTAATGGATGGGGTCGAACGTGCCCCCGAAGATGCCGATCGGCTGCATCAGGCGGCTTGGCCCGCATCGGAGGCGGTGGCCGGTATGGCGCCGGCCAACATTGCGACGAGCGCATTCAGCGCCGGCCACGATTCATCGTGGCGAGGACCTTTAATGATCCGGTCGGTTTCGGCTGCGCGCATCAGCAAATGCCGGCTCGCCCGGCGCCCGAGACGCCGCAGCGCGCCTTCGACCAATGCCCGCCGCTGCGCCCAGACCTTGGCGAGCGCCTGCGCGGCGGATTTGCCCTGATCCACTTCAAAAGCGGCCGCGGCCAACGTCCGGATTTCGCGCGCCAATGCCCATAGCACCAATGTGGGCGCGGTGCCTTCGGCTTTCAAGCCGGCAAGCATTGCCAACGCGCGCGCGCTGTTCCCGGACAGCGCCGCATCGACGAGGCCGAAGATGTCGTAACGCGCGCTGGCGCCGACGGCCTGTTGCACCGCCGCGAGATCGACCCGCCCCGGCCCGGTCAGCAGCGCCAGCTTGTCGATTTCCTGGGCGGCCGCGAGCAGGTTGCCCTCGACGCGCTCGGCGAGCACCGTCGCCGCGTCGTCGGTGAGGTCGAGGCCGCGCGAGCGAGCACGCCCAGCGATCCAGCGTGGCAACGCTGCAACCTTGACGGGCCAGACCTCAACGGTCGCGCCAGCTGCATCCATCGCCTTCGCCCATGCCGCGCCGCGCCGGTCGAGCCTGGGCGCGATCACGAGCAGCAGCGTATCCTCTGCTGGCGCGGCCGCATAGTCGGCCAGCGCCTGCCCGCCGTCGCGGCCGGGGGAATTGGAGGGCAATCGCAGTTCCAGAATCCGCCGACTCGCAAACAGCGACAGGCTGGCCCCGGCTTCCGCCAGCCGCGACCAATCGAAGCCGCGCTCGGCGAACAGCACTTCGCGGTCTTCATAGCCAGCGTCGCGCGCCGCCGCGCGGACCGCGTCGGCAGCCTCCTGAACCAGCAGGGTTTCGTCGCCGGCAAGCAGATAGACCGGCAGCAGCGTTTTCTTGAGGTGGGCGGCAAGCCCTTCGGGGCGGAGCTTCAAAAGCGGCGCGAGACAATCATCGTCATGGGTTCATCATAGCCCGGCGGACAGCGGCATGTCATCCGCTCAGTCGGAAATGTAGTGGCGATGGCATGCCGTGCATCTCTTGGGCAAGTGCCTGCAAATTCTTTGGTCCCGGCTCCAGCGATTGCACTTGCAGCGTCTGCGCTTTCAGTGTCGATTGTACTGGCCCGTTTTCGACCGGATCGCCAAACTTGACCATCAAATCGCTATCGTCGAGAGTGCCGAACGTAAGAATATCGGCCAGACCATCACCGTTCAGATCGGCTATGATCTTGTTATCCTCATTTGAAATGAAATCGGGATACAGATATTCCCGAGACAGGCTGCCGTCTGCGCCCTGGATAAAAAGGCCAGTCTCGTCACGGGGCAAGCCTTTCACCCTATCGAAATATTGTTCGCCGACGACAAGATCGAGAAGTCCATCACCATTGATATCCCCAATGGCAGGCCTTCCGGCAGCACGGGTTGTTGTCCATGTCCTATCCGCGCCGATGCTGCCCCCACTTTGCTGAAACAGAATCTCGAAGCTGTGATTACCAGGCAGCACGACGTCATTCCGGCCGTCTCCGTTCATATCTCCGATCATCATCCGGCCGCCAAGCCGATCGATCGAATCAGCGACGACGGCGGGCGAGAACGTGCCATCGGATCTGCCGGCGCTGACCCAAAGGGCGTCCGAGGGATAATCGATGGTCGTCACGAGATCGGCGATACCGTCTCCCGTTACGTCGGCAACCGCTAGTCCATAGTAATTCGTGGCGCCGATATCCACTGAGACAGGCGCGCCTATAGCGCCGCCCGCAACAGGTGGGTAAATCTCAACGTAGTTAGAACAACCTTCCGTTACGACGGAATTACGCGTCGCGCCGAACAGCTTGGCAATTTCAACATGTGCCGAACAACCGCTGGCGCCACTGGTATCGTCGATATGCACGAGCGGCGCCAGCGAACCATCCGGCTGCTGCAACCGATAGTCAATGCCGGCTTCGTTCGGCAGCGTAATCAGGTCAGCTAACCCATCTCCATTGATGTCTTTAACGGCGATTTGGCGTACACCGTTACCAACAGACGTATCGACCGGCGCGGAAAAATGCCCATTTCCGCGACCGTAGATGATGGCAACGCTTGAGGGAGCAAGCCACTCTCCAATAGCCAGGTCCGGTAGACCGTCATTGTTGAGGTCGCCGAGCGCGACATAGGTAGCATCAAGATTCGGACTGATCTCAACAGCTGGATCGAAATGGACGGGGCCGCCAACATTAATGACGACATGCGACAGGTTGGAGGTGCAGCAACCGCTAAGACCCAAGCTTGCGGCATAATATCCTGCCACGTCGGGAGTAAACGTGGGTTGGGCCACATTCTTGTCGTTAAGAACGGCTTGGCTGTCCGGTGGCCCATGCAACTCCCAGTTCCACTGGACACCATGTACGGACTTGTCGATGCTGGCGCGCCCGTCCAGGGCGACCCTGGTTCCCATTCTTGCACCCCTGTCCGGGCCAACCTCGGGCACGGAGTCTTCGGACGAGGGGACAGCATCGGCGGGATAGGCTTGAACAACCACGGCATCGCGGCCGGATCCGGCTGCACCGGATGCCTCGAGCCGAAACAGGTAATCTCCGGCGACATCCGGTATGAACGTTGCGACAGCATTGTAATGATCCGACAGTTCGGCGGCACTGCCGGCGGGCGCGGCAATCAGCTTCCAATTGAAATGGACCAAGTCGCCATTCGATGAATGGCTGTATCGCCCATCCAGCTTCACCGTCTCGCCGATTCCCGCCACCCCTTGCGAAACAACGTCGGCTTCCGGTGTACCCGACGGAGTAGGCGTAGTATCGGGACCGAAGATTTGCCAATCAATCCGCGTCGATTCGTCGGCGACGCCGTCGCCATCGCTGTCAATCCCGATGGAACCGAAATAATGGTTAAGTCCAGCCAGTATTGCCACATTGCTGTCCGGGCCGGACAGTCTCACGGATCCTCCTCCCTTTGGTGTTTGCAAACCGTCAAAGTTACCGAATTGCATCGGTTGCGATGTTGCCACCGTGATATACCCGACCCGGCTGTCAAACAATTTGCCGGAAATCATGACATCTGATAGTCCCTCTTCAATCTGGTAGTCGGCCTTAAGCGATGCGTTAAGCGAGTGGTCGAAGATCGCAAAGTCTGTCGTGTATTTTGTCTTGCTCGTACCCCCCACAACTGTCGACGATTTCGTGATGGTACCGGTAAAAGTCTGACTTCCGGCCGAAGTCGAAATGGTGAATCCGGCTAAGTCAACAGTCGCCGGCGATCGATAATATGCGGGCGACCGGGGGTCGTATCGAATCTGTATTTCACCATTATAGGTAAATGATGTCCCACTGGCGGAGCCTTGATAATCCTGATAATCGATTGTGACCCAGCCCGCGCCGTTTGCGTTTATCTGACCCTGAATTATTGCCTGTCCACCATCCGGACCAGACTGGGTACGGTTGATGGTTTGCTCGCCGGAAGGCGGCTCTGGTACGTCGTAGGCAAGGGCTGCGATGTTCTGCACCATTGTCATCATTTCCATGCCGAGTATCACGGCGTTGGATTCCCGTATGTCGACTGCAGCGGTCGCGCCGTTATAGTCGGGTGACACCAATGGCGGTGGATTGTCGGGCACGGAACCATCACCAGCGGTGCCAGACGAACCGCTGTCGCCTCCCGAGGAGCCGCCTCCGCATGCCGTCAATGCAGCGGTCGAAAAGATGATTACAAGTAAAACCCGCGAAATAGCCCCAATGCGCCCCATAATTACCCCCTCGACAGTCGCCCATCGCACGCGAACTGTCAATTTGATAGTTTCTGTTGCCCTCGTGTCAGTATAGGTCGCAGGCAATACCAATGCGACCGATCCGCCGGAATCACGAATTGCGTAGTTCCGCGGAAGGCCGGAAATCGGAGGCTTCGCAACGGCGCGACGAAAGCTCGCCGGCTCCTACCGGGCACTGCCATGACTGACGTTCACGGTGCTGCCGATCTCGATTGTCATCAGGTCTTCGCCGACGGCCAACGGTCCGGACCACGTTTTGCGCGTTTGGGCGATCAGATCCTGCACCGTCGGCGCGCGAATAACGGGGTCTGTCGTCAGCAGCACGACGTGCGTGTAGACAGCCAGTTTCGGTTTGATCTGCGCGAACACCTTGCCGGCCGCCTCGGGGGTCGTATGAAAACCAATGATGCGGCGCGCCGTTGCCGATTTTCTCAGCAGTTCGGTCTTCGCCATCGCGACTTCATGCACGACGACATCGGCGCCCTTCGAGAACCGAATCAGATTTTCGTTGCCGTGCGTGTCGCCGGAAATGACGACGGACCGGCCGCCGTAGTCGACCCGGTAGCCGAACGCCGGCTTGATGAACGGACCATGGAAAACGTCGAAGGCAGTGACCTTCACGCCGTCGCGTTCATAGACGACGCCTTGCGAGATGTCCTCGGCGCGAATGGCGACACCCGCCAACGGCAGCCCTTCACCGTCGTGGCGGATACGGATGTCTGCGCCGAAAGCCTTCTTCAGCGACGCCATCATGGCCTCGGTACCAGTCGGGCCGAAGACCTGCATCGGTCGCGTTCGACGACCGAACGGCGTCGGCAACCAGCCGGTCAGCCACAGATCCGGGAAGCCGACCGTGTGATCGGAGTGCAGATGCGTAAAAAATACGGCCGTCACGGCGGACAGCGGAATGTGCAGTTGCCACAGTCGTTGCGTCGTGCCGCGACCGCAGTCGAACAGCAGTTCCTGACCGCCGGCTTCGACCAGCGTGCTCGGTCCGAACCGTTCGATTCGCGGCGCCGGGCTGCCGGTGCCCAGCATCATCACCCTGATGCCCGGCTTGGCAGCGAACGCCGACGCGGACGCGATCAGCAGCGCACAGAAGGCGACGATGAAAGGCGCTCGTCTCATGTCTGCGTCAAGGTAGAGGCCGGACAATATGTCCCGCGAAGCCCGGCGACACGTTCCGATGTGTTCGCCGGTCTCACTGCAGGTCCCCTGTCGATTGCCGTCGGCTAGCGGACCACGAACTCCGTCTGCATGCCATGCATGAAGTGCGGCTTGCCGTCTTTGGCATCCGGCACAAAACACAGCAAACCGTACCTGCCCGGCTTGAAATCGACCTGAATGACGACATGCGCGCCGGGCGGAATGCTGGTCACGCCGCCCATGGCGTATCCCGGCGCCGGCTTGCCGTGCGGATCATGCCCCCAGGCTTCCAGGTCACGGTTGCCCATGCCAGGCGGGAACCGCGTAATCACCAACTCGTGCGGCTGCGTACTCGTGTTGGTGACTTCAATGACGTGATTGCCCGCTGTGATCGGACGCGACAGCACAAAATCGTAATCTTTCAGCGCGATCGTCATGTCGGCCTTCGGCAGCGGGGCCGGTGCGGCTTTCGACGGTGTGACCGTAAACGGCCGGATCATGCCGTGCGCAACGTGGGGTTTGCCGTCCGGCGCCGGGATGATGCAGAAGACAACGTAGTGGCCCGGTTGCAGTACCAGCGTGGCGTTCGATTCCTCGTTCGGCATGGGTGTATTCGGGCCACCGACCGCATGCATCCATTTCGGCGGCGGAGCATGCGGATTGGCGAAGACGGCCATAGCGTCGGCTATTGTCTTGCCGTCATCCAGTCGCACGACCTCCATGTGGTGCTCCTGCTGCCCCTCGTCCTTGAGCAAAAACGTTGTCAGCCCCGCCGGAATCGAATCCGGCATGCTGAAACCGTATTCGTGCGCAACGATCGTCACCAGATGCGAGCCCGGCGGCGGTGCAAATTCCCGCTCCCCGGACGACTGGTGAGCCCAGGCCCCTCCGCAGAATGAAATTACCCCGAACAGCAGTATAGTCGCGCGCAGAATGCCGCAAGATCGAGTGCGTATGGACACGGGCCACCTCCAGGTAGTTACAGGAACTTTGTGAGTTTAGTTCATAATCCGGAGAGGTGACGGCTTTATTTCCCGCAAGCAGGGGGGGCGGCGGCGCCCTCATCCGCCATTCGCCCCTGCGTATTCGGCAATGCCGCGCGCTGCATGAAGCTTATCGGCGCCCTTTTCTTTACCGTCAGCACCCAACTGGAATCTCTCAAGGTAATCCGCGATGCGCAGACTCGCTTTTCCATCGGTGTATCCGATCAATTCCGTTGTAGCGCGCAGCCTTTGTGGCGCGAACATGTTCCTGTCAGACAGTTGACTATCTACTGCCGATCGTAATTCGGCAGGAGAGCCAAGATGTAAAGCGACGTCCCGGTATTCATCAATGATGTTGTCCATTCGCCTGTTAAACCTGTATCTGAATATCCCGCGGTAGCTCCAACGAAGATGCAACGAGTCCAACCAGATTATCGGCTTGTTTAACGCCGCGAATTCGAACAGCGATGACGACGCTTCGCTGACCAGTATGTCTGAGATCGCCATGTACGGCAGCAACGACACGGAGCCCGCGGAGGCGATATGCACGTTGTCGAATCGTTGCCAGCGCGCCAGCAATTTCCTTTGTTCGTGATACTTACGTTTTGACAATGTAAAGAAATGAGGCTTTATGATCACATTGCAGTTATTCAAACGTGCCGGCCAGTCCTCAGGCATACATTCAATAGAACTCGGATAGAACGTCGGCGCATAGAGCAGCGTCGGCCTGTCTTCCCGCAAACCAAGGGTGTTTAACTGGATGGGTTCAAAGTTGAAGTATTCCGGATTGAACAAGGGATCGAGCTTCGCGAAACCGACATCCTCAAACCTCGCGTCCGGGTACATTGAACGTAGCACGTTGTGCCTGAACGTCCCTTCAGTGAATCGTACGTCGAAGAGAGACGTACGCTTTTCATAATACGAAGACTTGACGCCGATCCCATGATACAGAAGTGCGGTATGCGTCCCGACTGACAGTTCGGAGAACTGATCGAAATTACCGTCGCCGAAGACGATCCAGTCGGGAGCATCCCACACATATTCTTCGAGGCGCCGTTGCTCAGGAACAAGATGGAACGCAGAGGGGGTACGAACCTGTTCAAGAAAATGGTCTATCGGCCCGGTATTTTCATCATGCGCGTGCACGCAGACCTTGCAAGTGTGTCCGCGCCGCGTAAGTTCAAAGAAAACCGGCTCGTATTGCGGCCAGTAGTAGAGGCTCGCAAGGTCAAACAGAATGTTCACGGCACATACCCCACCGTCGTGCCCGCCCGCTATTGACGAACTTTAACCTCTACGGCCACCGAAGCGATAGCTTATTTCGATATTTGCGAAAATCCTGACTTACGATCACTTCCTCGGCTGATCCGCCAGAACCGCAAATTCAGCAATACTGCCGCGACACTCAGGCCACCGATGAAACCGCCCCAGACCGCGCGCGGGCCGGCCTGCCAATACACGCCAAGCAGCCACGCGAGCGGGAAGCCGATGCACCAGTAGGCGAGGACGGTCATCCACATCGGCACGTGGGTGTCCTTGTAGCCGCGCAGCGCACCCGCGGCGGAGACTTGCAGCCCATCGGAAATCTGGAAGATGGCGGCCATGCCCAGCAGGCTGACCGCGATGTCACGCACCTGTTGGTTGTCGGTGTACCAACCGGCGATGGTCGTCGGGAAAAGGGCCATGGCGAGCGCGGACAACACCATGAAGGCCATGCAGACGCCGATGCCAAGCAGGCCGATGCGACGTGCGCTGGCGGTGTCGCCACGGCCACGTGCCTGCCCTGCTCGCGCGGTTATGGCCATTGATACGCCCAGCGGCACCATGAACATCGTCGCGGCGAAGTTCAGCGCGATCTGGTGCGCGGCAACGATTTTCGTGCCGAGCGTGCCCATGATCAGCGCGATTGCAGCGAACAGGCTGACTTCCATAAAAAGGCTGACGCCAATCGGGAAGCCAAGCCGCAGCAGTGTGGCGAGCGGCGCACGCCGAGGCCATTCAAAGTGGCTGAAAATGGCGAGCGGCCGGTAGCGGCGCGCTCGCACGACATGAACCAGCAAAACCGCGAACATCAGCCAGATGACAATCGCCGTCGCGAGGCCGCAACCGTAGGCGCCGAGCGCCGGCAGGCCCCAGATGCCGTACATCAGCGCGTAGTCCATAAATGCATTCGCACCCAGACCGGCGAACGCCACGTAAAGCAGCGGGCGCGTGTGGCCAATGCCCTCGCTCGTAAAGCGCAGCACGAAGAACAGGCAGATGCCGGGCAAGCCCCAGGCGATGCCGTTGAGATACGCTTGCGCGGCCGGCACGACGGGCGCGGCGACGCCCAGCCACACGAACGCAGGCCCCGCTTCGCGCAGCACCACGAAACCAAGCCAGCCGATCGCCTGGCTCAGCCACAGGCACTGGCGCACCTCCGCGCCAACCGCCTCCTCGTTGCCGGCGCCATGCAGGTGCGCGACGGTCGGGCTCAGGGCCATCAGCAGCCCCATCGCGAACAGCATGACGGGCACCCAGATCGTGCCGCCAACGGCCACGCCGGCGAGGGTCGTGGTGCTTAGTCGACCGGCCATCAGCGTGTCGGTGAACTGCATGCCTTCGTTGGCGACGTTCTGGATGATCAGCGGCGCGGCGAGGGCGAGTAACGCGCGCAACTCGGTCCTGAGCGGGCGCGTCGTGCTGGTAATGACAGGGGATCGGGCATCCATGAAAGTAAAGCCGCACTATGGCATTATTTTGACAAGAATCCCGCGTCAAAAAGCGGGAGCGACATCATACACGCGTTTCCCCGGAGGCTCTCCATGGCCGATAACCTGCCCCGCCGCGTCGCCATCATCGGCGGTCTGCGCATTCCGTTTTCCCGCGCCCGCACCGCTTACGTCGAGTGCAGCAATCAGGACATGATGACGGCGACGATGAAAGCCGTGGTCGGGCGGTTTGACCTGAACGGGCAGCACCTCGGCGAAGTCGCGCTCGGCGCGGTCATGAAGAAGGCGTCGGACTGGAATCTCGCGCGCGAGAGTACGCTTGGTTCAGGTTTGAGCGCCGACACGCCCGCCTACGATTTGCAGCGCGCCTGCGGCACGAGCCTGTCGGCATTGATTCAGGTCGGGCACAAGATTGCGCTGGGGCAAATCGACGCCGGTATCGGCGGTGGCACGGACACGATCAGCGACGTGCCGGTCGTCTACAGCGAACAGATGCGCAAGATCATGCTGCGCAGTGCGCGCGGAAAGACATTCGGCGACAAAATCAGGCCATGGCTTGATCTGCGTCCCGGCTATTTGAAACCGTCGTTCCCCGGCGTGGTCGAGCCGCGCACCGGCCTGTCGATGGGCGAGCATTGCGAGCTGATGGCAAAGCAGTGGCGGATTACGCAGCAGGAACAGGACGAACTGGCGCTCGCGAGTCATCGGAAAGCCACGGCGGCCTGGAACGAGGGCTTTTATGACGATCTGGTCGTGCCGTTCAACGGCGCGGAACGCGACAACAACGTCCGTGCCGACACCAGCATGGAAAAACTCGCCCGGCTGAAGCCGGCCTACGACCACAGCCCGAACGGCACGCTGACCGCCGGCAACAGTACGCCGCTGACCGACGGCTCGGCCGCCGTGCTGCTCGCGTCCGAGGACTGGGCACGCGAGCGCGGCTTCACGCCGCTCGCCTACCTGAGCTTCGGCGAAGTCGCGGCTGTCGATTACGTCACCGGCAATGAAGGCCTGCTGATGGCGCCCGCCTATGCCGTGCCGCGGCTGCTCCAGCGTGCGGGACTGACGCTGCAGGATTTCGACTTCTACGAAATTCACGAAGCCTTCGCGGCGCAGGTGTTGTGCCTGCTCAAGGCGTGGGAATCCGAGGCGTTCTGTCGCGAGCGGCTGGGCCTCTCGCAACCGCTGGGCAGCATCGACCGCGACAAGCTGAACGTCAAGGGCGGCAGCGTCGCGATCGGGCACCCGTTCGCCGCCACCGGCGCGCGCATTGTCGGCACGCTGGCGAAGCTGCTGGCAGAGAAAGGCGCGGGGCGCGGACTGATTTCGATCTGCACGGCCGGCGGGATGGGCGTGAGCGCGATTCTGGAGCGGCCTTGAATTTGCGTCGTCGCTTCTTGCTCCCCTCTCCCGCCGGGAGAAGGGCCGGGGGTGAGGGTCGGACTCACGACAGCGTACGGTGAACCACAAGGCCGTGGCTACCGGGCACCCGCACCCCAACCCCTCTCCCGAGGGGAGAGGGACTAATAAGACAGGCATTCTGCTTGCCAACCTCGGCACGCCCGACGCACCGACGCCGCGCGCCGTCCGCCGCTATTTGCGCGAGTTCCTGTCCGACCCGCGCGTGGTGGAACTGCCGCGCATCGCATGGTGGCCGATCCTGTACGGCTTCATCCTGCCGCTCAGGCCGCGCCGCTCCGCCGCCGCCTACGCCAAGATCTGGCAGCCGGAAGGCTCGCCGCTGCTGATCAACAGTGAACTGCAGCGCGACGCCCTGCAGGCGCACCTTGATGCCCACGGCCTGCGGGCCACGGTCGCATTGGGCATGCGCTACGGCTCGCCCTCGATCGACGTCGCGCTCGACGAACTGCGCCGCGGCGGCTGCCGGCGCATTGTCGTGCTGCCGCTTTATCCTCAATTTTCGGCGACGACCACCGCCTCGACCTTCGACGGCGTGAGCCGGGCCCTCCGTGGCTGGCGTGCACTGCCAGCGCTCAGCTTCATCAATAGTTATTACGACCGACCAGGTTATATAGACGCACTCGCCGCGACCGTGCGCGAGTTCCGCGCCGCGAACGGCAGCGGCGAAAAGCTGCTGATGTCGTTTCACGGCCTGCCGCAGGCGAACGTTGACGCGGGCGATCCGTACGAGCGGCAGTGCCGGGAGACTGGCTTTCGCCTGGCGGCGGCGCTGGACCTGGCCGACGACGACTGGCAGATCTCATTCCAGTCGCGCCTCGGTGCAGCCGCGTGGCTGAAGCCCTACACCGCTGACACGGTCCGCGCCTGGGGCCGGTCGGGCATCAAAACCATCGACGTCATCTGCCCCGGCTTCGCCGCCGATTGCCTGGAAACGCTCGAGGAGATCGCCATCCGCAACGGCGAATACTTCCGCGAAGCGGGCGGAGAGTCGCTGCGCTACGTTCCGGCCCTCAACGCGCGTGACGACCATATAAAGTTTCTGAGCGACATGCTCGCAAGTTATTTATAATGTCGCGCCATGAACAAGCCCGCCAACCCTGAAGAATCCGAAACCGCGGTAGACCGCGTTTTCGCCGAAGAGCAGGCCGCCAGCGACTTCGCCTTCGATAACCGCACCGCGTCCGTGTTCGACGACATGGTCAGTCGCTCGGTGCCGTTCTACGAAGAAATGCAGCGCATGACGACCGAACTCGCCGCCGACTTCGCGGTTGCCGGTACGAACTTATACGATCTCGGCTGCTCGACCGCCACCACGCTGTTGCACCTCGATCCGGTCATCGACACCGGGGTGCGTTTCGTCGGCGTCGACAATTCGCAGGAAATGCTCGATAAAGCGGCGGCCAAGATGGCCAAGGCGGAAGTCTCACGTCCATACGAGCTGAAACTGGCCGACCTGCACCACGACAGCGTGGTCGAAAACGCCTCGGTCGTCATCATGTTGCTGTCGCTGCAATTCATGCGGCCGCTGTATCGCGAGCGGGTGATGAAGCGCGTCTACGACGGCATGACGTCCAACAGCGCGCTGATCCTCATCGAAAAACTCACCGTCGGCGACAGCCTCATCAACCGGCTGTTCATCCGCCACTATTACGACCTCAAGCGTCGCCGCCATTACTCCGACATGGAGATTTCGCAAAAGCGCGAGGCGCTGGAAAACGTGCTGATTCCCTACCGCTACGAGGAAAATCGCGACCTGCTGCGCAGCGCGGGCTTCCGGCACGTGGAGACCTTCTTCCGCTGGTACAACTTCGGCGGGATGCTGGCGGTCAAATGATCGCCTCATTCTCCGGCCTGCGCCGCCACCCGGCAGCGCTGGTGCATTGCGGCCGGGTGCTGTTCCGTTACCGCAATGCCCTGTTTCCGGTGATGCTGCTGATACTGATGATCGTGCGCCGGCCGCGCGCCCTCATGGGCAGCGCTGCCGCCGACCTGTGGCTTGATGCCGCGGGCATCGCGGTTATCGCTGCCGGCCTGGTTCTGCGCGGCTGGGTCATCGGCCTGCAATACATCAAGCGCGGCGGCGAACACGGAGAAGTGTATGCCGAAGGCCTGGTAACCGGCGGCGTATTCAGTTGCGCACGCAATCCGCTCTACGTCGGCAACCTGCTGCTACTGATCGGTCTCGTCGTCGTCTTCAATGACGTCATCGTGTACCTCGTCGCGATCCCGCTTGCGCTGTTCGCGTACCAGGCTATCGTTGCCGCCGAAGAAACCTTCCTGGTCGAGAAATTCGGCGAACCCTATCGGGATTATTGCGCGCGCGTCAACCGTTGGCTGCCGAACCCGCTTTCGCTGATCGCAGTATCGCGCGGCAAAAAGTTCGACTGGCGGCGCGTCGTTGGCGCGGACTACAACACGGCATGGACCTGGCTCACCGCCGCGCTGGCGGTCATGATTTACGAGCGTTGGTCCGCGCCGGCATATGGCTCGACCCTGGCCGGCGCCACGCCGCTGTGGGCGGCCTTCGTCGGCCTGTGCGTTTTGTACGTGGTGGCGTGGGTGATGAAGAGGAAAGGCTTGTTGGGCAGGCGGTAGAACCCGCTTCTCAGTCGGCGCCCATCCGCCGGTGCGACTCTGCCAGCACAGCGCGAAAAATCTCCTCGACGATATCCGCCGAAAGTCCCGCTTCCTGGGCCCGGATCCGAACCCGGTCGAGTATCGCTTGTTCGCGCTCCGGAATATGGATCGGCAGGTCTTCGCTGCGCTTCAGCGCCGCGACCTGATCAACCAGCCGACCCCGTTCGACCAGGAGTCCCAGCAGCTCTTCGTCAACGACATCGATCAATGCACGCAGACTGGCCAGCCGCGGCGACTCGCTGTTCGGAACGTCGTTATGGGTCTGGCTCATTCTGGATGCTCGCGGCAGCCGGGAGTCCGGTACGTTAGCCTTAACCGCCGCCGGATTCAAGAAGGCCACCTGTATAATCAGTGTGATGTGTCTTATCGCGATCGCCTGGAAAACAGACGCCGCCTGGCCGCTGGTCCTGATCGGCAACCGCGACGAGTTCCACGCGCGCCCGACCGATCCGGCCGGTTTCTGGCACGGCGCACCCGGCATCATCGGCGGCCGCGACCTCACCGCTGGCGGTTCGTGGCTGGGGGTTAACGCGGCCGGCCGTTTCGCCGCGGTCACCAACTATCGTGATCGGCTGGATCCGCCCGCCGGCGCGAGATCGCGCGGCCACCTGGTCGGTGATTTTCTGCGCGGTGATGCAAGTCCCGAAGCCTTCATGGCCGAAGTCGGGGCAAACGCTGACTGCTATGCCGGTTTCAGCCTCTTCGTCGGCGGCGGGGATACACTCGCTTTCTATTCCAATCGCGATGGGGCGATTCGCCTGCTGGCGCCCGGCATCTATGCGTTGAGCAACGCCGCGCTCGATGCGCCGTGGCCGAAGGTTGAGCGCATGCGCGCCGCATTTGCGCGGCAACTCGAAACGCAGAAGCAGCCGGATACCGATGCGCTGCTAAGCCTGCTCGACGACCGTGAACCGGCGCGCGATGCGGAATTGCCGAATACCGGCCTGACGCCGGAGCGCGAACGGCTGCTGTCTGCACCGTTTGTGGTCAGCTCCGAGTACGGAACACGTGCGTCGAGTGTAGTGATTCGATCGGCTGACGGACGTATCACGTTTGTAGAACGAGGCTTCGATCCGGCAGGATATCCGCTTGAGACGCGGCGATTTGATTTTCGGGCCGCACAATTTTGATCCCTTCACCCTAACCCGCTCCCTGGGGGAGAGGGGACAAGATAGCTTCGGCGGCAAGAGGACTCTTGGCTCCTTCTCCCTCAGGGAGAAGGCTGGGATGAGGGGATAAAAATGACGGCCACGATGGCCGGCTCTTCTCCCGCGACATGAAGTGCAGCCGAAGATCGGGCTGAAAAAGGGGGAAACAAGGAACCATGTTTGACGGCAGGGATGCCGGAGTTTGGTTCCGGCCCCCTTTTTAGCCCGATCTTCGGGAAGTCCAAAGTGCAGGATGCACTTTGGACCAAGCGTTAGGAGCAATGGCTTTGGTTACTTTCCCCGAAAGGAAAGTAACTCGGCTGCCGGCCGAAATCCGGCCCCAATCAACGCGCGCGAAGCGCACACAAAACCCGCAAATAAATGAAAACAACCGCCCCCTACGGAACCTGGCCCTCCAAAATAACCGCAGACCTCATCTGCAAACAGGGCAACCGCCTCTCCGAACCACGCGTCACCGAAGACGGCGCTCTCTACTGGATAGAATCACGCCCGTCAGAAGCCGGCCGCTCGGTTCTGGTCCGGCAGACGCAGGACGACACGATCGAAGACATCACCCCGCCCCCCTACAGCGTCCACAGCCGCGTCCACGAATACGGCGGCGGCGCGGCGACGATCGCCAACGGTATCGTCTACTTCGTCAACGGCGAAGACCAGCGCATCTACCACCATCCGGTCGGCGGGGCGCCCGAGCCGCTGACGCCGCCGGGCTCGTGCCGCTACGCCGACCTCCAGTACGACCGGACGCGCCACCGCCTGCTGGCGATCGTCGAGGACCATGCCGACCCGTCGCGGCAGCCGGTCAATTCGCTGGCGGCAATCGACTGCGCCAGCGGCGAGGTTCGCCCGCTGGCCTCAGGCGCCGATTTTTACAGCAGCCCGCGCACCAGCCCGGACGGCACACAGCTCGCGTGGTTGTCGTGGGACCATCCGAACATGCCATGGGACGGCGCCAGCTTGTGGCTCGCCGAACTCAATGGAAATGGCGATCCGGCCACGTCGCGATGTGTCGCGGGCGGTGACGACGAATCGATCTTTCAGCCCGAGTTTTCGCCGCGCGGCGCGCTGCATTTCGTTTCCGATCGCACCGGCTGGTGGAACCTGTACCGCCTTGACGGCGACGCTGCCACGGCGCTCGCCCCGTGCGACGCCGAATTCGGCCGAGCGCAGTGGCAGTTCAACATGCGGACCTACGCCTTCGCGGATGCGGACACTATCGTCACTTGCTATACGCAGAGCGGCATCTGGCATGCCGCCATCGTCGACGCGAAAAGTCGCTTCCGCGAGTTGCCCCTGTCATTTACGAGCATTGAACATCTGGATGCCACAGACGGCCAGGCCGTACTGCTCGCCGCATCGCCCACCGCCGCGCCGGCGATCGTTACCGTTGATTGCCAAACCGGTACCGCCACGCGCCGAACGGCCGAGGACGCAACCCTGGCGGATTGGGTCGCGGCTCCGCAACCGCTCAGCTATCCGGCGCGCGACGGCGCCACTGCGCACGCGTTGTATTATCCGCCGCACAACCCCGAGTTCGCCGCGCCGGCCGGCGAACGCCCGCCACTGCTGGTCAAATGTCACGGCGGCCCCACCGCGGCCGCCGAAGCGGCGCTCGACTGGCGCATTCAATACTGGACCAGCCGCGGCTTCGCCGTCCTCGATGTGAACTATCGGGGCAGTACCGGCTATGGTCGGCCCTACCGGCGACAACTGTACGGCCAGTGGGGTATCGTGGACGTAACGGATTGTCTTGATGGCGCTCGTCACCTCGTCGACACGGGGCGTGCGGATCCCGCGCGTCTCGCGATCCGCGGCTCGAGCGCGGGCGGGTATACCGCGCTGGCAGCGCTGACGTTTCACGATCTGTTCACCGCCGGCGCGAGCTATTACGGCATCAGCGATCTCGAAACGGCGATGGCGGATACGCACAAATTCGAGTCTCGATACGGCGACCGTTTGCTCGGCCCCTACCCGGCCGCGCGCGCGACGTACCGCGAGCGTTCGCCGTTGAACGGCGCCAATCGCCTCGATTGCCCGGTGATTTTTTTTCAGGGCTTGAAGGATCGGGTGGTGCCGCCGAACCAGGCGCAACGCATGGCGGCCGCGCTCGATACCAAGGGTCTGCCGGTCGCGATGCTGACTTTTGCCGACGAAGCCCACGGCTTTCGCGCGGCGGCGGCGATTCGCGCCACGCTGGAAGCCGAATTGTATTTTTATGGCCGCGTGTTCGGCTTTGAACCGGCGGATGCGTTGCCCGGAGTGGATATTCGCAACGCCGAGGCATTGCCCATCAAGACATAGGCAGAGAGACTCCGAATTCGCAATGTCAATAAAGGCACGGAAGCCATCAGTCATCGTCGCACTGCTGTGCATCCTCCTGCTGCCGATGTTCGCGGCGCACGCGGCCAAGGGCGTCGACGTGACGATTACCGGCCTCGACGACCCGCTGACGAAGAACGTCAAGCTGTTGCTCAGCCTGATCAAGCAGTATCCGAAAAAGCAACCGCCGGACGCGGTGGTCCGCCGCCTTTACGCGCAGGCGCCGGACGAAATCGAAACGGCGCTGCAGCCGTTCGGTTACTACCAGCCGATTATCGACTCGGACCTGATCCGGACCGGCAGTGTCTGGCGGGCGACGTTTCACATCAATCCCGGCGCACCGACCCGGTTGCGGTCGCTGGATCTGCGCGTCGTCGGTCCCGGCCGGAACGACAAGGGCATCCGCAACGCGCTTGGCGAGTCAAAGCTCGCTATCGGCCAGCGACTGGTACAAACGGATTACGAAACGCTCAAAAAAGCGCTGCTTCATGCGGCGCTGGCCGCAGGTTATCTCGACGCGACTTTCGCCAAACACAAAATTGCGGTCCGCCCGCGACACCGTTCCGCGGCTATCCAGCTCGTCCTCGCTACGGGCCCGCGCTTTTACTTTGACGACATCACCGTCGAACAAAACATTCTCGGACCCGCGTTTGTGCAGCGCTTTGTCCAGATCGATCCCGGCGATCCGTTTTCGACCGACCGGCTGCTCAAACTCGAACTGGCGTTGCGCGACAGCGAATACTTCACGACGGTAAACGCGAACGTCAAGAAGGATCAGGCGCACAATCACCGTATTCCCATCGTGCTGAAGGCGACGCCGTCACCGAGCGCGCGTTACATGGGCAGCATTGGCTACGGCAGCGACACCGGTCCGCGCGTCGGCGCCGGCGTGCTGTTTCGGCATCTCAACCGGCAAGGCCATCAGTTCAGCGCCAACGCGCGTCTGTCGGCAATCAAATCGACGCTGACATCGCAATACAAGATTCCGATCGGCGACGTCCGCACGGAGTTCATCGCCGCCAACGCAACAGCGCAGCAAATCGATATCAATGACGCGCACAGTACACGCCAGGACATCGGCGGCGAATGGGATGCGGACTGGCTCGGCGGCCGGCGGCGGCTGTACATCGATTACGACCATGAACATTTTTATTTCGGCAAGGAGCGCCACCACACGACGGGGCTGCTGATTCCCGGCGCCACATGGACACTCAAGCGTACCGACGACCCCCTGTTTCCGCGCCGCGGCTACCGGCTTATCGTGGATGCGCACGGCGCGGCGGCGGCGTTGCTCTCGGACACGTCCTTCGTCTCGCTCGACGCCAACCTGCGAATGGCTTTCCCGCTGGGAAAAGACACGCGGCTGTTGCTTTACGGCGAACTCGGCGCCATCGCCGCGTCGGATTTCAATCGCCTGCCGCCGACGCAACGCTTCTTCACGGGCGGCTCGCGCACCGTGCGGGGCTACGGCTACCAGGAACTCGCGCCGCGCGATGCGTCCGGCAACATCGTTGGCGGCAAATATCTCGCAGCAGGCAGCGCCGAGATCGACCATCTCTTTATCGGCAACTTTGGCGGCGCCGTATTCGTCGACACAGGCAATGTCAGCAGCAGCGGCTTTCCCGAACTGCGCCGCGATGTTGGCATCGGCCTGCGGTATCGGACACCAATCGGCATGGTGCGGCTTGACGTTGCGCGCACGCTGAACGATCCGACGAGCAACCATTGGCATTTGCAGTTGAGCATCGGACCCTATTTCTGATGATGCGAAAAGGACTTAAAAAGAGCCTGATCATCGCCGCCACCGTCGTCATAGGCCTGGTGCTGGCTGTCGTCGCTGTCGTGGCCCTTGTGCCGAGCCAGAAAATTGCGTCGTTCGTCATCCGGCATACGATTCCGGACAACATGAAAGTGCAGTCGGTCGAGGGATCGGTTCTGGGTCCTCTGACGCTCAAGGGCGTGACGATCCAGACCGCTCGCGCGACAGTTCATGTCGACAAAATTACCGCCGACTGGTCGCCTGACGCGTTGTTCAAGGCGACGGTCGACGTCAACGAAGTGGCGATCAGCGGCGTGGATGTTTACCTGCTTGCGAAAAGCGGTACGGCGGCGACCGAGCAACCAACAGGTCCGCCCCAACTCAAGCCGCCTTTGTCGGTGAACCTTGAACACGTCGAATTGCACAACGCCGTGATCCACAGCGCGGAGGGCAAAAAGCCGGTCGTCATCAAAACGGCGGCCCTGTCGGGCAAGCTCACCAGGAAGGAACTGAACATCAAGCAACTGCAGGCGCACGGCCCGCTGTTCGACTTGATCGGCCGCATGAGCATTGTGCCGGACGGCGATTACGCCACCGCCGGTCAACTCGACTTCAAGCTGCACCTGCCGAAATACGCACCAGCGAGCGGCACGACGATCATCGCCGGAAGCCTGCGCGATCTTCGCGTTACGCTTGCGACGTCGCCGCCGTATAACGTGCAGGCGGCCCTGCTGGCCGACGCACTCGACGAGCCGGTGCGCCTGCGCGCGCAAGTCACGCTGAACGCAATGCGGCTGCGCCAGATTCACGCCAAGTGGCCGGCGATTGCACTCGATGCCACGGCGAACGCCAAGGGCGCGCCGGAGGATCTGCGGTTCCGCCTGCGAAGCGAACTCGTCGGCAGGAAAATTGCCACGATCGATATCGCGCTCGACGGCGGCCTGAAAAACCGGATTGCGACCATCGCCAGTCTCGACATCACGCGCCCGCACGATCCAGCACGCCTTCACGCCGATGGCCAGGTCGGACTGCGCGGCAAGACGCCGGTACTCGCGCTGAATCTCGACTGGCACGCGCTTGGCTATCCATTCAACGGTCCGCCGACGGTGACGATCCCACACGGCAAGGCGGCGATCAACGGAACGCCGACGCAACTGCAGGCGATGTGGCAAACGGCGATCGGCCGGCAAGGCCGCATCCAGGGCACCGCCCGGCGGGACGGCGATCGCATTGCGGTCAATGCGAACTGGCAACAGCTGCGCTGGCCGGGCGGCGGCAAAGTCGCGAGTCCGAGCGGCACGCTGACGTTCGGCGGCACGCTCTCAAACTACCAGCTCAACATCGACGCGCGCATGACCGCGCCGGGCCAGACCCAAGGTCACCTGATCGTGCGCGGCACCGGCAATCGCGACGCAATCGAAATCGGCCGGATCGACCTGCAGGCGTTGCAGGGCGAGTTGACGGGCACGGCGCAAGCGCAATGGAAGCCAGCGCTCGATGGCCGGATTCATCTGCGCGGCCACGGCATCAACCCCGGACTGCTGATCGACGGGTGGCAGGGCCGTCTCGGCTTGAAGCTCGACGCGCAGGCGTCACGTCAAGGCGGTGCCCTGACGGCAAGTGTCAGCACGCTCGGCGTCGATGGCAAATTGCGGGGGTATCCGGTCGCGCTGAGCGCGAACCTCGACTATCGCGACAAGACGCTCGCCCTGCATCGCTTCGCGCTGAAATCCGGCCCAAGCAGCCTGACCGCACAAGGCCGCATCGGCCAGCAGTTGAACCTCCAGTGGCGACTCGACAGTCCCGACCTTGCCTCGCTTTATCCAGATGCGGAAGGCTCCGTCAGCGGCCATGGACAGATCGAGGGGCCGCGCAAGAAGCCGCACCTGGTCGCGATCCTCAACGGCAAAAAGCTCGAGATCCCGCTGCGCGGCACCGCGTACGCCTTCAAGACGCTCAGTGTCGATGCCGATGTCGACCTGCAAGGCAAACAACGTTCGCGCCTGAATATTGGATTGGCGGACGGCACGATCGGCCGGCTCGAAATTCATTCGGTCAAACTGGCCGCGCGCGGCACCCCGGCCGATCATCGTGTGACACTAGCGGCTGACACCAGCCGCGGCAGCGTGCAACTGGCGGCCGCCGGCGGCCTCAAAAACCAGCGCTGGGATTTCACGCTGCGTCAGGCGACGCTCGCCTACCCCCAACTCGCGCCGTGGCACCTCGCCGCGCCGGGGAGCGGCTATGTCGGCAAACAGGCTTTTTCGCTGGCGAAGACCTGCTGGATGACCGGGCAGGCGCGCGCTTGCGTGCACGCAAAGCGCAACGGGACGACGCTCGCAGGTGCATTCCAGTTGAGCGACCTGACGTTTGCCTACCTGGCGCCACTGACCCCACAGACGGTCGGTGCGACCGGCAGTGTCAGTGCCAAAGGCAGCTTCGCGCGCAATGGCGGCAGTGGCTTGCCGACCGTGCACGTCACCGCCAGCACCACGCAAATGGTAGTGCTCGCGAAGGTGGCCGAAGAACCTGGCGCCGCACCCAATACCGCCGCACCGCCGAAGCGCATCGTCGCCTTTGCGCCGAGCCACCTGAAGCTCGATCTCGATGGCCACGGGCTGCGAATCAATGCGGCGCTGAATCTGTTGCAGCAGAAAGGCGGGCTTTTTCTTACCGCGCGTGTGCCCGGCAGCGCAAAGACGCCGTTCCTCAAGCGCCCGCTCGACGCCGAACTGCGCACCGACATTCCAGATATCAGCTTCGTGTCGCGCTTCAAGCCGACCGCCGGTAAGATCGGCGGCCGGCTTCAGGGTACGATGCACATCGTCGGCAGCCTTGCCGCGCCGGCGCTGCACGGCCGCATCGCCCTCGCCGACGGCAGTGCGGAGTTGCCGCAAGTCGGATTGAAGCTGACCGACGTGGGTCTCGTGGTCGCCGGCCTGCCGGACGGCGGCATCTCGATCAACGGCAATGCGCAATCCGGCGGCGGCACGATTGCCATCGACGGCAGGGCCAACCTGATTGCGAAACCACGCAATGCCACCATCACCATTCGCGGCGACCAGTTTCAGGCGCTCGACAATGCGCTCGGCACGGTCTTTATTTCGCCTGATCTGACGATGACACTGCGCGGGCAGGCCCTAAATCTGGCCGGCACCGTCAAGGTTCCGAAGGCGCGACTGACGCTGAAGGAGATTCCGCAATCCGCGGTCAAAATCTCGAAGGACCAGGTCATCGTCCAGCCCGGCAAGAAAAGCACCTCGCCGTTCGCGCGTCGCTTCAATGCCGACATCCACCTGGTGCTTGGCGACAACGTGCACTTCAAGGGCTTCGGGCTGAAAAGCCGAATTGCCGGCGCGCTCGAAATCGTCGAAGAAGGCAACCAGCCGACGCGCGCGAGCGGGCAATTGAACCTGATCAAGGGTGAATACCGCGCATACGGCCAAGGGCTTGTCATCGAACAGGGGACGCTGCTGTTCGCGGGGCCGATCACCGAGCCCGGGATCGACCTGCGCGCGGTGCGCCATCCGGCCGAGGACATCACCGTCGGCGTGTCGATCAGCGGGACACTCAAGCAACCGAATTTCGATCTGTTTTCAGACCCGCCGATGACGCAGGCCGAGACGCTATCCTGGCTGGTGCTCGGCCGCCCGCTGAACGATACCTCCGATCAACAGGGGTCGGCGTTAAGCCGGCTCGCGATCGGCCTCGGCATTAACCAGAGCAACAAGGTCGCCAAAAACCTCGGCAAGAATCTCGGCCTCGACACGTTCAGCATCAAAACCGGTTCCGGCGAAGCCGGCGCGGCGAGCGACGTTAATCAGGCGGCGCTGGTCATCGGCAAGTATCTGTCGCCGAAACTGTACGTCAGTTACGGCATCGGCCTGTTCGAGCCTGTCAACACGGTGCGATTGGAATACACGCTAAGCAGCCGCTGGAAGCTGGTGACGGAATCCAGCAGCATCGCGAGCGGCGGCGATGTGATTTATACGCTGGAAACGCAATGATTGAGCAACCACTTGCGCAGGTCGGCCACTTCGTCCGGGCACACTGCATGCGGCATGTCATACTCGTGCCAATCGACTTCGTAGCCGGCGGCAATCAGTGCGTCCCGGCTCGTCGCGCCGAGCGTCGGTGCAACCACCGGATCGGCGCGCCCATGCGCCATGAACACCGGCAAGTCACGATTCGCCGTCGACGCATCTGCCGCAAGCGAGCCGTTCGTCAAACTGAACGTCGATAATGCAATCAGCCCCGCCAGCCGCTGCGGATAACGCGGCGCGGTATGCAAAGCCACTGCGCCGCCTTGTGAAAAACCAGCCAGCACGATACGCTCAGTCGGTACGCCGCGATCATTCTCGCGCGCAATCAAGTCGTGCACGAGTTGTTGCGACGCGTGCAGCCCATCAAAGTCGAGCCGCGTCGTCCGATCGAGCGCCGTCAAATCGAACCACGCCCGCATCGGCATCCCGCCGTTCAGCGTCACCGGGCGCACCGGCGCATGCGGAAACACGAATCGCACCGCCAACTCATCCGGCAACCGCAACTCCGGCACCAGCGGCTCGAAATCGTGGCCATCCGCGCCGAGTCCGTGCAGCCAGATAATCGTATGCCGCGCCTCGCCCGCCGGATTGACCTCGACGGCGTTCAAATCAGTAGTCCTGATATCCATTGGCGAATTTTATCAATTAGGCTCGCACCAGTGTTTCGGGAATAGGGCTCAAAATTCTGGCTTGATCGTCCCGCGGTTATATGTTTATATGCTTTTATGAATTCACGCATCACTATTACTCTTCCGGAAGAGCGGCACCGCGCGCTTAAGGCAGCGGCGGCACGCCGGGGCAAAACCATCGGGCAACTTGTAGAGGAGAGCCTCGACGCCTATGGCATCAAGCCGGAAACCGCTGTGGCCGAACTACTCGGGCGAGCCCGTGCCCGGTCCCGGCTATCCGCCGCCGAAGCAGATAAACTGGCAGTTGAGGAAACCCGCAAGGCAAGAAACCGGTGATCGGCGGTCTCTGGATCATCGACACCAACGTCGTGGTGTCGGGGATTATCACATCCAACGCAGACTCGCCGGCTGCTTTTATTTTGAATCGAATGGTAAGCGCGGACATCCGATTCGCGCTTTGCGAAGATTTAATTGCGGAATACAGAAATGTTTTGCTCCGCCGGAGCATTCGACGAATCCACCGTCTTGATGAAGGCGAAGTGGATCGAATCCTCGCAAGCCTCATAGAAAATGGCGTGATTGTCGACATTAGCGCCCGTCGTGAAACGGCGTCCGACCCAGGCGACCATCACCTTTGGCGACTCCTGGCAGCCTGCTCAAATGCCGGTTTGGTAACCGGCGACAGTCTTCTGGTCCGAAATCCGCCACCGCATGCGCTGGTTCTCGCGCCTCGGGATTATTTGAACCAGTCAATGCTGAAATGATGGCGGAGGTCACGTAGAACATGTACCGGTGGCGTCCGGTTGCCGCCCGATCGGGAGAAACAAATGAAAAACGACGTTGCAACACTTCTTCACGCCGCGCGCTTCGCGGCCAATCGTCACCGCAGTCAGCGCCGCAAGGGCGCGGATGCGGAACCTTATATCAATCATCCGCTGGGCGTTGCGTCGGTGCTGGCCGTCGAGGGCGGCGTGACGGACGTCGACGTGCTGTGCGCGGCGTTGCTGCACGACACGATCGAAGACACGGCGACAAGCCCGGCTGAACTCGAGATCGAGTTCGGACCGGCAGTGCGGTCGCTGGTCGAGGAGGTAACGGACGACAAGAGCCTGCCGAAAGACCGGCGCAAGGAACTGCAAATTGAGCACGCACCGGCGTTGTCGCCGAAGGCTAAACTGGTCAAACTGGCAGACAAGATTTGCAAACCTCCGCGACGTGGCCGGCAATCCGCCGGCGGACTGGCCGCTTGAACGGCGTCAAGCCTACTTTGACTGGGCGGCGGCGGTGGTCGCGGGCTTGCGCGGCGTGCACGACAAACTGGAAGCACGATTTGACGAGGCGCTGGATGCCCGGCCCTGACGATCCGAATCGCATCAACAGGCAAACCATGAAGTTTACGGATACCCGTGTTCTTGTGACTGGCGCATCGCGCGGCATCGGCCGGGCGGTCGCGCTGGCATTCGCGGCAGAAGGTGCACGGGTAGCCGTGCATTACCGCAGTTCCTCCGCGGCCGCCGATGATACATTGACGGCATTACCGGGCGGCGGGCACATCGACATTCAGGCGGACGTATCGGACCCCGCCGATTGCGAACGGCTGGTGCGCGAAACCACGGACCGGCTGGGCGGCCTCGACGTGCTCGTCAACAATGCCGGCATCTACAAGATTCGGCCGGTGCTGGATCAGACGTATGCCGAATGGCAAAGCGGCTGGTCGAAAACGCTCGCGGCCAATCTGACCGGGCCCGCCAATCTGTGTTTTCTCGCCGCACATTACATGGCGGCACGTGGCGGCGGACGCATCGTCAATATTTCATCACGTGGTGCATTTCGCGGCGAACCCGTCGCACCCGCCTACGGCGCAAGCAAGGCCGGGCTGAATGCGCTGAGCCAGTCGCTGGCGATAGCGCTCGCGCCGCAGAATATCTTCGTTGGCGTAGTCGCACCCGGTTTTGTCCGCACTGACATGACGGCCGACTTGCTCGACGGACCCCACGGCGACTCGATTCGCGCGCAAAGCCCTTTGAACCGGGCCGCGGGCGCGGACGAAATCGCCAAAGCCGTGTTGTTTCTCGCCGACCCGGACCTGCCCTCCGTGACGGGCGCGATTATTGATGTGAACGGCGCTTCGTACCTCCGCTCATGAGCCGCGTGCCTTTGGTGTTGTCGTGGAGCGGCGGCAAAGACGGCGCGCTCGCGCTGGAAGCGCTGCGGGCCGGCCACGAATATGAAGTGATCGCGCTGCTGACGACGCTTAGCCGTGAACACGGGCGCATCAGCATGCACGGCGTACGTGAAACGCTGCTGGATGCACAGGCCGCCGCGCTCGACTTGCCGCTGCGCAAGATCTGGCTGCCGGAAAACCCGGACAACGATACGTATGGCAAAGCGATGGCCGCCGAACTGGCCGCGATGCGCAATGAAGGCGTTATGCAAGTCGCATTTGGCGATCTGTTCCTGGAAGATATCCGCGCCTACCGGGAGCGCCAACTGGCGTTGGTTGGCATGCGCGGCGTATTTCCACTCTGGAAACAATCCACCACCGCCATCGCCCGGCGCTTCATCGACCGCGGCTATCGGGCGATGCTTACCTGCGTCGACACCGAGGCCATCGACGCCGCGTTTGCCGGCCGCAATTACGACGATCGCCTGCTGCGGGAACTGCCGCCCGGCTGCGACCCAGCCGGCGAGAACGGCGAATTTCATACATTCGTATACGCCGGACCGAGCTTTCGCAAAAGCGTCACCGTCCGTACCGGCGAGTGCGTATTGCGCGACGGCCGATTTCAGTTTTGCGACCTGCTGCCGGCGGCGTGACCTGCATCGCCCCATGTTGCGGAATCAGGCTGATTTAGCCATCCTGTCGTGAATGCCTTTTTGCAATAGTGACATGACCGACAAGCCCAACATTATTCTGACTTCCCGCGATCTCGACAGGCTAGAAAAGCTCCTCGATTCGGCGCCGGACAATGCCGTTCCCGGCAAAGCCGCCCTGCAGGCCGAGCTGGATCGCGCCGAGGTGGTCGAGCCCGGCGAGGTTCCGGCGACTGTCGTCACGATGAACTCGACGGTACGATTTTCCATCGCCGATACGAAGAAAGAGTTCCGCCTGACGCTGGTTTATCCGAAGGACGTCGATGGCAGTTCGGACAGGATTTCGGTTCTGGCGCCCGTGGGCAGCGCACTTCTGGGGCTGTCAGTAGGCGACGAACTGGAATGGCCGCGACCGGGCGGCGGCGTGACGCGTGTGCGGGTGGACGAAATTATCTATCAGCCGGAACAAGCCGGCGAACTGCATCGCTGACATCAAAAATCAGATTGCGCGCTGCAGGCGCTTGCGGCAGGCGGCAGGCGTTTCTCCGTGCACGCGCTTGAACGCCCGCTGAAAGGCAGCGGGCGATTCATAGCCGATACTTTCCGCAATCGCCGCAACACTGCGCCGACTGTCATGCAACTGGCGCGCGGCCAGCAGCAACCGCCAGCGCGCCAGGTAGCGCATCGGGGGCTCGCCCAGCATCGCGCTGAAGCGAGCCGCCAGTGCCGAGCGGGACACGGCCACTTCCTCGGCAAGCTCGGCGACGGTCCACGAATGCTGCGGCTGCTCGTGCATCAACGCCAGCGCCCTGCCGATGACCGGATCGCGCAACCCTGCAAGCCAGCCGGCATCGTCCGGCCCAAGCCCAACCATATAGCGCCGCAGCGCTTCGACAAACAGAAGTTCCGCCGCGCGCAGCCGCGAACTTGCAGCGCCCTCACCGTCCGAAACGGCTTCGTGGACGGCATAGTCGATCAGGCTGTCAAGGTCCGGCATGCCTTCGACACCGCGAAACGACATCCGGAACAGTGGCGGCAAAGCAGAGAACAGCGGCTCGAAATCGGTCTGCTCGCAAATCAGAAAGCCGCACAGTAGCTGGGTCCGATCGCCTTTGCCGCCGAAACGCACGTCGCGCAGCTTGAAAACCGGCGTGCCACGCAGCATTTCCGCCGTCGGCACGGGATTGCGACCCGGCTCATCGGCCAGCACATGAATATCGGAACGCGGCAGAACGACCGCTTCGCCCGCCGTTACCCGTTGCGGCGGTCCACCGACGCGCTGCACCCAGCAGCTACCGCGAATCACAACATGAAAGACGGTAACGCGACGCACGGGCATCGGAAACTGCCGCATCATGCTGTCCGTTCCCGAACTGATGAGAGCCCAGGGCGCGCCCAGCGACGCGCGAAACAGTGCGGCCCCGCTCAGCCGAATCACTTGAAGCACATCCGATAGCACATCCATCCGGCGGCGCCTCCACCTCTGGCGTTTCGAGCATATTTATAAGAGTTTAGAACATTGTTCCCGAAATGCCAGCACGCCACACTTTCCGGCAGTTGCAAAATTTGGAGAGGGCGGCCATGGGACGAGCCATTATCGCGCTGTACGGCGCACTGAGTTATCTGGTTTTCTTGATCACCTTTCTGTACGCCATCGGCTTTGTAGGCGACCTGTTCGTGCCGAAGACGATCGACTCGGGCGCCGCCGTAACGTCGACGCCGGCTGCATTCATCATCGACGTGCTGCTGCTCGGTTTGTTCGCCGTGCAGCACAGCGGCATGGCGCGCCGCGGCTTCAAGCGCTGGCTGACTCGGCTCGTGCCAACTGCAGCGGAGCGCAGCACCTATGTGCTGATCTCAAGCGCGGCGCTGATCCTGTTGTTCTGGCTGTGGCAGCCGCTCGCCAGCGTGATCTGGCGGGTCGACTCGCCAGCCGGGCAGCTCGTGCTGTACATCCTGTACGCGCTGGGATGGCTGATCGTGCTGACTGGCACGTTCATGATCAATCACTTCGATCTGTTCGGGCTGCAACAGGTCTGGCTGAACCTGCGCGGCCGGTCGAGCCCGCCGCCGGCGTTCCGCACCACGCTGTTTTACAAGGTGGTCCGTCATCCGCTGATGCTCGGTTTCGTGATCGCGTTCTGGGCGACCCCATACATGAGCGCGGGGCATCTGCTGTTCGCGATCGCCACCAGCGGCTACATTTTGCTGGCCCTGCAACTGGAGGAGCGCGACCTGATCGCTGTCTTCGGCGATACCTACCGCGAATACAGACGCCGCGTTCCGATGCTGCTGCCGCTCACGCGCAGAAAGCCGAAGTCGGCGATCGGACTGGCGAACATCCACAAGGAATGAAGCGGGACGCCAGCTTTCGTTCCGAAGGCGCGGATCTCGCGGCATGGTTGTATTTGCCCGATGCGACGCCGCCCTGGCCGCTGGTCATCATGGCACACGGCTACTCCGCGACACGCGGCATGGTCACAGACCGGTTTGCCGAGGTTTTTCGTGATCACGGGTTGGCCGCGCTGTTGTACGACCATCGCGGTTTTGGCGCGAGCGGCGGAGACGTCAGGCAGCAGATCAACCCGTGGATTCAGGCGCGGGGCTACCGCGATGCGCTCCGATTTGCCGCCACGCTCGACGATGTGGATTCAGACCGTGTCGCCCTGTGGGGAGACAGCCTCAGCGGCGAAGTGGCTCTGGCGGTAGCCGCTGTCGATGATCGCGTCGCCGCACTGGTAGTACAGGTCCCCGCTTTTGGCGATGACCCGTTGCCGGACCCGGACGGTGCGCAGTTTCGCGCTTTCAGGGAAACGCTTCTGTCCGGAAATGTCGAACCGTCCGGCAGCGATGAAGTGGCCGCCCCCCTGCCTGTAGTGTCCGACAATCAGATCCACCGACCGTCCGCCCTGCTGCCGATTACGGCATTCCGGTGGTTCACTGAGTACGGCAAAGGTAAGGGCTGGATAAACGAAATCACCAGTGCGCGCCCAAAGACTCAGGTCCCCTGGCGCCCGAGCCCTTGTCCGGCACACGTCTCCTGTCCAAGTCTGTTTGTCGTGGCCCCCGATGACGAGATGGAAGGCGCCGACCCCGGTGTGGCGCGCGACGCCTGGGAAAAGCTCACGTGTGCAAAGAAATGGATGGAAATTCGAGGCGGCCATTTCGGCCTGTTGCACTTCCCCAGCTCCGAATTCGAGCGGGCATCACTGGCCCAGGCCGAATTTCTGTCCAGGCATTTAATTGAAAACTTTATTCATACGCCTCCTGATCCACGAAACGAGCGAGGAACGATCACATGAATGACGACAAGATTTATAACGCAAGTTGTTTCTGCGGCGCGGTCCGGTTCACTGTCACTGGCGAACCGGAAGGCATGGGGTACTGCCATTGCGATTCGTGCCGACATTGGTCGGCCGGCCCGGTCAATGCCTTCAGCCTGTGGGAGCCGGAAGCTGTGAACGTCACCCAGGGTGCGGAGAACATCGGCACCTACAACAAGGGGCCGATCAGTTACCGCAAATGGTGCAAGACTTGCGGCGGGCACGTCTTTACCCAGCACCCGACCCTGGGACTGATCGATGTGCCCGCGGCCGTCATGGACGGTTTCCCGTTCGATGCCGACGTGCATGTGAATTATCAGGAAACGGTGTTGCCGATGCATGATGGCGTCACAAAGCTTAAGGATTTCCCGGCGGAGCTGGGCGGCTCCGGTGAGGTTGTGCATGAATGAAGCGAGAGTCGGCCGCGATCATGCCGTGGTGGCTGCCACGCTGCTGATCCTGACCGCCCTCGGTTGGGCGGCGCTGGTTCGGATGAACACCGACATGAGCGGCACCCTGCCTGCCGCACGCCACGGCACGGCTGCGTTTTTTGCCGCGGTCGTGATGTGGTTGGAGATGATGGTCGCGATGATGGCGCCTGCGACGGGACCGGCCGTTTCCGCATACATCGCCCTTGCCCGACGGCGGCGTGCAGCCAAAAGTTCATTTTGCGGCGCAGTATTCTGCAGCGGCTATCTGGCAGTCTGGATTGGTTATGGGGCGCTCGCGGCCGGCGGACAATCGGCGTTGGGTAGGTTCTCCGGATTTTCCGGCAACGACCTGAGCGCGATCGCCCTGATCATCGCGGGGCTCTATCAAATGACGCCGCTCAAACAGGCCTGCATCGGCCGCTGCCGGTCGCCGATGCTGCAACTGGCCATGAACTGGCGCAACGGCGTCGGCGGTGCGCTGCGGCTTGGGTTGGCGCATGGTGCCTGGTGCGTCGGCTGCTGCTGGGCGCTGATGGCATCGATGTTTGTCGTCGGCGCAGCGAATCTCATCTGGATGGCGGCGCTGACGCTGTTCGTGCTGGGAGAAAAGCTCGCGCCGGCGCGCTGGCGTCTCGATGCCGCGGCCGGGGCGCTGCTGATCGCCGCCGGCGGCGGTTTATTGGTATCTTGACGAGGAGCAGTGATGAACAATTGGCAACTATCCGGTTCGTATTTCGAAGTCTGCAACTGCAACGCGCCATGCCCCTGCCGGCGACTCGGCGACAAGCCTGGTGGCCGGTCAACCTACGAAACCTGCGACTTTGCGCTTTCCTGGCTTGTGCGCGACGGCAAAGCCGGCGCAGTCCTTTTGAATGGATTGAGCGTCGTGCTGGCTGGCACTTTCAGCGACGATGAGCCGGGCTCGCCGTGGCGCGTCATCCTGTATGTGGACGACCGGGCCGATGCGGAACAACGGCAGGCGCTTGAAAATATATTCCTTGGGCGGGCCGGCGGCACACCGGCCAAAAGTTACGGACCTGCGATCAACGAAATCCAGGCGATCAAGCAGGCGCGCATCGAACTCGATCATACCCGCGGGCGGGAACGGTTTAAGGTGGAACCGTTCGTCGAGGCGGCCACCGCGGAACCCTTCCCGACTGCTGAACCGATCAGCTGCGGGATTCCGGGACACGATCATCCGGGTCAGGAGCTGGTTGCAACACACATGCGCGTGAGCGACGGCACGTTCGACTGGACGGTCAAAGGGCGCTGCGGGTTTGCGACCGAATTCGACTACCGCTATGACGATTGAACAGTCCGGAGGACAATCTGATGAATGACCACGAACCCTATACCATACCGCGCCGCACCTTCATCGGCTGGCTTGCCGGCGGCGGCGCCGCACTGGCCCTCGGCGGGCTCCTGCCCTCGGTTGCCGACGCCGCTCTCCCGGCGATGTCACAATCAAAGCACGCGGGCAAATGGGACGAACTCTGGCTTAAGCGCATCGACGGCAGGCATCGACAGGTATTTGACGCTGTCTCGCCCAGTAACGAAGTGCTGGGCTTCGCCGTCAACTATATGAACTCCAACAGGGACGCCTATGGCCTCGCCGATGACGACATCACAACCGTGATCGTGTTGCGCCACATCGGCATCCCGATGGCATTTTCCGACGACATCTGGCGCCGCTACAAACTCGGCGAGATGTTCAAGATTACCGACCCGCGCACCAAAAAGCCTGCCGTCCGCAATATTTTCATCAAGCGGCACGCCAAGGAAATGATGTTCCCGGACATGGCGCTGGACCTGCTTCAGGCCCGGGGCGTGATCGTTACCTGCTGCAGCGTGGCGCTCACGGTCATGAGCGGCATGGCCGCCGGGCGAGCGGGCGTGTCGAAGGCGGCGGCAAAGAACGAATGGCTGGAAGGCCTGATCGAAGGCGTCACGCTGGTGCCCTCCGGCGTGCTGGCGGTAAACCGGGCGCAGGAAAAAGGCTGCACGTACTGCTACGCCGGGTGAGACCGTTGAGCCTTACCTTGCGGCTGACCCGCGCTCTCCACCCGTTTCAGGCGATTCCGCTCAGTCGGTACGGCGGGTGACCTCCACGAGGTGATAGCCGAACTGGGTCTTGACCGGACCCTGAACTTCGCCGACGGGGGCGCTGAAGACGACCTTGTCGAACTCGGGCACCATCTGGCCCGGGCCAAATTCACCGAGTTCGCCGCCGCGCGAAGACGACGGGCAGGTGGAGTGACTGCGGGCGACTTCAGCAAAGTCGGCACCGCCCTCGATCTGAGACTTGAGTTCGCGGCAGACATTTTCGTTGTCGACAAGAATGTGGCGGGCGCTTGCTTTGGCCATGATGTAAATCTCCGTCGGGATTGCGGCCCGGGGCGGACCGATGAAAACGCCATTGTAGGGCTGTGGGTGCGGTGACGCTACACAGCAGGCGTCGCTGGTGAACGCCGGCCTACTCGAATAACGCTTCCTGTACCGCAAAGTCCTCGCGATCCACAAAGCCGGACAGGCCGACGCCAACCAGCCGGTAGAGACTTTCCGCGGGCCGTTCCACCCGCGCACGCAGCGCACACGCCAGGTTTGCCACCTCCTCCGCAGAAACCGGGTGCGCCGGCGGCGTGAAGCTGCGCGTGAGTATCTGGAAGTCGGCTGTCTTCAGCTTGAGCACGACGGTGCGCGCGATGCGATTATCTTCGCGCGTTGCGGCGGCCCACGTCTTGTCCGCCAGCCGACGGATGTGCGGCTCGATTTGATCGAGCGTCAGATCATGCTCAAAAGTGTCCTCGGCCGAAACCTGCAACGTGGGTCGATCCGGCTGGACCGCGCGATCGTCTATGCCGCGAGCGAGTTCATACAACCGCTGGCCCCAACGGCCGAACTGCTGTTCCAGTGCTTCGGCCGGCACAGTGCGCAATTCGCCGACCGTGGTCACGTCCATCCCGGCCAGCTTCCGGTTCATGACCTTGCCCACGCCGGGCAATTTGCCGACCGCGAGCGGCTGCAGGAAAGCGTCCACCTGCCTCGGCCGTATTACCGTCAGGCCGTCCGGTTTTTGCCAGTCGGAGGCAATCTTGGCGAGGTACTTGTTGGCGGCGACGCCCGCAGATGCGGTCAACTGGGTTTCAGCACGAATCGCTTTGCGAATCGCCTGCGCGATGGCAGTTGCCGAAGGCAGCGACTGTTTGGAAACGGTGACGTCAAGGTAGGCCTCGTCGAGCGAGAGCGGCTCGATCAGGTCGGTATAACGCGCAAATATCTCGCGTACCTGCCGTGAGACGGCCTTGTAACGCGAGAAATCCGGCGCCACAAAAACCGCTTGCGGGCACAGCCGCTCGGCGCGCGCCGCCGGCATCGCGGAATGAATGCCGAAGCGGCGCGCCTCGTAACTCGCCGCGCAGACCACCGAGCGTGCGCCGCGCCACGCGACCACCACCGGCTGGCCCCGCAGCGCCGGATCGTCGCGCTGCTCGACGGACGCATAGAACGCGTCCATGTCGACGTGCACGATCTTGCGTTGCGGCTCGGCCATTCGAAGGGATTGCGCGCCCCGCTCTAGCCGTCCAGGATCATCTGAAAGCCGCCGAAGATCATGCGCTTGCCGTCGAACGGCATGTCGGTCATCTCCTTCATGCGCGGGTCTTCCATCACCTTCTTCATACCGGTGTCGCGCGCCTCCTTCGAGGGCCATTCGATCCACGAGAACACGACCACCTCGCCGTCTTCGGCCTTCACCGCGTGGCGAAAGTCGGTAAGTTTGCCGTCGGGTACGTCATCGCCCCAGCATTCGACGTGCCGCAATGCACCGTACTCCTTGAACATCGGCAACGCCTTTCTGGCGCTGTCGAGATAGGCCTGCTTTTTGTCGGTGGGCACTGCGACCACGAAACCATCAATGTAGTTCATTTCATTCTCCTCCAGACAATGCAACTGTCCCTGAGCAGTCGTCCGGCAGCCCCGGATTTCGACACGTGAATCAGAACGGCTGACGGTGAGGATGCCACCGGATCAGAGCCCGCGCCAGCCGTCGACCGCCGCGCACAGGGCGGCGATGAGCAGCAAGACGCCGACGGTGCGGCCAATGTACGTCATTGCGACGGAATTGCCCGCCAGCCACTGGCGCGCCTGACCTGCCGCCACCGCCACGCCGCCGTAAACACTGATTTGCGTCGCGGCAATGATGATCCACAGCACCGCCGCCTGCAGCCAGATCACACCATACTCCGGGCGCAGGAATTGCGGAAACACCGCGAGCATGAAGAGATAGGCCTTCGGGTTCAGCAGGCTGGTGGTCAGCCCGCGCCGGAAAGCCACCACCGATGAAAGCGTCTCGCCGGACATCGTGCTGCCGAAGCCGGTCCTGCTGCGCAATATCGAAATGCCAATCCAGGCGATATACAGCGCCCCCGCGAGAAGCAGTCCGTTAAATGCGCCAGGGAATGTTCGCAGCAATACGCTGATGCCGAGCGTGGCCATTGTCACGTGACAAATGCCGCCGACGACAATGCCGCTCACCGCCGTCAGACCGGTTCTGCGTCCGCCGGTCAGCGTGGTGCCCAGCACAAACGCCATGTCCAGGCCCGGTAACAGCACGATACCGAAGACCAGTAGAAAGAACGCCCCGAGATGCGCGTATTGCATTCCAGCTCCGACAGCTAATTTCGATCTGCGGTACGGTATGCCATAATCAGGTCTATATACGACCTAATTTCCATATAGACTCTTTGCCATGTCCCGGCCAACCACGCGCGTACTCGCCGTGCTGGAACTGCTCCAGCGCCACGGCCGCATGAGCGGAGCCGAATTGGCGCGGCGGCTGGAGGTCAGCGGCCGCACGCTCAGGCGCTACATCACGGCGCTGGAAGATCTCGGCATTCCAATCACTGCCGAGCGCGGCCGTCACGGTGCCTACCTGCTGGTGGCCGGCTTCAAGCTACCGCCAATGATGTTCACCAACAACGAGGCGCTGGCATTGTCGGTCGGGCTGCTCGCAGCCTCGGACTCGCCGAGGGCGCGTCGGCAGTGGCCAGCGCACAGGCCAAGCTCGGCCGGGTGATGCCGATCGACTCGAAAACGCGCTTGCAGGCGGTGGATGAAACGGTGACGCTGGACCTGTCACGACCGCACCCGCCGGGCGACAACGCCGCCCTGGTTCCCATGAGTACGGCAGCGCAAGCCCGCAAGCGGGTGCGCATGCAGTACCGCGCCGCCACGGGGGCGGTAACCACGCGTGACTTCGATCCATACGGCCTTGCCTATCGCGACGGGCACTGGTATGTCGGCGGCAGGTGCCACTTGCGCCACGGCCTGCGCTCATTCCGGCTCGACCGGGTGCAAAGTGTCACCCGGCTTGATGAATCGTTCACGCGGCCGGCGGACTTCGACGCCGCCGCCCATTTGACCTTCAGTATTGCGACGCTGCCCCGGGCAATTGCCGTGGAGGTGTTTCTGCGGACGGACATTAAGACCGCGGCCGAGTATCTGACGTGTGGAATGGGCTTGTTTGAGCCGTGCGATGATGGCGTGATGCTGCACGGGCAGACGAACGATCTCGACTGGTATGCGAGGCAACTGGCGCGATTGCCGTGTGTGTTCGAGATCCATCAACCAGCCGAATTGCGCGAGGCGGTACGGCAGTTGGCCAATCGGCTGCTCCGGCAGAGTGATAAGGACATTCGTGAAGATATCCTCACGGCATAGCGGGGAGACCATCCGGCGCATTTTTTTATCGCCAGTGATGCACCGCCCGATTCGCGGCCGCGTTTTGCGGCCTCGCGAGCAAGCCGGTATTGCTGATGCTGACGAGATACGTGGCGCCGTCAGCCATCGGCAGATAAGTGGCGCTACCGTAGCTCGCGTCCACGAACGGCAGCCAGTCTTCGTGGGCGATCTGCCACAGGTTGATGCCCTTTGACTCGCTCAAGCCGACAACGCTCGGATCGGCGGTTTGCGCCTGCGCGAGACTGGCGTAGCGGCCATCGATGCGCTCGACGCGGTAAAGCGGGTCGAAGCCCAGCAGCGTGGCGATGCTTTTCCACTTGAGCACGCGTGCGTCGAGCTGCCACTCGTCGCCGCGCAGTTCGAAATGGCGCTCGCGGCCATCGGCAAAGCGCAGGTCAACCGCAAACGTCTGCGGCGCGATGCGCTGGAAGCTGATCTCGGCGACCGGTCGCTCGTGTGTAAAGCGCTGCCACGTCAACAGGTTCAGACCAATCAGCAGTGCAACGGCGGCAATCAGCCCGATGCAGCAACCACCCAGCGTTTGAACGGAGCCGCGTACCAACTGGCGGCGGCGAAAGCGCAACAGCCCTGCAACGATAGTCATCAGCGCCAGCGCAGCGATGACGATGACCGCGAGATAGAGCCAGCCGCTTGTCCCCAAGTGTGTCATACGCCCATTTACATCCCTCGCCGTACCCTCTCCCGGAGGGAGAGGGTTAAGAGGGTATCCTTTATACTCTCGTTTTTGCCCGTTTCCGAGGGAGCGCCATGCGCCTGCTGCGCCTTTTCGCACCACTGGTACTGTTGATCCTGCTGGCCGGTTGCGGTCAAAAGGGGCCGCTGTACTTGCCGAAGCCGGAGAAGCCCGCGCCGGTGAAGCCGTCGGCGCCGGCGCCAGCCAGCGCCACTTTACCGCAGCCCGCAACCATACCGCCGCCACAATGACAGCAAAAACTCTGGTTCTCGTCGACGGGTCGTCGTACCTCTACCGTGCCTTCCACGCGCTGCCGCCGTTGGCCAATGCAGCCGGCGAACCGACCGGCGCGGTCTATGGCGTCGTCAACATGCTGAACAAGCTGGTGAGCGACTACCAGCCTGAATACATCGCCGTGGTGTTCGACGCGCGCGGCAAGACTTTCCGCGACGAGCTGTTCGCCGAGTACAAGGCCAATCGCGAACGTATGCCCGATGACTTGTCGGTGCAGGTCGAGCCGCTGCACACGATCATCCGGGCGCGCGGGCTGCCGCTGCTGCAGGTACCGGGCGTGGAGGCGGATGACGTCATCGGCACCCTCGCCCGCCAGGGATCTGCCGCCGGGCTCAAAGTGGTGATTTCCACCGGCGACAAGGACATGGCGCAACTCGTGGACGGCAACGTGACGCTGATCAACACGATGAGCAACACGGTGCTGGACGCCACCGGCGTCGAGGAAAAGTTCGGCATCGGGCCGGGCTGCATCGTTGATTACCTGGCACTGGTCGGCGATACGTCGGACAACATTCCGGGCATTCCCAAGGTCGGCAAGAAGACGGCGGCCAAGTGGCTGACTGAATACGGTTCACTCGACGGCGTGATCGCACATGCGGGCGAGATCGGCGGCAAGGTCGGAGAGAGCTTTCGCGAGAACATGGATCAGCTTGAACTGTCGCGGCGGCTCGCAACGATCCGCTGCGACCTCGAACTGGAATTCAAGCCGGAGGAACTGATCGCCCAGGCGCCCGATGTCGAAACGCTGCGCGAGACTTATGTGCGGCTGGGTTTTTCGAGCTGGCTCAAGGAACTGCCGACAGAGACAGCCGCGGAAGCGGCGCGCGAGTATGAGACGATCCTGACGATGGAGGCGCTCGATGGCTGGATTGATCGGCTCAAAAAGGCCGAACTGTTCGCCTTCGACACGGAAACCACGAGCCTCGATTACATGCAGGCCGAACTGGTCGGCCTGTCGTTCTCGATCGAATTGGGCGAAGCGGCCTATGTGCCGGTGGCGCACGTTTATCCTGGCGCGCCCGAGCAACTGGATCGCGCGGCGGTACTGGAACGGCTGAAGCCGCTGCTCGAGGATCCGGCGCGACACAAGGTTGGTCACCATCTGAAATACGATTGCCACATCCTCGCCCGCTACGGCATCGAACTCAACGGTATCGCCTACGACACGATGCTGGAGTCCTATGTCCTCGACAGCACCGCGAGCCGCCACGACATGGACTCGCTGGCGCTCAAGTACCTCGGGCTCGAAACGGTTCATTACGAAGACGTCGCCGGCAAGGGCGCGAAGCAGATCCGCTTCGACCAGGTCGACGTTGACACCGCCAGCGACTATGCCGCCGAAGACGCCGACGTGACGCTCAAGCTGCACCGCGAACTGTGGCCGCGGCTCAAGGCGGAACCGCGCCTCGCGGCGCTCCTGACGGACCTCGAGATACCGCTTGCGAAGGTTCTGTTTGACATGGAGCACACCGGCGTGCTGGTCGACTGCGACATGCTCAACATCCAGAGCAACGAAATTCGCGCCAAAATGGCCGCGCTGGAAAAGGAGGCCCACGATCTGGCTGGCGGGCCGTTCAACCTGGGTTCGCCCAAGCAGCTACAGCAGATTTTCTTCGAGCAGCTCGGCCTGCCGGTGCTGCGCAAGACGCCGAAAGGCCAGCCGTCCACCGCCGAAGATGTGCTGCAGGAACTGGCCGCTGACTTCGATCTGCCGCGCGTGATTCTCGACTACCGCGCGCTCAGCAAGCTCAAATCGACCTACACCGACCGGCTGCCGGAATGCGTGTTTTCCGAAAGCGGCCGGGTGCATACGTCCTACCATCAGGCGGTCGCAGCGACGGGCCGGCTCTCGTCATCGGACCCGAATCTGCAAAACATCCCGGTGCGCACCGCCGAGGGCCGGCGCATCCGGCAGGCATTTATCGCCCCCCCCGGCGGCCGTATCGTCGCGGCGGATTATTCGCAGATCGAGCTTCGCATCATGGCGCACCTGTCCGGCGATGCGAATCTGCAGCGGGCGTTTTCGACCGGCGAGGACGTGCACCGCGCGACCGCCGCCGAAGTTTTCGGGCTGGCGCCGGAGGACGTCGGTAACGACCAGCGGCGTTCGGCCAAGGCGATCAACTTCGGGCTGATCTACGGCATGTCCGCCTTCGGTCTCGCGCGCCAGCTCGGCATCGCCCGCGGACAGGCGCAGGATTACATTGAGCGCTACTTCGACCGCTACCCCGGCGTGCGGCGCTTCATGGACGATATCCGGGCGCTGGCTCATGCGCAGGGCTATGTCGAGACGGTTTTCGGCCGACGGTTGTATCTGCCGGACATCAATTCGCGCAACGGGCAGCGGCGCCAATATGCCGAACGGACGGCCATCAACGCGCCAATGCAGGGTACAGCGGCGGATATCATCAAGCGGGCGATGCTGGCGGTACACGCCTGGCTGGCGGAGTCCCGGTTCCCCGCGCGGATGGTGATGCAGGTGCATGACGAACTGGTTTTCGAGGTGGCGGAAGATGCGGCGGACGAACTACGCGGGGAGGCGGGCCGCCTCATGGAGTCCGCGGCGGATCTGGCCGTGCCTCTGCAGGTGGATGCCGGCGTCGGAGCCAACTGGGACGAGGCGCATTGAAAATCGCGCAAAAGCTGCTATTCTGTCTTCAGTTCCCGAATAAAAAGACCAAGGGCTCAGACCCCTTCTGGCACTGAAGAATGTGACGGGGTTCAAAAATTTTCCTGAAAATTTTCCCTCTCTCTGGAACTTTTAGAGGCGGCGCCTTACTAATTCAGTGAGCGCCGCAATGACGCTCGTCCGCTCCCCTCCCTGAGCGGACAAGCCCATCCGGTCTTCCCCAAGCCGGATGTGAACTTGCCCCGGTGTTTTCCCCCCTTTAACACCGGGGTTTTTTTTATCTCGAGAAAATAGCTAGCGGCCGTCCAGCCACTCGGACAGGACTCCGCGCGCGTCGTCGACCCCTTCTTTTTTCAGCGCCGAAAATACCTGCACCGATACATGCTCCGGCAGCTCGCGCCGTACCGCGGCCAGCGTTGCGAGTCGGCGACCGCGGCTCAACTTGTCGGCCTTGTTCAGCAATATGTGTACCGGCAGGCCGCCCGGCAGGAACCAGTTGAGCATCTGCCGGTCGAACGGCGTGAGCGGGTGGCGGATGTCCATGATCAGAAACAGGCCGCGCAGCGATTCGCGCCGGCTGAGGTAACTTTCGATCATGCCGCGCCAGCGCTGCTGCACCGCTGGCGGGACCCGTGCGAAGCCATAGCCCGGCAAATCGACCAGCCGCGCGGTTTCATTCAGGCCAAACACGTTGAGAAGCTGGGTGCGGCCGGGAGTCTTGCTGGTCCGGGCGAGCTTGTTGATGCCCGCGACCGCGTTCAAAACGCTGGACTTGCCGACGTTGGAGCGACCGGCAAAGGCGGCTTCGGCACCCGTATCCGCCGGCAGTTGGACGAGCGTCGTCGCACTCTTGATGAAATGGGCCTGGCCCGACAGATTGTTCATGGCGCGCCTACCATACCTGTTTGGCAGGCAGGGCCGCCAGTGAATGTTTCCGCCGCCTGCGGTAAAATGCCGCTTTTGCCCCCGCTGCGCGGCGACTCTTTTTATACAAGGGAGCTTCGAATCGTGATCAAGACAGTTCTGATGGCAGCCGCCATCGCCGGTACGCTCGGCTTAACCGCAACGGCATTTGCCGCGGACGCGACCAGCTATCCGCCCGGCGATGCGCAAGCGGGCCAGCAGAAGGCGGCGGCTTGCGCGGCCTGTCATGGTGCCGACGGCAACAGTGCGAACGCTCAGTTCCCGAAGCTGGCAGGGCAAAGCTATGCGTACCTGGTCAAGGAACTTGAAGATTTCAAGTCGGGCGCGCGCAAGAACCCGATCATGAACGGCATGGCCTCGGGCCTGAGCGACCAGGACATCAAGAACCTTGCGGCGTGGTTTTCGAGCCAGAAGATCAAGCCGGGCGCGGCGGCCCCGAATCTCGTCGCCGACGGTCGCGCATTGTATCGCGGCGGCGACCAGTCCAAAGGGATTCCGGCTTGCGCGGCGTGCCACGGCCCGGCCGGCCAGGGCATGGGCCCCGCAGCCTGGCCGGCACTCGCCGGACAGCACGCACAATACCTGGTGACGCAACTCAAGGCGTGGCGCACAGGCTCGCGTGCCAACGATCTCAATGCCATGATGCGCCAGGTCGCGCACAACCTCACCGACCACGAAATCGAAGCGGTGGCCTCCTACCTGCAGGGTCTGCATCCGGCGCCGAAGGCCATTAATCCGATTCCGGGACAGGTCCTCGGGCAATAGGCACGATGACCAGAGTTTTCGCGGCGACTGCGATTCTGTTGGCGTTAGCGCTGGGCGCAACGGCTGGTGCCGCTGCCGCGGAGCAACATCAGTTCAAACGGGGCGAGAACTACCATCTCGTCGTGCCCGTACAGCCGACCCGCGCGGACCGCAACCAGGTCCAGGTCATCGAGTTCTTCTGGTATGGCTGTCCGCACTGCTACGCGTTTGAGCCGTATCTCGAGAACTGGCTGAAACAAAAGCCGGAAAACGTCCTGTTCAAGCGCGTTCCGGCGGTCGCAAATCCAGCCTGGGAACCGCAGGCGCGGGCGTTCTACACCGCGAAGGCGCTGGGCATGCTGGACAAAGTCCACGGGGCGATCTTCGACGAGATCCACGCACGCCATCACTTCCTGCGCACGGAACAGGACTTCGAGCAGTTTTTCGCCCGGTATGGGGTCGGCAGCCAGCAGTTCGAGGCGGCATGGAACTCCTTTGCTGTCAACATGAAGCTCAAGCAGGCGGCCGTGCTGGCGACGCGCTACCGGGTTCTCGGTGTGCCCGCGATTGCCGTGGGCGGCAAATATTCAACCGGGCCGACGATGGCGGCCAGCTTTCCGCAGTTGATTGATATCATCAACACCCTGATCGACAAGGTCCTCGACAGCAAGAAGTAAATCTCATGAAGTATCTGCTATCCGCTCTAGCGGCCACCGCCCTTGCGGCGTTGGCGCCCAACGCCGCGGCAGCCGCCCAGTACCAGGCTGGCGTCAACTACCAGGTGCTCGATACGCCGCAACCCACGAATGCGCCCACCGGCAAGGTCGAGGTCGTCGAGTTTTTCTGGTATGCCTGCCCGCACTGCTTCGCCTTTGAGCCGTATCTCGAAAACTGGCTTGCCCACAAACCGGCCGACGTGGAGTTCGTTCGTATCCCGGTTACTGTCGGGTTCCGCTGGGCCGACGTGATGGCGCGGGCTTTTTACACGGAGAAAGTGCTGGGCGTGGTGGACAAGCTGCACGATGCCATCTTCGATGAAATTCACCAGAAGCGTCACCTGCTGAAGACGAAAGACGACTTCAAGCAGTTTTTCGAACAGCACGGCATCAGCGGCGCCGACTTCGACAACGCGTGGAATTCGTTCTCGGTCGCGATGGATCTAAAGCGCGCAAAAAAGGCGCAAATGGGATATCACATCATGGGCGTGCCGACGATCGGCGTCGCCGGCCGCTACACGGCCACGCTGCACTCGGGGCAGGGCATCGAAGATTTACCAGATTTGACGACGTTCCTCGTCAAGAAGAGCACGCAGTAGCCGCTTATGCCGCGCGCGGCAGGCCCGCAATGCTCTCCGCCATCGCCTCAAGATCGGGAATCATCGGATTCTCGCTCGCCATTCGCGGGCGGGCGAGTACCGGGCCTTCCCACGGCGGCGCATCGCCTTCGACGGCTGGATGCAGAACGTTCGCGTTCACGCGCACCAGGTACGGGTAGCCCTGAATCATCAGGCCGAACACGCCCTCGGGCACATCGGCGCCGATGGCATGCATTACCGCGATGCGGGCGCGCCGCGTCACCGCCGGCACCGGGCGACCGCAAAATGCTTCGAACGACACCAGCGATATTTTCTTGTCGTGCCATGGAATTTCGCCTAGCAGCCAGTGCGGCGCGTCGGCGGCGACCGGTCTTGGCCGCACGAAGCCGGTAATTTCCGCCACGGCCAGCCGTGGCAGCAATAACCTGCCTTCGGCCACTGGCGCGAGCAGGCTGTAAACTTCGTCGAGCTTTTCCGCCATGACCCCTCCCTCAATCTCCCCTATGCAGCGGTGCCGGCAGCCGGAAGAAGATTCTGGATTCGCTCCAGCAGATCAGATTCCTGATACGGCTTGCCCAAATAATCATTGACCCCGATCTCCATCGCGCGGCTGCGGTGCTTTTCACCCGTGCGCGAGGTGATCATGATGATCGGCACGTTGCGCAGCCGTTCATCGTTGCGAATGTTGGTCGCGAGTTCGTAGCCGTCCATGCGCGGCATTTCAATATCCAGCAGCATAACGTCCGGGGTCATGTCCTGCAGCTTGGTCAGCGCGTCGACGCCGTCTTTCGCCGTCTCGACGCGCATGTCGTAACGTTCCAGCAGGCGCTGCGTCACGCGGCGCACGGTAATGGAATCGTCCACCACCATGACGAGCTTCCGGGTGTCGATTTCCGGCTCGCGCTCGACGAACGTGGTGTCTGTGAGCGAGCGGCCGTGCGGCGTACGCATCAATGCCGCCGGATCGAGAATCAGCAGGATGCTGCCATCGCCGAGAATTGTCGCACCGGACAGACCGCGAATGCTGGCGAGCTGCGGCCCGATCGACTTGACGACCACTTCGCGGCTGCCCTGCATCGCCTCGCATACCAGCGCGCCGAAGTTGTCGCCGGAGCGCACCAGCAGAACCGGGTACGTCACGCGGCCTTCCTCAGCCGCCGGCGGCGGGAATCCGAGCAGCGTCGACAGGTGCTGGATCTGCCAGGCGCGGCCACCATAGGTGAATTCCTGCAACTCGCCGGCGAAGAAATGATTCAGATCGCGGCCGGGAATGCGGGCGATACCTTCAATGGCCGGCAGCGGAATGGCGAACGCTTCCTCGTTGGCGAGCACCATCAGCGCCTGCGTAATGGCCAGCGTAAACGGCAGCCGGATCGTGATCTTGGTGCCGGCGCCCGCCACCGAATCGATGGCCAGCGCGCCGCCGAGCTGCTTGACCTCGCTTGCGACCACATCCATGCCAACGCCGCGGCCGGCGGACTTCGTCACCTTCTCGGCGGTACTGAAACCGGTCTCGAAGATGAACTGCATGATGTCGCTTTCGGACAACTGCGCATCGGGTGCAGCCAGTCCGCGTGCCACCGCCTGGCGATGAATGGCCTCGATGTTCAGGCCCGCGCCGTCGTCGATGATATCGATGACGACTTCCGCCCCCTCGCGGTGCAAGCCGATCGTAATCTGCCCGGTCGCCGGCTTGTCGAGCCGCTGGCGCTCGTCCGGCGCCTCGACGCCATGCACGACGGCGTTGCGCAGCATGTGTTCCAGCGGCGCGAGCACCCGTTCGAGCACCTGGCGGTCCATCTCGCCCTCGGCACCGGACAGCCGCAACTCCGCGTTCTTGCCGGATTCGCGCGCGGCCTGGCGAACCACGCGGCGCAGGCGCTGCGCATGGTTCGAGAATGGCACCATGCGTGTGCGCATCAGGCTGTCCTGCAATTCTGTCGTCACGCGCGACTGTTGCAGCAGTAAGGTTTCGGCCTCGTGCGCCTGGTTCGACAACAGTGCCTGGATACTGGCCAGGTCACCCACCGACTCCATCAGCGAACGGGACAACTGCTGCAACTGCGAGTAGCGGTCGAGTTCCAGCGGATCGAATTCGCCGCGCTCGTCTCCGCCTTCCTGCTCATGCTGGAAGACGATCTGCGCTTCAGTCTCGATTTCGAACTTGCGCAACTGTTCGCGCAGACGCGTGACCGTCTGGTCGAACTCCGCGATGTTGAAGTTCATTGTGCTGGTCTGCTGCTCGAGGCGCGACCGGTAGATGCCGACTTCGCCGGCATGATTCAGCGCCGATTCCAGCAGATCCGCGCGTACGCGCATCAGTTCCGGCTGGATGCGCGAGCCGCTGCGACGGTCCATCTCCGGCGTAGGCCGGAAATGCACCGGCTCCTCCGATTCGCTGTCCGCCGCAGCCTGCTCCACCTCGGCCCACGCCGCGGCAGCCTCCGCCTTGATGTCGCCATCGTCATCGACGTCTTCGACTTCGTCGGATGCGCCCTTCTGCAGCCGGGCCAGTTCCTTGAGCATATCGCCGGTATCCGGCGACGGGCGACCGAGAACGCTGTTCTCGAGCATCTGATGCAAGCGGTCGATGACCTGCTGAACCCCACGGAGGAGTCGCGTCGAGACGGGTGTACGGCCGTCCGCGACGTGCGTCAGCAGCGTTTCGAGTTCATGGCTTAGATCGCCGAGCGGCATCAGGCCGGCCATGCGCGCACCGCCCTTGAAGGTGTGAAGATGGCGCTGCAGCTCGGCGACGATCGCATCGTCCTGCGGACTCTCCGACCAGCTCTGCATGGCGATGTCGATGCTTTCGATCAATTCCGCGGCTTCTTCGAAGAAGATGGACGCGAGTTCCGGATCGAAATCTTCCGTCTCGGTCGGGCTTTCGTCGATGAACTCTTTCTCGATCGCCGGCTGATCGACCGGAGGTTCCTGTTGCGACGCGGCCGCTTCCAGTTTGCCACTCGACCGCTCTTCGACGGTCGGCGGCACCTGCTCGGCCTCGCGGTCGACGAACGATTCGATTTCGGCGGCGATGGCGTTCAAATCCGGCTCGTCCGCCGTCGGCGGCGGGGCAGCGGCGGCGGAATCGCTCGCCAACAGCGCGTGGAGCGTCGCGACTACGCCACTGACGTCCTCGGGCTCCGCACCCGGCTTGCCCAAAGCATCCGTCGCACGACGGATGGCCGCGACGCTGGCGCGCAGCGCTTCAAGGCCCTCCGGCGGCAAAAGTTCCCGTTGCGCGCCCAGGGCTTTGACGTAATGCTCGGCGGATTCAGCCAGTTCGGAAACAGGTTCGGCGCCCGCGATGTAAGCGCTGCCCTTCAACGTGTGGAACGCGCGCAGCAACGGTTCGTCGACCAGCGCCGCGCCGCCTTGCGCGCACTCATCGAGAAATGCTTCGATCACTTCAAGATGCGCGGCCGATTCCTTGCTGAAAATTTCGTACAGCGTCGGGTCCATCGCGGCGCTGGTACCGACATTGGCTTCCGCCTCGGCGACCGCCGCGGTCTCCTGCTCCGGTTCGGCGGCGACAGCCGCATCCGCTTCGGGTTGCGGCGCCGGCGCAGGCGACGCCTCGCCTGGCATTTCATTGCGGCTGAACGCCTCGGCGCGATGAATCAGGCTATCGATGTCCAGCGTGGGCGCAGAGCCGTTTTCAAGTTCGTCCACCAGCGCCGGCAGCAGTTCAAGCACGTCGGCGACCAATTGGACGACGGACTCTCCGGCGTCCACGGTGCCGTCGATGACACGGTTGAGCATGTTCTCGACCGCCCAGGCGAATTCGCCGATTCGCTTTGCCCCCACCATTCGGCCGCTGCCCTTGAGGGTGTGGAACGAACGACGCACGACCGTAAGTGCACCCCGGTCGTCCGGATTGCGCTGCCAGCGGGGGAAATATTCCGCAAGGCGCGTCAACTCTTCGTGCGCTTCCTCAAGGAAGATCTCAAGAATTTCGGGATCGACTTCGTCGGGCGAAGGCGTCGACCCGGTGGCCGGTGGCACCGCCGTTTGCGTGGCGGCTTCCGGCGCCGCGACGACTTCGTCCGGACCGGATTGATCTTCCGCCTGGACCTCGGTGCTCTCATCGACCGGCGTGTCCACGACGCTCAACGGCGCCGCGCTCGCGCTGACTCCGAGCTGCTCGATGCAGATTTCCGCGTTATCGAGCATCGACTGCGGGTCTCCGCGTCCGCTTTGCACCGTCTCGAGGTAAAATTCGACGCTCACCAGCGCGTCAGCCATCCGTTCCAGCGATTCCATCGTGGGGCGCGACTTGGCCGCGAGCACATGCTGCTCGACGAAGCGTCGGATGCCCTCCAACACTTTGGCGGGACGCTCCATGCCGAGCAGGCCGAGACCAGCCTGGACCTGGCGGATGTGACCGGGCACGCGCGCCGCGACTTCGGCTTCGCGTTCGTCCCGGCTGTATTCGGTCATGACTTCCTTCACGCGCGCCAGATTGACGATCGATTCGCGAATGACCGCACCAAATGTGTTGCGGTACTCGCTGTCGCGCCGACCATCCGGTTTTTCGGCCGTGGCAGCCGGTTGTGCGGCGCGATCTGCGACGAGATCGGTCATGTCGTCGTCGAGGCGTGTCTCGATCTGGAGCAAGGCTTCGGCGACTGCCATCAGCGCGGAATCGTCCGCGCCGCGCTGGCCCGATGCCACTGCCTGCAAGGCCTCGATTTGCCCGCCGAGTTCGCTGCGCAACGCGCCAAGACCGAGCACGGCCAGCGTGTCACCCACCTTCTTGAGCAGTTCCGCAAGCGGCGTCAGATCGCCCGTGTTGCGCCGCCCGGTGCGGACGAAAATATCCAGACTATCCTTGACCTGGATGATGTCTTCCTTGACCGCGGCCGACACCGTCTTCATCAACTGTGCATTCGGGCCGGACAGCGCCGCGCGCGATTCGTCGATTTGCGATTCGTCCGGCAGCAGTTCGGCCAGGTTGAACGATTGCTTGATGTTCGCGACACGTTCGCCGTTCGAGTTGGAACGGCCGATGTAATACAGCAGGTTGTTAATCAAGTCGCGCGGCGGCTCGTTGGCGAATTCGGCTTCGCTTTCCTTCGCCAGCCGCTTGATCTGCCGGTCGATCTGCCCGAGCAACTGCTTGAGCGCAACGCTGATCTCAAGCCCGCCGTCGCGCAGCGCTTCGATTACGCCGCCGACGATCCACCACAGTTCGAACACTGCCGGCCGGCCGGCCGCCTGCTCGAACTGGCCGACGATGGAACCCATCTTGTCGAGCGGTTTCGTCTGGCTGTCGTCCTTGAACCACGCCAGTAGCGACGCCTGGAATTTTGGCCGCAACTTGCCGGCGAGCGCGCGTAAATCGGTGGTGACGCCGGCTGCCTCGCGCGGCAATTGCGGCAATTTCACACCGCTGCCATCGAGCGTGTGCGCGAACAGCGTGCCTTCGCTCAACAGCGGCTGGTTGCGCACACTGCGCAAATCGTTCAGCAGGGACAGCAGCACGAGCGGCATGTCACGCTGGCCACTGATGACACGCTCAAGGTAATCCGGCAACTGCAGGATCGCACGCATCAAGGTTTCGAAGATTTCGTCGGAGCCTTTGAGCGAGCCGTCGCGAATCCCCTTGGCGACGGCCTCCATCTCCTCGGCCAGCATGGCTGCGCCATACACTTCGACAATCCGGAGCGTGCCCTGGATCTGATGCAGGCTGTCGACGCAGCGCGTCAACGACTCCTGGTCGGCCGGATCCTCGACATAGGCTTCAAGCCCCTGTCGGGCATGCACCAGCACGCCGTCCAGTTCGCCCTTGATCCAGAGCAGGGAATCAGTTGCGAGTTGATTCATACTGAAGGACTCTCCCCGCAGCCTTTAGCGACTGCCGCGTCCGAACCGCTCAGGCCCGCTGCTCGGCCAGATAAACGTCTTCTTGTTGTGGTTCCGCATCCGCCGCAAAACCATCCTCCGCGACCGGCGCCGCGGCCTCGTGTGTCGTTTCCTGGCCCGGCAGCTTGAAGCCGGCGACCGAAGTTCTGAGCTGCAAAGCCAGTTCGGCAAGCTTTCCGATAGACCTCGCCGTCGCGCTCGTGCCGCGCGACGTTCTGGAGGTGATTTCCTGAATGGTGGTCATCGTTTTCGATACACCGGTCGCCGCCTTGGCCTGCTGGCTGGCCGAGTGGGAAATGCTCTGAATCAGCGTGGCCATGTGGTTCGAGACGTTTTCAATCTCGTCCAGCGCCGAGCCGGCGTTTTCGGCCAGTTCGGCTGTGTTCACCACGCCCGAGGTACTGGCTTCCATGGATGACACCGCTTCGTTGGTGTCTGTCTGAATGGTTTTCACCAGCGCTTCGATCTGGCGCGTTGCATTCGCGGAACGCTCCGCGAGGCGCTGCACTTCGTCCGCGACAACCGCGAAACCGCGGCCCGCCTCGCCGGCCATCGACGCCTGAATGGCGGCGTTGAGCGCGAGGATGTTCGTCTGCTCGGCGATGTCGTTGATGAGTTCGACGATGTCGCCGATTTCCTGCGAGCTTTCGCCCAGACGCTTGATGCGCTTCGACGTCTCCTGAATCGTTTCGCGAATCGCGTTCATGCCCTCTATGGTGCGACGCACCGCCTCACCGCCGTTGTGGGCGATGTCGACCGACTGGCGCGCAACAGTGGTGGAGCGTTCGGCGTTCACGGATACCTGCTCGATGGATCGCGCCATGTCGGTGATCTGCGCGCCGGCGGTGGTAATCTGCCGGCTCTGGCTTTCACTGGCCTCCGCCAGTTCGTCCGCCGTCGACCGCGTCTCGCGCGCCGCGGAGTCAACCTGGAGGGCCGTGACGTTAATCGTGCGTACCAGGTCGCGCAGGGCTTCCAACGCAAAGTTGATCGAGTCCGCGATTGCGCCGGTGATGTCTTCCGTCACCGTCACTTCCACGGTCAGGTCGCCGTCCGCAAGGCTGCCCAGTTCATCGAGGAGCCGGAGAATCGCCTCCTGGTTGCGTTCGGTCTGGCGCTGCTGGATCTGCGCGGCCTTGCGCGCATCGCCGCTCAGAAGGTAGATGTACAACGTGATCAGCAGAATGATCAGCGAGACGCCGCCGATGACATAGCCGTAGTTCGGCTGGAACATGCGTGCAGCGACCTGTTCGGCGTATACGCGCTGCAGGTTCTGAACATAGCCGAGCATGTCGTCGCTCGCCGTGTCGATCTTGTCGGCCGCCGCATGGGCGGCAATCAGGTCGGCGCTGAGCGACGTCAGCGTGCCGAGGTTGTCATTCACCGGCGCGAGCGATGCATTGATGTCCGAAATCCGCTGCCGCAGGCTGTCGAGCTTGATCGGGCTGATATTCAGGGCGGCGTCGCCGACCACCAGTCCCGAGCCGATGGACGTAAAGGTTTTCAGGTCCGGCGCGAACTGATTCGCCGCCGCGACTGGATTGCCCACCCCGCTGATCAGCACATTGACCTCGTCGAGAATGCGCTGGCCGAGGAAGCCCGCGCGGCCGGCAACATAGATCTGCCGCTCGGTGGCGCTCTCCGAATTGGAGAGATCCTTGGAGATCGTGTCCCATTGCGTCAGCAGCCCCGGCATGGCGGCGTTGGCACTGCGCGCCAACTGGTTCGCCAGCAGGATCGAATCTTTCTTGTCGAGAATGGTGCTGATGTCGTCCCTGGCGGTAGACCAGATACGCCGAATCGCTTTTGCCTCATCCAGCGCGGTGCCCTTGGCGCCCGGCATCAGCGTGGACGAGTTGCCGGTCAATATCATGTTGAGGCTGTGATCGAGATTCTGCCGGGCGGTCAGCAAGCGTCCATAGGCGTCCTTGTCGCCGCTCAACGCTTCGTCGGCGTCGGCTGCCATGCTCTGCGAATACAGCGCCTGCTCGGCGACATAGCCGCGGAACTCGTCGTCGTACCTCGCCATCAGCACGGAGATCGCAATGTCCGCCACTGCGATTGCCATGGCGATCGACGCGAGAATGACGAGCGCTATCAGTAGCTTGTTGCGCCCCGTTTTTATGGTGGTTGTAGCCATTTTGGTTCACCCTTAGCCGCAATGTGCTCCGGCGGCGCGCGCGCCGCCGGAGGCTATTTCGCCGCTTGCAGAAATGCCGGACTCTGGACCAGCGCCTGCAAATCAATAATGCCCCAGGATTCGTCGCCTCGGCGCCAGCCGCCGGACATCCAGGCCATCGCCGCCGGCAGCGCCGTGGCGTCGTAATCTCCGGCGTGTTCTTCCTGAAATCGCCGAAACCCGTACACTTCATCAACCAGCACCCCTGCCGGCGCTTCAGCGTGGTCAACGGCCAGCACCCGCGTCGTTCGCGAGATTGTGCTTTCGCCGCCGCCCAGAAAAGCTTTCATATCCGTAATCGGCAGCAACTGGCCGCGGACGTTCGCAATGCCGAGCAGCCACTTGGCCGACCCCGGCACCGGGTGCGCCCCCGGCCATTGCATCAGCTCGCGCACCTGTTCGCGCGCGACGACCAGCTTCAGGTCGCCGACGCGAAAGCCGAGCCCCACCCACTCTTCGTCCGAGCCGAGGCTGCGGCGATGATCCGACGTGGCGGCGCTGGCACGTGCTTCGAGTGCCTTGAGCAGCTCGAAAGGCCGGTCAGCGAGTTCGGTGAGGGCAATGGCTTCGTTCATTTGGCGTCGATGATCTCTTTGATCTTGCCCGTGAGCTGATCTTCGGTGATCGGCTTCACCAGATAGTCAACCGCGCCCTGGCGCATGCCCCAGATCTTGTCCGTTTCCTGATCCTTGGTGGTGACGATGAGCACTGGAATCGAGCCGGTGTCGGCGTCGCGCGAGAGCTTCCGCGTTGCCTGGAAGCCGCTCATGCCCGGCATGACGACATCCATAATGATCGCATCCGGCTTCTCGGCCTTCGCCTTGGCGACGCCTTCTTCGCCGTTTTCGGCGGTAATGACGTGATGGCCCTGCTTCTCCAGCCAGCCCCTGAAGACATGCACTTCGGTGGGCGAGTCGTCACAGATCAGAACAGTGGACATTGAGAGGTCTCCGGTTATTTGGTTTAAGGGTTATTCAAGCGGCTGCGCCACTGGCGTAGCGCTGTACGGCGCCGACAAGCTCGTCGCGCGTAAAGGGTTTCGTGAGGTATTGCTCCGAGCCGACGATGCGGCCACGGGCGCGGTCAAACAAGCCGTCCTTGCTCGACAACATGATGACAGGCGTGTGCCGGAACTGCTTGTTGTGCTTGATCAGGGCGCAGGTCTGGTAGCCGTCGAGGCGCGGCATCATGATATCGACGAAAATCACGTCCGGGCGGTCGTCGGCGATTTTCGCCAGCGCATCGAACCCGTCCACGGCGGTGACCACGGTGCAGCCTTCTTTGGTCAACAGCGTCTCGGCGGTGCGCCGAATAGTCTTGCTGTCGTCGACCACGAGTATCTTGAGGCTTGCCATGTCGCTTGACGCCATTATTACTCCCTACCTTCAATCCGATTCGATAAAGGCCCGGAACGGCTGGTTTTTTGCGAGTGTCGCCCACGGGCGACGCCATTTAAGGCGCCGTCAAAATTCCCGCAGGGATAACCCCTTCCGCCCGTCTGCTCACGTTTTAGCATAAAATTTGGTCATAATCCATTGATTCGCCATTGATGCGGCTCTTGTGAGCGTCCATCCTGCTGCGGCTTTGCGCGGCCGGTGGCCCGGCCTACAATGGCGGTCGGGAACAAATCTTGAGACTTTGGGAAGGAACTGTAAACCGTGCCTGCCGCCCGTTTAGGGGTCATAATGGACCCGATCGTCGGAATCAAGCCGCAAAAGGACTCAACCTTGGCAATGCTGCTCGAAGCGGAGCGGCGCCAGTACGATTTATGGTACTTCGAGTTCGGCGATATGTGGATTGCCGACGGCGTGGCCCGGGGTTCTGCCCGACCGCTCCAGGTGCGCGACGATCCGCAGGATTGGTTCAGCCTCGGCGAGCGCCGCGAGATGCCCCTTGGCGATTTCGACGTGATCCTGATGCGCAAGGACCCGCCGTTTGACATGGAGTACGTCTACGCCACCTATATATTGGAGCGGGCCGAGGCGGCGGGCGCGCTGGTGGTGAACCGACCCGGTTCGATCCGCGATTGTAACGAAAAAGCCTTCATAAGCTGGTTCCCGCAATGCACGGCGCCCACCGTGATCGATCGCGACATGGGTCGATTGCGCCGCTTCGCCGCCGAGCACCGCAAGATCGTGGTCAAGCCGCTCGACGGCATGGGCGGCGCGTCCGTGTTCGTGCTGGAAGACGGCGGCCTGAACGTCGGTGTCGCGCTGGAAACGCTGACGCATCACGGCACCCGCTTCGCGATGGCGCAGCGCTACCTGCCGGCCATCGCCGAATCCGGCGACAAGCGCATATTGATGATCGACGGCGAACCCGCGCCGTACGCGCTCGCCCGCATCCCGATGAAGGGCGAAAGCCGCGGCAACCTCGCGGCCGGCGGCCGTGGCGAAGGCGTGGAGCTGAGCGAGCGCGACCGCTGGATCGCGGCCGAAGTGGGGCCGGCGCTGCGTGAGCGCGGCCTGCTGTTCGTCGGCCTCGACGTCATCGGCGACTCACTCACCGAAATCAACGTCACCAGCCCCACCTGCGTGCGCGAACTGGATCGCCAGTACGACCTGAACCTCTGTGCCGGCCTGTTCGATGCCATCGAGAAGCGGTTGTCATGACATCGAACAGGCGGCTCCCGTTCCACGACGCCAGCCAGATCGCCGGCGTCAGCCACAAGGACCGCCTGATCACGGCGGGCTTTTTCGTGGTGCTGCTGCATGGCGTGCTGATTCTCGGCGTGACCTTTTCCGGCGGCATCGCCAAACCCGCTTCCGGACCGACGTTCGCGGTGACGCTGGTGCAAAGCCGCACCGTCAAGGCGCCCGATCATGCCGATTACATCGCCCAGGCGAACCAGCGCGGTCACGGCAATACAAAAGATCATGCCCGGCCCAGTTCACCGGTGAGCAATCCGGCGCCTGCCAACCGGAGCGGCTGGCGCAACGGCCGCTATGTCAGAAGCCAGGAGGCGCCGGTTCATGCCGATGGCCATACCGGCAACGCCAACCCATACGGCCAGTCTGCCGCCGAACGCCTGCTCACCACCCGCGGCGACATCGACTGGGCGCGCGCCAGCGGCGCCGCGGCCGCCCTTGCCCGCAACACGCCCCGGCTGTTGATCGCGCGGCTGATGACCACTTCGGCTGGCGCGGCCGACCCGCTGCTCGCACAGGCACGCGCGCACGACGATAATCCGAGCGATCGCACCATTTCGGTCAACACGCGCGAGTCGCGTTTTGCGCGCTATCTGGAACAGTGGCGCGAACAGGTCACACAGATCGGCAACCTGAACTATCCGAAGGCGATCCGGGAGCAACACTTGAGCGGTCATCTGACGCTGGAAGTCGCATTGAACGCGGACGGCACCCTGCACGGCCTGACATTAGTGAAACCGTCAAAACATGCTGAATTGAATGCGGCCGCGGAAACCATCGTCAGATCGGGCGCGCCGTACGCGCCGTTTCCGAAGGCGATCCGCAAGGATACGGATGTGTTGCGGTTCGTTTACGAGTGGCGGTTTATTAATGGGCGGTTGACTGGCGGCGGTTGAGGTTTATTGTGCCGCCTTCGGCGGCACAACACTAAGGCGCCTCACAATGCGGCTGCCGCCCCGCAGCCTGCGCCTGCTTGTACAACGCCATCGCCTCCGCCATATGCGCCTCAAGATCGTGAATCCGCGTCTTGTTCGAGGGGTGATCCGATAAAAACGCCGGCGGCGAGCCGCCCGCCTGCGCCATGTTCTGCCAGAGCTGAATCGCCTGGCGCGGATCGAAACCGGCGCGCGCCATCATTTTCAACCCAAGTATGTCCGCTTCGGACTCCTGCGAACGGCTGTAAGGCAGCAGGATGCCGTACTGGGCGCCGAGACCGAGCGCAGCCATGATCGCCTGGTGCTGCTGGCTGCCCAACGCCGCGCCCGCCGCTTCCAGACCCAGCTCCGTCAACGAAGCCCTCGATAGCCGCGCGTTCGCGTGGTGCGCGAGCACATGCGAAACCTCGTGGCCGAGCACCGCGGCGAGTTGCGCCTGGTTGCGCGCGTATTTCAACAAGCCGGTGTAGACACCGATGTAGCCGCCCGGCAGCGCCCAGGCATTGGCGACATCCTTTTTGAATACCGTCACCTGCCAGTTGCCCTTTGATCCGGCGACGGCCGTGACGTGCTGCGCGACGCACTGAACGTAGTTTTTGATGCCCGCGTCCTGGGCGGAAGGCGTCTGCTGCTTCGCTTGCTGGTATTCCTGCGCGCCCATTTGCGCGAGCTGATTTTCCGAATAAAACCGGAGTTGCGGCTTGCCGGTCGGGGAGGTCGCGCAGGCCGCCAGAAGCAGCGGCACGAGAGCAGCCATCCATAAATGTTTCATTTTTTTCTCCTTGTGCTATCGCACTCTTTATTCGTCTGCGTAAATCCTGATGACAAGTTTGCCGTCGGTATTGATATAGCCGCGGTACATACCCGGCGTGTTGAACGGCATGACGATGTTGCCGTTGCGGTCGAGGCCGATCATGCCGCCGGTGCCCTTGCCGGCAAATTTGACAAGCTTTTCGTTGACTTCGTAGTTGGCGGCCTTTTCCAGCGACCAGCCTTTGTAGGCCATCAGGTCCGAGATGTCCTTGAGCAGATTGAGGCGGATATAAAATTCGCCGACGCCAGTGCCCGAACCCGCAAACGTCTCGTTATCGGCATACACACCGTCGCCGATCAGCGGCGAGTCCCCGACGCGTCCAAAGCGCTTGTTGGTGAGTCCACCGGTTGAAGTGCCGGCGGCCAGATTGCCGCCCTTGTCGAGCGCCGCGCAACCGACAGTGCCGAACGCATTCTTCTCGGTGCCCGGGATGCCCTCTGGACGACTCTTCTTGCGGTCCTCCTTCAACTGCTTCTGCAGCGCGTCCCAGCGGCGCTGGGTAAAGAAATAACTTTGCGGCACGAGGTCAATGCCCTGCGTGATGGCAAAATCCGTCGCGCCCTGCCCGACCAGCAGCACGTGCGGCGTCTTCTCCATCACCAGGCGCGCGAGCGCGATTGGATTGGCGACGTGCTGTACCGCGGCCACGCCGCCGGCGCGCAAATCCTTGCCGCGCATGACGGCCGCATCGAGTTCGACCTGGCCATTGTGGGTAAAGACCGCACCCTTGCCGGCGTTGAACAGCGGTGAATTTTCCAGCACTTCGATCGCGGCGACGCAGGCGTCGAGGCTCGGGCTGCCTTTTTTCAGTTCCGCGTACCCCGTCTTCAGCGCTCTGGTCATCGTGGCGCGGTATTTCGCTTCCATTTGCGGCGTCATGTCGCCGCGCTCAATGGTGCCCGCGCCGCCATGCATGACGATGGCGATGTCGTGCGCCGCCGCGCCGGCGGGCAGAATCGCCAAAGGCGCCAGCGGGGCCAGCAGGAAAATCAGTCGCTTGATCATGGCAGCCTCCTTATTATCAGTGCCCTATCCTACCTCAGCCTTCCCAGTCGAAGCGTGGCAGCTCGCGCAACGCCCGCTGCAACCCCTCGGCCCAGGCCGCATGTACCGCGTCCCAGAAAGGATCGTTCTGGTCGAAGCGCAGGCGATGCTCAATTCCCAGGCTGCCGTCCTGGTACAGCACGAGATCGATCGGCGGCCCGACTGTCAGGTTGCTGCGCATGCTCGCGTCCATCGACACCATGGCGCAGCGCGCGGCCATGTCGAGCGGCGTGTCCCGCTGTATCAGTCGATCGAGGATCGGCTTGCCGTACTTGGTTTCGCCGATTTGCAGAAACGGCTGGTCGTCCGAGGCACAGATGAAATTGCCCTGCGGATAGATCAGCAGGATATCGGGCGGCCGGCCGCCGATCTGGCCGGCGAGAATGAATGTCGCCTCCGGATTGAAACCGCCGCGCCGGTCGCCGTTGCCGAGATAGCCGCGCTGCAGGCGCGCACTCAGTTCGCCGACGTGCGCCGCGGCCTCGTACATCGTTTCGGCCGTGCTGAGATTGGTCGTCGTCCGGTGCAGCAGTTCGCGCTCAAGCTCCGCGCGCACCGCCTGCGTCGTCGCCAGATTGCCCGCCGACAAGAGCGCGAGCATGCGATCGTCACCCGCGTCCAGCACGTGCATCTTGCTGTAGACGCTGATGTCGTCGACGCCGGCGCTGGTACGCGAATCGGAGGCCAGTACAAGGCCTTCGTTGAGTTTGATGGCGACGCAGTAAGTCATCAGGTCACATCCGTGTCAAAAGCCTGCTGTCGGAGCTTATTCTCCGGCGATGGTCATCGAGTCGATCAAAATGGAGCCGGTACGCACGTTGCCGCGCAGATCGATGTCGTTGCCGACCGCCGCGATACCGCGATACATGTCGCGCAGGTTCCCAGCGACGGTGATTTCCTCGACCGGATAGGCGATTGCGCCGTTCTCGACCCAGAAGCCGACCGCGCCGCGCGAGTAATCGCCGGTGACGCCGTTGACACCCTGCCCCATCAACTCGGTCGCGATCAGGCCGGTGTCCATTTGCTTGAGCAGGTCGTCGAAGCTGTGTGCGCCGTCGGCGACGATGACGTTATGTACGCCGCCCGCATGGCCGTTGGTCTTGAGGCCGAGCTTGCGTGCCGAATAGCTGTTGAGCAAATAGGTTTGCAGCACGCCGGCCGCGACCAGTTCACGCTCGCGCGTCGCGACGCCCTCGGCGTCGAACGCGGCGCTGCCCAAAGCACGCTGCAGGTGTGGCCGCTCGCTAAGGCTCAGAAATTCCGGAAAGATTTGCGTATCGGCCGCATCGAGCAGGAACGACGCGCGCCGATACTGCGCGCCGCCGCTGATCGCGCCGAGCAGATGGCCGATCAGCCCGCGCGCGAGCTGCGGCACGAACAGCACCGGCGCCTTGCGGGTTGAGAGCCGGCGCGAACCGAGCCGCTTGACCGTCCGCTCCGCCGCACGCCGCCCGACCGATTCCGGCGATTCCAGCGCGTCGGCGCTGACCGCGGTGGTGTACCAGTCGTCGCGCTGCATCGTATCGCCCTCGCGCGCCAGCATTGCGCAACTGATCGTGTGCTGGGTGCGCTGCTGCGCCCCGATGAAACCGTGGCTATTGCCGTAAACGTGCAGGCCTCGGTGCGTGTTGACCGCCGCTCCCTCGGAATTGTGGATGCGCGGATCGAATTCGCGCGCCGAATTCTCGCAAGCGAGCGCAAGCTCGATTGCCTGCTCCGGTTCGATGACCCATGGATGGCACAAATCGAGATCCGGCGTCTCCTGCGCCATCAGTTCCGCATCGGCCAGCCCCGCCGCCGCGTCATCGGCCGTGTAGCGCGCGATGCTGCAGGCGGCCTGCACCGTGTCCTTCAGCGCCTGCGGGCTGAAATCCGCCGAACTCGCCGAACCCTTGCTGTGGCCGAAATAGACGGTCACGCCGAAGCTGCGGTCGCGCTGATATTCGAGCGTTTCGACCTCGCCCATGCGAATGTTCAGCGACAGGCCGGATTCCAGCCCGACACCGGCTTCGGCCTGGCTCGCGCCGCAGGCTTTGGCCTGGCGCAGCACATCGGCAACCCGCTGTTCGAGATCGGCTTGGGAGTAGGTGGAAGAGACGTTGTTATTCAATATCCTGCCCGGTCGAGAGTGAAAAACTCATTCTAACAAGGAAGCGCCTGGCCCTTGTGGTTTCTCATGTGCGGGTTGACCCGGTAAAATGGGCAGATGGACGCACAGACAACGCCGCTCGTCGGCATCATCATGGGCTCGCAGTCGGACTGGGAAACGCTCCGGCACGCCGCGGACACCCTCGCCTCTCTCGGTGTACCACATGAAAAGCGGGTCGTTTCGGCGCACCGGACGCCCGACCTGCTGTTCGAGTATGCCGAAGGCGCGGCCGCGCGCGGCATCCAGGTGATCATCGCCGGCGCTGGCGGCGCGGCGCACCTGCCGGGCATGACCGCCGCCAAGACGCATCTGCCGGTGCTCGGCGTGCCGGTCGAATCACGCGCACTCAAAGGCCTGGACTCGCTGCTGTCGATCGCGCAAATGCCGGCGGGCGTGCCGGTGGGGACCCTCGCCATCGGCAAGGCCGGCGCAATTAATGCCGCCTTGCTCGCCACCTCGATCCTCGGACTCTCGCATCGCGATATCGCCGAAGCGCTGAAGCAGTATCGCGGCAAACAGACCGAACGCGTGCTGTCTCAACCGGACCCCCAAGACTAACTGATCTCCCACCTTCCCATGCAAACCATCGGCATCATTGGAGCAGGCCAGCTCGGCCGCATGATGGCGCTCGCCGGCTATCCGCTCGGCCTGCGCTTTCTGTTTCTGGACAAGGACGCCGGAACGCCGGGCGGCCAGGTCGGCGACATCATCGTCGGCGATTTCGGCGACGCGACCAAGCTCGCCGAACTGGCAAGCCGGGTCGACGTGCTGACCTTCGATGTCGAAAACGTCCCCGTGGACCCGCTCAAACCGATTGTCGAAAAGACACCGCTGTGGCCACCGATCACCGCGCTTGAGACTGCGCAGGACCGGCTGCTCGAAAAGCGCCTGTTTGTTGAACAGGGCCTGGGGACGCCGCAATTCGAGCCGGTCGATACGCTCGACGAACTCAAGGCAGCCGTCGACAAAATCGGCCTGCCCGCCGTGCTGAAAACACGCCGGCTGGGCTACGACGGCAAGGGGCAGCGCATGCTGCGCGAGCCTGGCGATATCGAATCCGCCTGGAGCGACCTCGGCAGCGCCCCGTTGATCCTCGAACAGTTCATCGACTTCGACCGCGAAGTATCAGTCATCGGCGTGCGCGCAATGAATGGCGAATGCCGGTTCTACCCGCTCGCCCACAACACCCACCACCACGGCATCCTGCATCACTCGGTCGCGCCGTATGTGAACAAGGGCTTGCAGGCGAAGGCGGAAATACACTCGCGCACCCTGATGGAGCATTTTGGCTATGTTGGCGTATTGACGATCGAATTCTTCGTCAAGGACGGCAACCTCATCGCCAACGAAATCGCGCCGCGCGTGCACAACTCCGGCCATTGGACCATCGAGGGCGCCGAAACCAGCCAGTTCGAGAACCACATTCGCGCGGTCGCCGGCTTGCCGCTGGGCGACACCGCGCCCGCAGGCCATTCGGCCATGGTGAATTTTCTCGGCGAGATGCCGCCGGTTGAGCAGGTGATTGCGATTCCCGGCGCGCACTACCACGACTACGGCAAGAGCCCGCGGCCGGGACGAAAGCTCGGGCATTGCACGCTACGGGCAGGTACGGCGGACGACCGCGACGCGCGGCTGGATCAACTGCGCTTGTTAATGGATTCAACTGCCTGACTCTTACTCCGCATCAGCGCAGGCGCACGTTCCGGTTACTATTTGCCGGGCTGTGTGAGACAGGATGTCGAACCCAGAGCCTACATGGACGTATTCACGGCGTCCCGGAAAATAGTAACCGGAGCGGGCGCCGGAAACGAAGCGACAATCGGAAAGGGGCGTTATTCATACCCCTCACCCTAACCCTCTCCCTGAGGGAGAGGGAACTGGGAGATTTGCCGCACCACCGGGCCGCGGCCCATAATAAACGTCTGCCAAACGCCACAACACGGACCCATCATGAGCGCCATTCCCAAGGATCTGATCAAGGAAACGACACGGCTGTCGCACGATGTTACTCAACCCGTACCAGGCTCCCGCAAGGTCTATATCGACACAAAAATCGGGCTGCGTGTACCGATGCGCGAAGCCACGCAGGCGCCGACGCCCGGCATGTTCGGCGTCGCTGAAAACCCGCCGATCACGCTTTACGATACCTCCGGCCCCTACTCGGACCCCGACGCGCAGATCGATCTGACGCAGGGCCTCGCCGCGCTCCGCGAACCGTGGATTGCAGCGCGCGGCGACAGCGAGCGCCTCGCCGACCAGACCTCGGATTACGGACGCGAACGCGCCCGCGACGATCACCTGACCGACCTGCGCTTCCCCAACGTGCGCCCGCCGCGCCGCGCTGTCAGCGGCGCCAACGTCAGCCAGATGCACTACGCGCGCCGCGGCATCATTACGCCGGAAATGGAATTTGTCGCCGTGCGCGAAAACGCGCGCCTCGCCGAACGGCGTGAAGCCTACGAAAAAGCCGGCCTCATGCGCCGCCATCGCGGCCAGGCGTTTGGTGCGAGGCTGCCTGACGAAATCACGCCCGAATTCGTGCGCGACGAAATCGCCCGCGGCCGCGCCATCATCCCGGCCAACGTTAACCATCCAGAACTCGAACCGACGATTATCGGCCGCAACTTCCGCGTCAAGATCAATGCCAACATCGGCAACTCGGCAGTCACATCGTCCATCGCTGAAGAAGTCGAAAAGATGGTCTGGGCAGCGCGCTGGGGCGCCGACACCGTCATGGACTTGTCCACCGGCAAGAACATCCATGAAACGCGCGAATGGATCATCCGCAACTCACCGGTGCCGATCGGCACCGTGCCGATCTACCAGGCGCTGGAAAAAGTCGACGGCAAGGCCGAAGAATTGACCTGGGAAATGTACCGCGACACACTGATCGAGCAGGCCGAGCAGGGTGTGGACTACTTCACCATTCACGCGGGCGTCCTGCTGCGCTACGTGCCGCTCACCGCCGACCGCATCACCGGCATCGTCTCTCGCGGCGGCTCGATCATGGCCAAATGGTGCCTTGCGCATCACGAGGAAAGTTTCCTCTACACGCACTTCGCCGAGATCTGCGAAATCATGAAGGCTTACGACGTGTCGTTTTCGCTCGGCGACGGTCTGCGACCCGGCTGCATCGCCGACGCCAATGACGAAGCGCAGTTCGCGGAACTCGAAACCCTTGGCGAGCTGACCAAGTTCGCGTGGGAACAGGATGTGCAGGTGATGATCGAGGGCCCGGGCCACGTGCCGATGCAGCTCATCAAGGAGAACATGGACAAGGAACTGGCCGACTGCTTCGAGGCGCCGTTCTACACGCTTGGCCCGCTGACGACCGATATCGCCCCGGCCTATGACCACATCACCTCCGCGATCGGCGCGGCGCAGATCGGCTGGTACGGCACCGCGATGCTTTGCTACGTCACGCCCAAGGAACATCTTGGCCTGCCGGACAAGGACGATGTGCGTGACGGCATTGTCACCTACAAAATCGCGGCGCACGCCGCGGATCTGGCCAAGGGTCACCCGGCCGCGCAGGTGCGCGACAATGCCGTCTCGAAGGCACGCTTCGAATTCCGCTGGGAAGACCAGTTCAACCTGAGCCTCGACCCGGAGCGCGCGCGCCAGTTCCACGACGAAACGCTGCCGAAAGAGGCTCACAAGGTCGCCCACTTCTGCTCGATGTGCGGCCCGCACTTCTGCTCGATGAAGATCACCCAGGACGTACGCGATTATGCCAAATCGCGCGAGCTGTCGGACGATCAGGCGCTGGCCGAAGGCATGAAGGAAAAGGCCGCCGAATTTGCCGAAGACGGCGCCGAGCTGTATCGAAAGGCATAATTGTCACCACCAGCGAACGCGAAAAGGAGCTTCGCCATGAAAAACCAGGTTGTTTGGGTCGATATTCCGGTCACCGATCTCGATCGCGCGATCGATTTTTATGCCGCCGTGCTCGACGACCGGATCGACCGGATGGATGCCGGCGGGGTGACCATCGGCCTGCTGCCGCACGAACAAAACAGCAGCGGCGGCTGCCTGTACGTCTCCGAGGACTATCCGCCCGCGCCCAACGGCCCGCTGATTTACCTCAACGTGGACGGGCGGCTGCAGCCGGCGGCGAATGCGGCTTCCCGGCACGGCGGCAAGGTGATCGAACCGCCGCACCAGATCGGCGAGCACGGCTGGCGCGCGATTATCATCGACCCTGAAGGCAACCGGATCGCGCTGCACTCGCAAACTGCGTAAAATACACGCTTATTTTCGCTTGAGAGGTCAGAGATGGCGGCAGCAACGGTGGCCGGGGTGGATTATGCCCGGCGGATGATGGTCGAGCGCCAGATTCGCACCTGGGACGTGCTGGATCATCGCGTTCTCGATCTCCTCGAATCATTGCCGCGGGAGCGTTTCGTGCCGGACCGCCACCGCAATCTCGCCTATGCCGACACCGAAATCCGGCTTGGCGACGGCCAGATCATGATGGCGCCGAAGGTCGAAGGCCGCATGCTGCAGGCGCTCGACGTACAGTCGGGCGATTCGGTCGTGGAAATTGGCACCGGCAGCGGCTTCATCACCGCCTGCCTCGCCAGTCTCGGCCGCGAGGTTCTGAGCTGCGACATCCGCGACGCATTTTTCCCGGGTGCACGTGCCGCGCTGCACGGTCTGGGGCTCGATGAAAAGGTCGAGTTTCTGCACCAGGACGCCGCGACGATTGACTGGACCGACCGCCGGTTCGACGTCATTTGCGTCACGGGCTCCATGCCGGTGCTGCATCCGAGCTTTGCCGAACATCTTGAAATCGGTGGCAGGCTGTTTGTCATCGTCGGCCAGAAGCCGGCAATGGAAGCACTGCTCCTGACCCGCGTCGACGAAAAGGAATGGGCGCGCGAGAGCCTGTTCGAGACCGTCCTGCCGCCGCTCGACAACGCGTCGGCGCCATCGCCGTTCAGTTTCTGATGCGCTCCGTAGACGCCACTGAACTCGCCGAACTGCTGAAGGGCAGCGATGTTACCTTGCTCGATGTGCGCGAGCAGTGGGAACGGGAGATCGCCTCGATTCCCGCCGCGAAAGCGATTCCGATGGGCGAAGTCTCCAATCGACTTGGCGAACTGGAACCCGGCAGCACAACCGTTGTGATGTGCCACCACGGCAATCGCAGCGCCATGGTCGCGCGCTTTCTGGAACAGCACGGCTTCCGCGACGTGATCAACCTCGATGGCGGTATCGACGGCTGGTCGGAACACGTCGATCCAAGTGTCCCGCGGTATTGATGTACGGGGCCAGGGACTGGCGGATCGGGATAAGAACGAGCGGACACGGCAGCCATGATTATCTGGGCGGTCGTTGTATCGCTGGTCGCAATTGCAGCTGCCGCCTGCGCCTTCGTCTTCTTCCGGCGGGCCCGGTGCCTGCAGCGCGAACTGCACCGACTTGAAGCGCGCCGCCTGCGCAGCCAGCTCAACCCGCATTTCCTGTTCAACACGCTGACCGCGATATCCGAACTCGGCTATCACGACCCCGGCGCCGCTGATCGTACCGTCACCCAACTCGGCAACCTGCTCCGGATTTCACTCGACACCGATAATCGGTACGAGATTGCACTCAAGGACGAGCTGGACATCCTGCGGCGCTATCTCGATATCCAGCAAACGCTGTTGCAGGACCGGCTCCGGATTCAGTTCGATGTCGCGCCGGAGACGCTCACCGCGCGCGTGCCGAGCATGATTCTGCAACCCCTCGCCGAAAACGCGGTAATTCACGGCATCACCGCGACCCGCGGTGGACGCATCGACGTGGTCGCCCGCCGGGGCGGCGAGATGCTGGAGCTTGAAATCCGCGACGACGGGCCCGGCATCGCCGACGCCCGCTGCGAGCGTGTCGGCCTGACCAACACGCGCAGCCGGCTTGCGCACCTGTACGGCAATGCGCAAGACTTCGACTTGAAGAGCGCCGCCGACGGCTGGACGGTCGCGCGCATTCGCCTGCCGTTTCACGAAGCCTGGTCGTACGATGAAGATGCGCACGCTAATTATTGACGACATGCCGCTGTCGCGCGCGCGCACCCGGCGCTATCTCGAGGACGAGGCCGACATCGAGGTCGTCGGGGAATGCGGCGACGGCGATGCCGCGCTGGCGGCGATTGGCCGGGAGCGTCCGGACCTGATATTCCTCGACGTGCAGATGCCCGGCATGAGCGGCTTCGAGCTGCTTGAAAAGGTGCCGGCCGCCGAACGCCCGGCGGTCGTCTTCATCACCGCCTTCGACGAATTCGCGGTGCCGGCGTTCGAGGTTCGCGCCGTCGATTATCTGCTGAAGCCCTTCGACCACGAGCGCCTGAAACAGGCGCTGGCGCGCGTGCGCGAGCGGCTCGGCAATGGCGACAGCCCCAGAAAGCCGCTCACTCGCTTTGCCGTCAAGTCGGTCGGCAAGACGGTTTTCGTCGACGTCGATGCGGTCGACTGGATCGAAACCGCCGGCAACTATGTCTGTCTTCACGCGGGCGGCGACAGCCACCTGGTCCGCGCGACGATGTCCCAGCTTGAGTCGCAGCTCGACGCGCAGCGCTTCGCGCGCATTCATCGCTCGACGATCGTGCGCATCGACCGCATTAAATCAATGCAGCCGCTGTTCAACGGCGATCGCTCGGTGACATTGCACGACGGCACGCAACTCACCATGAGCCGGTCGTACCGGGAAAGAATGGACGCCATCCTCGACGCCTGACGCCTCACGATTCGTCCCAAAAACGCCACGACTCATCCCACCGTTCCCGCGACTCGTCACATTTCCGTTGTCGATTCAATTGGCTGCCCCTAAATTGACGGCCAATGTTGCACCGAGGACCGGAATGGACAAGAAAGAAGCACTCGACGCCCTGCGCATTGATCGCGAAGCCGAAGAACCGAGCAGCGGACACCGCGGCCGCTGGGCCGGTGGACTGCTCGCGCTCGTCGTTCTGCTTGGCGGCGGCACGGCGGCTTGGGCGTTCCTCGCCCCGCATGCGCTTGCGGTCGAAACCGCGCCGGTCGAAGTTACCGGCGGTTCGGCGGGCGGCGCGGGCAGCGTGTTGAATGCATCCGGCTATGTCGTTGCCGAAATGGAAACGACCGTGTCGTCGCAAACCACCGGTATGATCAAGAAGGTGCTTGTCACCGAGGGCATGGATGTCAAGAAGGGCCAGGTGCTGGCGTATCTGGACGACGCGGATGCGCGGGCGCGGGTCGCCAGCGCCAAAAGCCAGTTCCTCGTCAACAAAGCGGCCGTCGCCAAAGCCAGCGCCGTGCTGGCACAGGATCAACTGACGCTTGAGCGCACCCGCAAGCTGGCGGCACAGCATCTGACGAGCGATGCCTCCCTCGATCAGGCCAGGTCGACGGTCAATGTTGACAAGGCGGCGCTGAAACAGGCACAGGCGAATGTCGCCGTCTCGGAAGCCAGTCTCCATTCAGCGCAAATTGAACTCAGCTACACCATCATTCGCGCGCCGTTCGACGGTGTGGTCACTGAAAAATACGCGCACCCGGGCGAGATGATTTCGCCTGCGGCCGTCGGCGGTTTCACCAAGACAGGCGTCTGCCAACTCGTCGACATGTCTTCGCTCGAAATCGACGTCGACGTCAACGAAGCCTACATTCAGCGCGTCAAGGAAGGCATGCGCGTTGAAGCGGTGCTCGACGCCTATCCGAACTGGCGCATTCCGGCGCACGTCATCAGCGTCGTTCCGACAGCGAACCGCGAGAAGGCGACCGTCAAGGTGCGCATCGCGTTCGACAGGCTCGACCCGCGCATCGTCCCGGAAATGGGCGTGCAGGTCTGGTTCTACGAAAAGGCGCTGCAGAAGGCCGAGAGCAAGCCGGTCGCGTTGCTGGTGCCCGCAAAGGCGGTGCACGGCGGCGGCAGGGATCGCTACGTATTTCTGCTCGCCGAAGGCCGCGCGAAGCGGCAGGCCGTAACCGTCGGCCCCGAGCAGAACGGCAAGGTCAGCGTGCTGTCGGGGCTCTCCGGCGGCGAAAGAGTGATCGTTTCCGCGCCGCAGCCGCTAAAGGGTGGCGAACAGGTCGAAGCGCAATCGATTTAGCAACAGTTCCAACGAGGAGATACGCCATGTCCGCAACAGAAGCAACCATAAAAGAAACCACCACGACCGCGACGGAGCCGGCGCTCGTCCAGCTGCACGACGTCGTCAAGACGTACCAGCGCGGCTCCGAAACCGTACAGGTGCTGCAAAAACTCAGCCTCGACGTGCCGCGCGGCGATTTTCTCGCGCTGATGGGTCCGTCCGGCTCCGGCAAGACGACGTTGATGAACCTGCTCGGCGGCCTCGACAAGCCCACCTCGGGCCAGGTCATCATCGACGGCCAGCCGATCCACCAGCTTTCCGACAGTGCCCTGGCGAAATGGCGGGCCAGGCATGTCGGCTTTGTCTTCCAGCTCTACCACCTGCTGCCGGTGCTGAATGCCGAACGCAACATCGAGTTGCCGCTGCTGTTGACCAAGCTGTCGCACAGCGAGCGCAAAAAGCGCGTCGCCGCGGCGCTCTCGCTGGTCGGCCTGCACGATCGCGGCAAGCACAAGCCGAGTGAGTTGTCCGGCGGTCAGGAACAGCGCGTCGGCATCGCCCGCGCGATCGTCACCGACCCGACCATCCTGCTCTGCGACGAGCCGACCGGTGACCTCGACCGCAAGGCTGGCGATGAAATCCTCGAGCTGCTGCAGGTGCTGAACGCCGAGCACGGCAAGACGATCGTCATGGTAACGCACGACCCGCACGCGGCCGCCTGCGCCAAGCGCACCCTGTTCATGAACAAGGGTGTGCTGAGCGAAGAGCCGGAAGCATAATCATGTTCGGACTGATCTGGACCAACTTCACACGCAAAAAGGGGCGGCTGGCGCTGACGCTGCTGTCGGTGCTGATCGCGTTTCTGCTGTTTGGCATGCTGATGGCGGCGCGGCAGGTGTTCAATCCGCAGCTTGGCAAGAGCGATCAGTCGCGCCTGCTGACGGTCAACAAGGTGAGCCGGGGTGCGCCGCTGCCGGTGGCCTATGCCCAACGCATCGCACAAGTGCCGGGCGTCAAGGCGGCCGCTTACGCCACCTTCATGCTCGGCTGGTACCAGAAGCGCGAAAACGCGTTCGCTGTGGTCGCTGCGCCCCCGGAAGGCGTGTTCAAGGCATTCCCGGTCGAGGCTTCGGCCGACCAGAAGAAAGCCTGGTTCAGCGACCGCGACGGCGCCCTCGCCACGCCCGCATTAATGAAAGCCTATGGCTGGAAAATCGGGCAGCGCGTGCCGATCATGTCGACGATGCAGAAGAAGGATGGCAGCACCACCTGGGACGTGACCATCGACGGCGTCGTCACAAATTCCGAACATCCGGATGCCAAGCAGCAACAATTGATCCTGCACTACGACTATCTGAATACCGGTCGTGCGACCGGGACCCATACCGTCGCCATGTATTTCGAAGTGCCGGACGATCCGGCCAAGGCGACGCAGGTGGCAATGGCCATCGACAAGCTGTTCGAGAACGCGTCGCCGCAGACCAGCACCTCGACCACCAAGGCGGTTGTGCATAACGCGATCCGTCAGGCCGGCGATATCGGCGGCATCATTGTCGACGTCGCCATCGCGGTGTTCTTCTCGATGCTGCTGGTCGTCGGCGCGATCATGTTCCAGTCCGCGCGCGAACGGCGGACGGAATTCGCCGCGCTGCGCGCGCTGGGATTCACGCGCGCAACCATCGTCCGGATGGTGATCGGCGAATCGCTTCTCACCTGCCTGATCGGCGGCCTGATCGGTATCGGTGCGGCCGCTGCCCTGATCTCCGGTTTGCAGCGAATGCTGGACAAGATGCCTGCATCGATGGATATCACCGGAGCGGCGGTGCTGATCTCCGTGGGTCTGATGATCGGCTTCGGCCTGGTCGCTGCCGCCGCGCCCGCGGGGCAACTGTGGCGGCTGTCAATTCGTGAAGCACTGGGGAGAATGTGACATGTGGGGCGAATCGTTTACTTTGTTCAAGCTCAACCTGCGTAGTGCGCTTAGCCGTCCTTTTCTCCCCATGATCGTCATTGTCGGCTTCTTTGCCGTGGTGCTGGTCCTGGTCTCGGTACTGTCGATTGGCAAGGGCCTCGGCCAGGCATTCGGGCGAGCCGACGCGACTGATGTCGCAATGGTGATGGCCAACGGTGCGTTCTCCGAATCGCAAAGCCACCTGGACGACGCATCCATAAAGGCGCTTGCCTCTCAACCCGGCGTCGCCCAGGGGGCGAACGGGCCGCTCGTGTCTCCGGAAAATCTGACGACCGTGATCGTGCCCAAGCGCGGCAGTGGCATTGACAGCAACGTCATACTGCGCGGCGTGAACGCCGATGCGTTCGACGTCCACGGCAAGATTCAAATCGTTGCGGGGCGCCGCTTCAAGACCGGCGTCAACGAAGTGATCGTCGGCCGCCAGGCGGTGCGCGAATACCAGAACCTCAACATCGGCGACACGGTGCGCATCGGCAAAGGCGACTGGAAGGTCGTCGGCATTTTTACCGCCGGGGGCAACCTGCGCGAATCCGAAATCTGGACCGATGCGCGCCACTTGCAGGACGCACTCAACATGGGCAACACGTATTCCGATGCGTGGGTCAAGCTGAGTTCGCCCGCGGCCTTCGAAAAATTCGAGAAGTCGGCGACCAAAGACCCGCGGCTCAACGTCCAGGTCAAGACTGAGAAGGATTATTACTCGAAGCTGGCGAATGGCGCGACAGGCATCGTTTCCGTCGTCGGCTACGCGATCGGCATCCTGATGGCGCTCGGCGCGATAATCGGCGCCATTAACCTGCTTTACACGAACCTTGCCGCCCGGTTGGGTGAAATGGCCACTTTGCGAGCCGTCGGCTACCGCCGCTCGCCGGTGCTCGCCGCCACGCTGCTCGAAGCGCTCACGTTCGCGCTGATTGGCGGCATTCTGGGTGGCGGTATCGCGTTCGCGGTCTTCGACGGGTACCAGGCCGGGACGCTCGCCGGCGGGCTGCAGCAGGTCGCGTTCCAGTTCGCGGTGACACCCGGCCTGCTCGTCGGCGGCATCATCGTCGCGCTGATCATGGGCTTCATCGGCGGGCTGTTCCCGGCGATTCGTGCCGCCCGGCTGCCGATTACCAGGGCGCTCCGGGAGGCATGAAATTCCTGCCCCTCATCTGGAGCGCTTTTACGCGCCGCAAGGCGCGCAGCGTGTTCACGTTCCTGTCGGTTGTGGTGGCATTCGTGCTGTTCAGCGTACTGGCGGCGGTGCATCAGGGTATGGTTGGCCAGTTGAGCATCGCGAATGCACAGCGGCTGCACGTCACGGCCAAGGTTTCTTCCGGCACCCCGATGCCGGTGCGTTACCGGAGCATAATTTCACAGGTGCCGGGCGTTGTGGCGGTGTCGCCGATGATCGGGTTCCACGGCCATTACCGCGATCCAAAACTTGGCCTGAACGTCCTGTTTGCCGATCCGAAGACGATTGGCGAGATCTTCCCCGGCTTCAACACAACCATCGGACGCCAGGGCGCGGTGGGACGCGGTTGGCTGACGGATCGGCAGGCGGCGATCGCGGGACCGGTACTGGCCGAGCGTATGGGTTGGCACGTCGGCCAGACCGTACCGGTGCAATCGGAAACACCGAAAAAGGACGGCAGCACAACGTGGTATTTCCATTTGGTGGGCATTTATCACACAAACCTGCCAAAGGCTTACCAGTCTTTCTTCCTTGCGCACTATCAATACTTCAACCAGGCGGTCGCCTCGCCGGACGCCAAGGATCGCGCGTGGGAGTTCTTTGTGCGCGTCAACGACGCGCGCCACATCTCGCAAATCGCGAGTGCAATCGACGCACGATTCGCCAATGCATCGCCGCAAACCTACACGCAATCGGTGCGCATGCAGGTGCTGTCTTACCTGCACGCGTTCGGGGATGTCGGCGCCATTGCGGCCGGTGTCGGTGCGGCCGTCTTTTTCACACTGCTGTTGATCATCACCAACACGATGGGCGAGTCGATACGCGAGCGCACCGCGGAGTTCGCCGTGCTGAAGTCGTTCGGGTTCAACCGCGCGCAAGTGGCGATGCTGGTGGTGGCGGAGGCGCTGTTGCTGACGATTGTCGGCGGTATTTCAGGCATTGCACTCGGATATGGCGCCGTAAGCTTACTCACGCCGAGCCTGAGCAACGCGCTTCAGACTTTTGGTTTGACCGGCGCGGCCGCCGCGGCGGGTGTCGCGCTGGCCCTCGCATTCGGGGTGCTGGCGAGCCTGTTTCCGGTACGGCAGGTGACCCGGTTGCGCGCCGCGACGGCGCTCGGAAAACGGTGACCGCATGAGCTGGTTGAACGAAACGCTGTCGGTTTGCGGCTGGAACTTCCGGATGGCCACTGCACGCTTTCAGTCTTCGCTGATCGCGATTGTCGGATTTCTGGGCGTCGTGCTGGTGGTGATCGCGCTGCTGTCGATTCGCGCGGGCTTCCAGCGCGTGCTGTCGCATACCGGCTCTGACAGCGTCGCGATCGTGTCACATCAGGGCGCCGGCACTCTCTCCGGCCAGGCCGTCGCCGTCATTGGCCAGGCGCCCGGAGTCGCCCACGGCGCCAGCGGGCCGCTCGCGATGGGCGACTTCATTGTCTCGGCGCGCGCGCTGCAGCGTGGCAAGGGCCGCTACCGCGCGGCCATCGGCATGCGCGGCGTGGGACCGGAAGCGGGCACTATCTGGTCGCACTGGCACATTACGGAAGGCCGCATGTTCAGACCGGGCCTCGACGAAATCGTCGTCGGCCGCGCGGCGAGCAACCTGTTCAAAGGCCTCGCGCTCGGCGACACATTCGACTGGAACGGACATCACTGGAAGGTGGTCGGCATCTTTGCCGACAATGGCGGTATTCACGAATCCGAAATCTGGACGGACGTGAACCAGCTTCGCGCGGCTTACAATGCCGGCGACCAATACTCCGGCGCCTATGTCAGGCTGACTTCAGCCGCGGTGTTCAAACAATTCAAGCAGGCGGTTGAACACAATCCGCAGTTGAGCGTCAGCGTCGTGCGCGAAAGCACGTTCTTTCGCGAATCCGGTCGCGAACTTGAGGCTTTCATCGCGGAGGCCGGCGGGGTGATCGGCCTGTTGATGGCGATCGGAGCAATCTTTGCCGCGCTCAACGTGCTCTATGCCAACGTTGCCGCGAGGGTTCGCGACATCGCGACCTTGCGCGCGCTCGGCTTCGGCCGCAGCGCAGTCGTTACTGCGGTCCTCACCGAAGGGGTCGCGCTGGGCGTGATCGGCGGCGCACTGGGCGCGCTGGTTGCATGGAGCGCATTTGACGGCTACCGGACCCATACACTTGCAAACAATGCGGTGATGGCCTTTGACTTCGCCGTCACGCCGGCGCTGGTCGGCATCGGCATCGCCGTCGCGATCGTGATGGGGCTTGTCGGCGGTGCCTTTCCGGCGATTCGCGCCGCGCGGCTGCCGGTTGCGCAGGCGCTGCGCGAAACCTAGCGCCCACCTGAACTTTGTACTTTCGAAATTGACCAAGTAACGGCCGCTTGAGGCCAGAATACAGGGGCTGATAATGCTGAAGATCTTGCTTGCCGCCACCGTCGGTATGGCCGGTTTTGTTTCCGCCGCACAGGCCGCCAATCTCGTCGATGTCTATCGGCTCGCGCAGCAGAACGACCCGACGCTGCAAAAAGCCGCGGCACAGCGCGATGCGGTAAAACAGAACTCACCTATAGCGCGCTCCGCGCTGCTGCCGCAGTTGAGCGCCGGCGCCAGCTACAACAAGCAGAAAAGCAACGGCACCAGTACGGAATACAACGCGGTGACCGGCCACTACGTCAGCACGCCGAGTTCCACCACGGACATGACCGACAAAGGCTATAGCATCTCGCTTAACCAGTCGATTTTTGACTGGAGCGACTGGCTGTCGCTCGGCAAGGCAGATATTCAGGCGGCCCAGGCGGAGGTGAATTACCAGATCGCCGAGCAGGACCTGATCGTCCGGGTATCCCAGGCCTATTTCAACGTGCTCTCCGCGAACGATACCCTGCAGGCGGCACTGGCGAACCAGAAGGCGCTTTCCCGGCAGTTGCAGCAGGCCAAGAAAAAGTACCAGGTCGGCCTGAGCGCGATTACGGACGTGCAGGAAATTCAGGCGAGTTACGATCAGGCCCATGCCCAGGTCATCGCCGATCAACAGGCGGTCATCAACGCGCAGGATGCGTTGATCGCGATTACGGGCGTCCGCGTCGGCAATCTGCAGGAACCCGCCGCCGCAATGCCTCTGAAGGCGCCTGAACCAGCCAATGCGCAGGCCTGGATCAAGCAGGCTATCCGGCAGAATCTGTCGCTGCTCGCCACGCGCATGGACGCGAAAATTGCCGCAAAGAACGTCGACATCCAGGAAGCGGTGCGCTATCCGACGCTGGGTCTGAGCCTGTCGCACGGTCGCAATCTGGGTGAGACGACTTTCGGCAATACGCCGCCGAGCACGTCGCAAGGCAACAGGAATCAACTATCCCTGCAACTCAGCCTGCCGATCTGGTCCGGCGGCGCGATCGCCGCACGCTCGCGGCAGGCGAAATACAGCCACGCCGCGGCCGAGGCGCAAACGCACCTCATCGCCCGACAGGTGAAGCAGAATACGCGCGACGCCTTCCTGGGCGTGTTGACCGGCATCGCCAAGGTGAAGGCACTGAAGGAAGCGGTAATTTCGGCGGAAACGGCGTTGCGCGCAAACGAGGCCGGGCAGGCTGTCGGTACCCGCACGACAGTCGATGTGCTGACGGCGCGCAACAACCTTCTGACCGCGCGCACAAATTACGCGCAAGCGCGCTATCAATACCTGATTGACGGGCTGAAGCTCGAACAGGCGGCGGGCACGCTCACTTCCGAGGATGTCGCGTCGATCAACCAGTACCTGACGCGCAAGCCGACTGTGCCGGGCAACGAACTCAAGCCGCGCAATCCGCAGGTTCCGCCGCCGGGCAAATAAGCGCCTATTGAAGCTGGTCTCCGATCAGGCGTAATGCCCGCGCAGTAGCGCCGCGATGACGCTCTACGCTGGCGCGCGCCGCGGCGCCGGCGTCGGTGCGCGCGTTGGCGTCGGCCAGTAAGCGGCTGACGGTTTTCGCCAGTTCGGCGACATTGCCGACAACCGCGAGTCCGCCGTCCGACCTCATGTCCTCGGCCACGCCGCGCCAGTTCTCCAGGTGCGGCCCGGTGACCAGCGGACGGCCCAGCATCGCCGGCTCAAGTACATTGTGGCCGCCGACGTTGGCAAACGTGCCGCCCACGAACACCACGTCGGCAGCGGCGTAGAAATCAACCAGTTCGCCCACAGCGTCGATTATCAGAATCGGCGCGTCACACTCAGTATCTTTTAGAGCGGAACGCAACACAGACTTGCATCCCGTGGCGGCAGCCAACGCGGCCACCAGCGGAGCCCGCTCAGGGTGACGCGGGGCGAGCACGAGCACGCAGTCCGGCACCCGGGCGCGCACCGCCTCGAATGCCTTCAGAACAATTTCTTCCTCGCCCTCGCGGGTGCTGCCGGCAACCCAGACCGGCCGACCGCCGAATGATGCCGCACGCAGCGCCGCGCCGCGACTCGCCGCATCCGGTGGCGGCCGCGTATCGAACTTGAGGTTGCCGATCACGGAAACGCGTTCCGCTGGCGCGCCGAGTGCAATAAAGCGATCGGCATCCGCCTGTGTCTGCGCTGCAATTTTTGACGTCTCTTTAAGGCAGGGCGTTACCAGCGACTGAAAACGACGATAGCGCTCAAACGCGCGCGTGGAAATGCGGGCGCTGACGATGACGATCGGCGTCTGCCGACGGCTCAGTGCGCGGTACAAATTCGGCCAGATTTCGGTCTCGATGAAGATCGCCATGCACGGCCGGGCGGCACGTAGGAACCGGTTGACGAAAGGCGGCAGATCGTACGGCAGCATCGTCACCGTGGCGCGGCCGGCGTAGCGTTCGCGGCAATGGCGACGCGCGGTCGCGGTGAACGTGGTGATGAGCAACGGATGATCCGCGATCAGCACGTCGATCAGCGGTTGCGCGGCGCGGGCTTCGCCAAGCGAGGCGGCGTGAATCCAGATGGGCGACGGACCGGGCTTGTCCGGCAGATGTCCGCGCCGTTCGCGCGCCGCGTCGGGCGCGCCGGTCTGACGGCGGCTGCGAATAGCGAGCCAGCCGAAGGCAAACGGCGCGATCATCGCCGTCGTCAGCGTGTAAATGACGCGCATCTACTCCCGGCGCAGCGCTTCAAGCAGCGCCGTCGTCGAATGACCGGGCACGAAATCGACCACTTTGACTTCGCCGCCATTCGCGGTCACGGCCTCGTAGCCCGCGATCTCCTCCGGTCGATAGTCGCCGCCCTTCACCAGCACGTCGGGCAGCACGCGCGCGATCAACCGCGCCGGCGTGTCTTCGCTGAACGGTACGACCCAGTCGACCGTTTCCAGCGCCGACAGCATGATCATGCGGTCGTCGAGCAGGTTGACCGGCCGCCCCTCGCCTTTCAGCCACCGCACCGAAGCGTCGTCGTTGACCGCGACGATCAGCCGGTCGCCCAGAGCGCGCGCCTGGCGTAAATAGGCGATATGGCCGGGATGCAAAAGGTCGAAGCAGCCGTTGGTCATGACGATGCGTTCGCCGCGCGCGCGCGCCTCGGCCACCGCATCGAGCAACGCGATTTCGTCGAGCACGCCGTAGCGCGCCGCGCCGTCGCGCTCGTGCACGGCGCGACGCAGTTCCGCCGGCGTCACGCCGGCCGCGCCCACCTTTGCCACCACGAGGCCCGCGCCAAGGTTGGCCAGCGCGGTCGCCTGCACGAACGGCAGGCCAGTCGCGAGGCCGGCCGCGAGCAGCGCGATGACAGTATCGCCCGCGCCGGTCACATCGGCCACTTCCTGGGCATGGGTCGGCAAATGCAACGGCGCGCGGCCTGCTTCGATCAGCGTCATGCCGTCTTCGCCGCGAGTCACGACCAGCGCGTTGAGGTCGAGCGCCGCGCGCAGGTTCTCGCCCTTTTCAGCGATGTCGGCATCGGTGGCGCACGCGCCCGCCACCGCCTCGAACTCGGCCAGGTTCGGCGTGATCGCCGCGGCGCCGCGATAGCGCTCGAAGTCGAGGCCCTTCGGGTCGACCAGCGCCGGCTTTCCGGCGGCGCGCGCCGCCGCAATCAGCGACTGTACGTTCGCCAGGCTCCCCTTGCCGTAGTCGGACAACACGAGCGCGTCGTGCGCGGGAATGGCCTCATGGACCCACTCGAGAAACTGCTCGGGCGCCGCCAGGTTTTCATTCTCGAAGTCGACCCGCAGCAGTTGCTGCCGCCGGCTCAGCACGCGCAGCTTGGTGATCGTATGCGCGCCGGGTTGCCGCGCCAGCTTCGCCTGGATATTGCGGGCGGCAAGCGCGGCATCCAGCGCGCGGGCTGTATCGTCATCGCCGGTGACACCCAGCAACGTGGCCGGTGCGCCCAGCAGCGCAAGATTGACCGCGACATTGCCCGCCCCGCCGGGGCGTTCGTCGGCCCGATCGACGCGCACCACCGGCACCGGCGCTTCCGGCGAAATGCGCTGGGCGGCGCCGGACCAGTAGCGATCGAGCATGACATCGCCGGCGACCAGGATGCGGGCGGCGGAGAAATCGGGAATGTGAAGGGCCATGAACCTGCTGAGCCGCGGAATCGGGCGGAATATTAACATAGCGGTCGGCGGTCAGAGGGTACAATGCGCCGCATGTCCGCTGCCTTCCTCAAACCGCGCTACTGGCCGTTGTGGCTGGCGCTGGGCGCGATCCGCCTCGCGACGCTCCTGCCTTACCGCGCTCAGCGGCCGCTGGGTTTTGCAGCCGGCAGTGTGATCCGCCTCTTCGCCGGCCGGCGGCGGCGTATTACGCGCATCAATCTGGAACGGTGCTTTCCGGAATTGACGCCGGCCGCGCGCCGTCGGCTCGAAAAACAGCATTTCCAATCGCTGGGCATGGGGCTGATCGAACTCGGTATGTGCTGGTGGGCGTCGCCGGAACGGCTGCGGCGGCTGGTGCGTATCGAGGGACTGGAACATTTGCAGGCGGCCACGGCGAAAGGACGCGGCGCGATGCTGCTGACGGCGCATTTCACGACCCTCGAAATCGGCGGCGCGATGCTGACGCTGTTCGTGCGTCTGCACGCGATGTACAGACCCAACAGGAACCCGCTGCTCGACGCGGTGATCCGGCGCGGACGGGAACGCCGCGCGGAACACGCCATTCCGCGCGATGACGTACGCGCGATGCTGAAAAGCCTCAAAGCCGGCGTACCGATCTGGTATGCGCCCGACCAAGGCTATCGAGGCAGGAACAGCGTGGTGGCACCGTTCTTTGGTGTGCCGGCGCCGACCAACCCGGCGACGGGGCGGATCGCGCGCGTCAGTGGCGCGCCAGTGACGCCTTTTTTCGTCAGGCGCCTCGCCAACGGAGACGGCTATTTGATACGGCTGCTGCCGGCATTGACCGATTTTCCAAGCGGCGACGATGCGGCGGACGCGGCGCGCGTGAATGCAGTACTCGAAGCTGGCATCCGCGACTGCCCGGAGCAATATTTATGGAGCCACGACCGGTTCAAGATCGTGCCGCGGAAACACCGGCGCGGGAACCAGGCCTAACCCGCCAGCAGGGCGGGCCAATGTGTTTTTTCAATGGACGCGGCTTCCTCGGGCGGTGCCACCTTCAGCAGGGACCGCTTGAGTCGCGCCAGATTACGCCTTGCCCACTCGCCTCCGGGCCGGCGCCAGCCACCGCGGTCGAAGTCAATGAGCCAGATCGACTGGTCCGACTGAATCAATATGTTGTGGGCATTGAGGTCCGGGTGCGCCGCGCCGGCCGCCTGAAAGCGGGCGAGCATGCGGCCGATCTCCGCCCATGGCGCTCCGCTGGCGTCGCCCGCCTGCAGCCAGGCGGACAACGGGCGAGCACGCGGTATCCGCTCCGTAATCAGATCGCCGCGATAAACCAGGCCGCTGCGAACGATCCGCGCGGCGACCGGCCGCGGCACGGGCAAGCCGCGCGCGCGCATCTCGCCGAGATAACGCCACTCGCACCACGGCCTCGTGCGCGCGGCGCTGCCGGACCACAGGTAGCGATCGTCAAGAAACCGGATCGCGCCGCCGCGCCGATAGTGGCGCAATACCCAATCGCCCGCCTCGCGCTCGACAATCCAGCTCGCGCCGCGGCCGCCCTCGGTGGCTCGCAACACGCCCCGTTCGCGCCAGTGTGCCGGCGCGAACAATGGCTCGTCCGGGTGGCCGACCAACGATTCATCGTATAGGATGAGGCCGCTTCCGGCCTTCGTTGTAGCGATCACATGACTACCCCTGAAAGCGTTTGCGTGATGCGTTTGTCGGCGGTCGGCGATATCTGCCACACGCTCCCTGTCATCCGCACGCTCGCCGCCGCGTGGCCCGATACCCGTATCACGTGGGTTATCGGCCGTCTCGAAGCCACGTTGATCGGCGACATCCCCGGCATCGAGTTTATCATCTTCGATAAAAGCCAGGGCCGGAAGGCGCATCGCCAGCTGCGCCGGCAACTCGCCGGGCGACATTTCGACCTGCTCCTGCACATGCAGGTGTCGCTACGCGCCAGTATCGCAACCCTGAACATCCGTGCCAGGCGCCGGCTCGGCTTCGATCACAGACGGGCGCGCGACTTTCAGTGGCTGTTCACCAACGAAAAGATCGCGGCCCGTGTACGCGAGCACGTGATGGACGGCCTGTTCGGTTTTACGGATGCACTCGGCATTCGCGAGCGCGTGCTGCGCTGGGATATCCCGCTGAGCGATGCCGACCGCACTTTCGCCGCCGAACAGATTCCCGCCGGCACACCCACTTTGATCATCAGTCCACTCGCCAACCCGCGCCTGCGCAACTGGCGCAACTGGAGTATTGAGCGCTATGCAGCGGTCGCGGATTACGCCGAGATGAAGCATGGTCTCAGGGTGATCCTGACCGGCGGGCCCAGCGCGGCCGAACGCGAAGTGGGGCGGGTCATTGGCGACCTTTGCCATACGAGGCCGATCGACCTGATTGGCAAAACCACCCTGAAGCAACTCGTGGCGTTGTTGCAGCGCGCGACCGCACTCGTGTCGCCCGATTCCGGTCCGGCGCATATGGGTACCGCCGTCGGCACGCCCGTTATCGGCTTGTATGCCACCACCAACGTCGAACGGTCAGGCCCGTATCTGCACCGCGAGTGGGTCGTGAACCGCTATCCCGAGGCGCTGCGGCGGTTCGCCGGCACGACGCCCGAGGAGGCGCGCTGGGGAATGCGGGTGCGCCACCCGGAAGCGATGCAGTTGATTCAGGTTGCCGATGTCACCGCGATGCTGGATCGCGTGTTGAAAGAACGGGGCAACCGCTCAGAAAGCTGATCACGTAGAGCGGTTCCGGCGCAGCGTCCACAAGCCCGCATAACGATTAAAGGATTCCTGCATCTCGATGACCGCGACGATAAACCCGACGCGGCCGTCGAGCAGCCCCAGGCGCAGAAAATAAAGCTGTACGAACATCCACAGGCTGCGCACCGCGGCGAGAGCGACGCCGCCGCCGCGCCGACCGCGGGCGTGGCGGCGGCGCGCGCCCAGCCAGGCATAATCAGCGGACTTGTTTAGCGCATGGCCGAAATCGCGCCAACTGTAGTGCAGCAAGCGGCCCTCAAGACGGCCGACCCGGCCCGGCGGCGGCTGTATTTTTTCATGCACGATGTCGGGCGAGAACCGTGCCCCCTCGCGCTGCGTCAGCCGCAGCGGCGCGCGGCTGGGACGGCCGAAGTCGAGGCGCTTGCCGAATACGACCACCGCCCACGGCAGGGCATAGGCCGTGCACTCCGGCGCGTCGTTCAGCGCCTCGTCAATGTCATGCTTCAGCTCCGGCGTCAGCGCTTCGTCGGCATCAAGCGACAGCACCCAGTCGCAGGTGGCGCGCTCCAGCGCGCGCTGCTTTTGCGCGCCATAGCCTGGCCAGTCGGTGATCCCGACATGTTCCGTATAGCGGCGCGCAATCGCCACGGTGTCGTCTCTGCTGCCGCTGTCGAGCACGATGATTTCGTCCGCCCAGCCGGCAATGGAATCGAGGCAGCGGCCAATCCGGTCGGCTTCGTCCCGGGCAATGATCGTAACGCTCAGCGTCTGCTTGCGAACGACGGGCCGCGCACGGGCAACGGCGCGCATTTGCCGAGCGGCAGCATAGAGCGCCGCGACAACCAACGCATAGAAGGCCAGCGTACGACCATCGGAAAAAACGGGCTGAATCAGACCGATCACGCCATAGGCCGTCACCAGCAACAGCCCGGCGAGGCCAAGCCGCTGTACGGCGGCGTCGGTATGGCGCGCCATGCGGCCGAAAAGCCGGCCGGGGATGCCGATCAGCAAGCCGAGTGCCAGCGCACCCACGACGCCTGAGGCGTCCAACGTCAAGACATACTGGTTCAGCGCGCTGGTAGATACGTCGTGTCCGGCCCCGATGGCCGGATGCGCCGCAAATGCCGCGAGCGCCATCTGCCAATCCTGCAACACCGCGCCCAGAAGCCCATCCGCGCCACCGCTGTAGGACCAGACGTTGGCCTGCAGCGCGAGCCGGCGAAAGCGCGCCAGTGCGCCGGTGTCGTCCACGAGCAGCACAATCTCGATGCCGATGAGGATCGCGAGCACGACTGCCCACCGGAATCGGCGACGCAACCGATCCGGGGCATGCAGAAACCATACCGACAGCACCACCGGCAAAGCCAGCCAGGGGCCCCAGAAGCCGGACGCGAAGCCCGCCATCATGCCGAGCGTCGCAAGCAGCAGAAGAAAACAGCGGGCAGCACGGGCGGCGGCATAGCTCAGGCTGCCGAGCATCATCGCGCCCATCACGAAGCCCAGGTTGCCCCACCAGGCGGGTTCCGCAACGGGCCCGGACATCGCGAGGCTGACGGCCATGGCAATCGCGCCCGCCGCCGACGCGCCGCCAAGCGCCCACCACACCGCCCGCTCGTCGAGCTCGAAGCAGCGCGAGACACGGTGGACGGGATATACCAGCAACAAGGCGGCGTAACCGGCAAAGTCGCCCGGGACGAATCCGCCATGCACGGCGGCGGCGATGAGCCAGATCAGAAGGTAAAATGCGGCGACGAAAATCAGCCGTTTCTCCGGCGCGCCAGGGTCGTAATCGAGGTCGCGCCGGTACAGCCACAGAAGGCCGAGGCTTGCCGCAAAAGCGGGAACCGACACGTTCGGAGCCGCAAACAGCAGCAGCAGCGCGCCGGCCAGCGCGGGGAGAATCAGGCGAAAAGGCGGTTTCGGAATGAGCGCGTCAGCCCAGGCCAGCAAGAGCACGGGTCAGGTCCCCCGCGGGCGCCGCACCCGCACGCATTATTCGTCGACCAATGTATAACGCGCGCCGCAGTACGGGCACATCGCCTCGCCGCTTGCCTCGATCGGCAAATAAACCCGTTGATGCGAATTCCACAGGCTCATCTCCGGCATCGGGCAACTGAGAGGCAGATTCCGGCGCGTCACCTTGTAATGGTGCTCTGCGTTCGGCTGAATCGTCCCGGTTGCGGATTGGACAGGCTGCTGCGCGGCCACGTGTGGCTCCTGAAGGTCAAGTTCTATCGCAGAATTATAGCATCGGCTTCGCAGCGCCCCGAACTCGGCTATTCGACTGGCGCTTCGTTCAGCCACTCCATGTAGGAGCGGACACCCTCGGCGACGCCAATGAACGGCCGGTCGTAACCGGCCGCGCGCAACCCGCGGATGTCAGCTTCTGTAAAACTCTGGTAACAACCTTCGAGCCGCTCCGGGAACCGGATGTACTCGATCTGCCCACGCTCGTGCGCGGCGATGACGGCCTCGGCCACTTCATTGAACGTCGCACTGGCGCCGGTGCCGACGTTGAAGATGCCGGAGACGTCCGGATGCGCGAGAAACCAGCTGTTCACCGCGCAGACATCGTCGATGTAAATGAAATCGCGCCGCTGTTCGCCGTCCTCGAAACCGTCGCTGCCTTCGAACAATTTGGCCTTGCCGGTAGACAATACCTGTCCATTGAGATGAAAGGCGATGCTCGCCATGCCGCCTTTGTGCTGCTCGCGCGGCCCGTACACGTTGAAATAACGCAGGCCGACGATCTGGCTCTGCACAGTCGGCAGGCGGCGGCGCACGTACTGGTCGAACAACAGCTTCGAATAGCCATAGACGTTCAGCGGCGCTTCGTTGGCCGGTTCTTCACTGAAGCGCCGGCCGGCCCCGTAAACGGACGCCGATGACGCGTAAAGAAAAGGAACCCGTCGAGCAATGCAAAATTCGAGTAACGTTCTCGAGTACGCGTAGTTGTTTTCCAGCATGTAGCGGCCGTCCCATTCGGTCGTATCCGAACAGGCGCCCTGATGAAAAACGGCTTCAATCGAACCGAAGTCATGCTCGCGGCGGATCAGGTCGAGGAACTCGTGCTTGTCGAAGTAATCGGCAATATCGGCGCCGACGAGATTGCGAAATTTGGCCCCGTCGGTGAGATCGTCCACCGCGACGATGTCCTTGTGGCCCTGCTCGTTGAGAGCATGAACCAGGTTGCTACCGATAAAGCCGGCGGCGCCGGTGACGATGATCATGAACTGGAATTCCCCTGTTTGCGCGCTGCGATTATAACAATGCTTCCCGCCAGCGTGCCCGCACCGCTTCGCGCTGCTCGCGACACTCGTCCTCGGCGACCACCGTGCCCCAGCCTTCCAGTGTCAGCCGCTGGCTGCGTCCGAGATAGCCGCGATAGATGTCGGCGAGTTCGGCGGCGACGCTGGTGTCGACCAGGTTGTGTGCTGTCAGCATGTCGAGGAAACCGAGATTGTCGTGGCGTTCGATCAGCGCCGGATGAACGTGCGCATGGCGCAACACCCAGTACTGAACCAGAAACTCGATGTCGATCAAGCCGCCCTCGCCCTGCTTGACATCGAAGCCGGCCTCGGTCGCAACCGCGAACTCCCGGCGCATGCGCTCGCGCATGGCGGCGATGTCGTGCCGCAACGCGGGCTCTTCGCGCGGCCGGCACAGGATTTCGCGGCGCAACCCGGCAAAGCGCTGCATGAGCCCCGGATCGCCGGCCACCGGCCGGGCGCGCACCAGCGCCTGGTGCTCCCACGTCCATGCCTGCTCGCGCTGGTAGCGGGCGAAGCCGTCGAAGCTGCTGACCACGAGGCCGGCGCTGCCGCTCGGCCTCAGACGCATGTCGACCCGGTACAGCACGCCGGCGCTGGTCGAAGTGGACAGGAAGCTGATGACGCGCTGCGACCAGCGCGCAAAGAAGACAGTGTTGTCCAGCGGGCGTGCGCCGTCGGTTTTTTGACCCGCACCGTCGCTGTCGTGCATGAACACGAGATCGAGGTCCGAACCGTAGCCGAGTTCCCCGCCGCCGAATGTACCGTAGGCGATCACTGCGAGGTGCGCCGGCTCGTCGCGGTCTCCCACGCGGTTGATCGGCACGCCGTGGCGCGTCGCCAGCCGCTCGCCCGTCAGAGTCACGACCGCGTTGACGGTCGCTTCCGCCAGCGCTGTCAGCCGTTGGCTGACCTGCGGCGGATCAGTGTTGCCGCTCAGGTCGGCCGCGGCGATACGCAATACCGCCGCCTGCTGGAACTGGCGCAGAGCGTCCATTTCGGCTTCCTGGTCGGTCGGATCGACGCCCTGCAGCACTGTCGCAAGCTCCGCCGCCAGCGCACCCGGGTCCGGCGCGACGCCGAAGACGCGCGGGTCGATCAGCTCGTCCATCAACAACGGTGTCCGTGTGACGAGGCCTAGCAGCCACGGGCTGGCCGCTGCCAGCGCCGCCAAATGGCGCAGCACGTTGTCGTTTTCGGCAAGCAAAGCGAGGTAGGCCGTACGGCCGGCGACCGCTTCGATCAGGCGGAGCAGGCTCAGCAGCACCGCGTCGGGTTTGCCCGACGCGGCCGCGGCCTCGATGAGCCGCGGCATAAGTTCATCCAGCCGCCGTCGGCCGCGCGCGCCCAGCGCCTGTATCGGCGGCGCCGTCGTGAGATCGCGCAGGGCCGCGGCGGCGGATTCGCCGAAGCCCATGGCGGCGAGCGCCGGGTCGGCATCGGCGCCGCTCGCCGCGGACTGCCACACCGCGGGCGCATCGCTCTCGTCCGACGCCGCCTCGGCCGGCGCGGCGAAAACCTGCTCGAAAACCGCGCGCACCGTATCGCGATGCGCCTGGAGCGCGGCATGAAAGTCGCGCCAATCGTGAAAGTCCATGGACCGTGCAAGCCGCAGGCGCGCCGACGGCTCATCGGGCAGCTCGTGCGTCTGGCGGTCCGCCGCCATTTGCAGGCGGTTTTCGGTACGGCGCAGGAATTCGTAGGCGGCATCGAGCGCGGCGGCTTCGTCGCCTTCGAGATAGCCCCCGGCGACCAGTGCGCGGAGTACCGCGCGAATGCCGCGTTCGCGCAACGCCGCTTCGCGGCCGCCGCGGATCAATTGAAAGACCTGGCCGATGAACTCGATCTCGCGAATGCCGCCGCGGCCCAGCTTGATATTGTCTTCGAGGCCCTGGCGCGCAACTTCACGCGCAATCATCGTCTTCATTTCACGCAGGGATTCGAAGGCATTGAAGTCGAGATAGCGGCGATAAACGAACGGGCGCAGGTCGCGCAACAGCCGTTCGCCCGCATCGACGTCGCCGGCAACGGCCCGCGCCTTGATGAGCGCGTAACGCTCCCAGTCGCGGCCGTGAGTCTGATAGTAGTTTTCAATCGCTTCCACCGACATCGTCAGCGGTCCGCTCGCGCCGAAGGGTCTGAGGCGCATGTCGACGCGAAACACGAAGCCGTCGGCGGTCGGTTCATTCAGCGCGCGGATCAATTTCTGCCCGAGGCGCGTGAAGTACGCATCGCCGCGCTCGGCGTCGCGCGAGAATGCGAACACGAGGTCGATATCGGACGAGAAATTGAGCTCGCGCGCGCCGAGCTTGCCGAAGCCGAGCACCACGAGAGAGCCTGCACCGGTGCCCCCTTGCCAGGCTGCAAGCTTCGCCAGCGCCGCGTCGATACAGGCATCCGCGAGTGCGGAAAGATCGTGCAGCGTTTCGTCCAGCAATGCCCATCCGGCCAGGTCGCGCCAGGCGATGCGCACCATCTCGCGGCGGCGGACGCGGCGCAGGGCGCCATGCAGCGCCGCTTCGTCCGCGGTGCCGGCCACGGCCGCTTCGACTTCCGCCGCCAGGCGGCCGGGCTCGCTCGCCTGGGTCAGACGGCGGGACCATGCGCCCTCGAACAGGGCGGGTGAACGAATCAGGCTCTCGGCGACGAAATCGCTCGCCGCCCAGACGGCGGGAAAATCGGCATTCTGCAATGCCGCTTGCAGTTCCGGCGACGCGCCCGCGGCCAGAAAACGGCCCCAATGAGCGCTGACAGTGTCCTGAAAAGACTGCGGGATGCTGGCGAGGTCGATTGCCAGGGCTGCGGCCCGTTACTGCGGCAGGCCCGCGGTAGTCGCACCGCCAATGCCGGAACGGCCAAAGTTGGCCGACGAGGCTGCCGGCGGCACCCGGCCTACACGGAAGGTCTCGAACATCGCGTTCGGATCTTCGGGGCCGGTGCGCAGGCCGGTCTTGGAGTCGATCCGCACTGTCACCATGCCGGCCGGTTGCAGGAACGGCACCGCCGGCGTGTCGGCAAGCGCCGGCCCCATGAAATCCACCCACGCCGGGAGCGCCGCGCGGGCGCCTGTTTCAGGTCGGCCGAGCGTCTGCACCTGGTCGAATCCGACGTAGGCGATCGTCACCAGATTGGCGTTGAACCCGCCGAACCACGCGTCATTGTAGTTGTCGGCTGTGCCGGTCTTGCCCGCCAGATCGTCGCGGCCAATACGTCTGGCGCGCCGACCGGTGCCGTGACTGATCACCGAACGCATCATCGAGGTGATCTGGTAGTCATCCTGCGGCGTGATGGTGCGCTGCGCAAGGTTGACCGGCGGCTCGACGGTGCGCGTGATCGCTTGTGTGCCCGGCGGCAAGGCCTGGCTCCGGGGCTGCGGCAGATGCGCGGCATTGACGCCGGCAGTCCGCACCGCCCGCATCGGAGTCGTCTTCGGCGCGGCCGCCTCCTGTACACCGCACGCGTCGCAAGCGACAGGCGGGTTTGCCGCATATAACGTTCGGCCGGTGGTAGTATCGACGATCTTCTGAATGAAATACGGCTGTATCAGGAACCCGCCATTGGCAAATACCGAGTAGCCGCGCGCCATCTGCAGCGGGGTGAAGCTGGTGCTGCCGAGCGCCAGCGACAGGTAATGCGGCAGCTTGTCCGGGTTGAAGCCAAATCGGCTGAAGAATTGCGTGGTGTAGTCGATGCCGACGCGGCGCAGCACGCGCACCGATACCAGGTTCAGCGATTCTTCCAGCGCGACGCGCAGCCGCGTCGGGCCGCGAAAGCGGTGCTCGTAGTTTTCCGGCCGCCAGATGTTTTCCAGCGTGTGGTTCGCAACCACAACCGGTGCGTCGTTAATCATCGTCGCGGGCGTCATGCCATGCGCCAGCGCGGCGGTATAAATGTACGGCTTGATCGACGAGCCCGGCTGACGTTGCGCCTGGGTGACCCGATTGAACTTGCTCAGGTTGAAATCGAAACCGCCGACCAACGCGACAATGGCCCCGTCCACCGGATCCACCGACACCAGCGCGCCCTCCACGTGCGGCACCTGGGCAAGCTGCCAGCTGCCCTTGTCCTTCCTGAGATAGACGATGTCGCCGACTTTCAGGACATCCGCGGCTTTGTCCGGTGCCTTGCCGACCGTGTTCACGTCGATGTACGGCCGCGCCCACGACAGGCCGTCCCATTGAATACCGACCACGCCGACGCCGCGCATGAAGGCAGCCGCGTCCCGCTCGCCGACCGCTGTCACGAGCGCGGGCTCCAGACCTCCGTATTCGTTGTAGCCATCGAGCAGCGTGAGCCATTGATCCGGGCCCGCATCGATTGTCGTATCGGCGTGCCCGGCCGGACCGCGATAGCCATGTCGGCGGCTGTAGGTTTCGAGATCCTTGCGCAGTGCCTTGACGGCGATCGGCTGCAAGCGGCTGTCGAGCGTTGTCGTGACGCTGTAGCCGTCGGTGTAGACGTTCTCGCCGTAGCGGTCAACCATTTCATCGCGCACCATTTCGGCGATGTACGGTGCGGAAACGGTGGTCTTTTCGCCGTGATAACTGCCGGTAACAGGTTGGGCCTTCGCGCGCTCGTAGGCGGCGCGATTGATAAAGCCGTTCGCAAGCATGCGCCCGAGCACGTAATTGCGCCGGACGCGCGCGTTTTCCCTGCTGTGAACCGGATTGTCCAGCGAAGGCGCGCGCGGCAGCCCCGCGATCATCGCAATCTGCGCCAGATTCAGGTGCCAGACGTCGGTCCCGAAATAAACATGCGCGGCGGCGCCCACGCCGAATGCTCTCTCGCCCAGGAAAATTTTGTTCAAATAAAGGGCCAGCACTTCTTCCTTGGTGAAGTGCTGGTCGATCTTCAGGGCAAGGAAAATCTCGCGGAGTTTGCGGAGATAAGTCTTCTTGCGCGTCAGAAAGTAATTGCGCGCAACCTGCATGGTGATCGTGCTGCCGCCCTGCGCCTTTTCACCGGTCAGCACCAGTTCGACGGCGGCGCGCAACAGACCCTGGTAATCCACGCCCGGGTGCTCGAAGTAACGGTTGTCCTCCGCGGCGATGAACGCCTCGATCATCAGCGGCGGGAAATCCTCGTAATCGAGCGGCACGCGGCGCTTGGTGCCGTATTCGGCCATCAACTTGCCGTCGCGGGTATAGACGCGCATCGGCACCTGCAGGCGCACGTCCTTGAGGACCGTCGCCGATGGCAGTCCGGGGGCGATGACGAACCATGCGATCACGAGTGCGATGCACGCCACAACGGCGGCGCCGAAACCCGCGATCAGTAACCAGGCCAGGATTTTGAACGGACGCCGCATGATTCCTCGTCGAAGTGGCGGGTGGCATCGTTGCAAGCATGCAAGATGCGCCAGCCGTGGCCAATGCCGTTCGTCAGCGCGCGCGGACCCCCGGTCGGCGCGTTCTTGACGGGCGCTGGCATTATACGGAATCTACATGAGCGCTAGTAGCCGTGCGTTCCATTTAACCGATTATTGATATATAGTTAGCCGCCGCACTTAAGGTGTTTGGGCACAAACAAGCCGCAAGTCGCCGCGTAACAAGGGGAAAAGGCGTGCTTCTGACTAAAAAGACAAAGCCTGTGCTTGGGCTGGACATTAGCACCTCCTCCGTCAAGCTGATCGAGCTTGGCAAGGGACGCCACGGCTATCAAGTCGAAGCATACGCCGTGGAACCGATGCCCCGCGACGCCATCACCGACAAAGTTATCAGCGACATCGACGCCTGCGGCGAGGCCGTCAAGAAAGCGTTGCGCCGGTCCGGTTCCCGGACGCGCGACGCCGCCGTCGCCATCGGCGGACCCACCGTTATCACCAAGACGATCGTCATGCCCGCGAACCTGAGCGACGAGGAGCGCGCGCAGCAGGTCGAGTTGCAGGCCGACCAATATATACCGTTTCCGATCGAAGAGGTCCGCTACGACTTTTCCGTGCTGGGCCCGTCAGCGACCGACCCCGACATGGTCGATATCCTGCTGGTCGCCACGCGAACGGAAAACGTTGACCAGCGCCAGGCGGTGCTCGATCTCGCCGGCCTCAACGCCGTTGTGGTCGACATCGAAGCCTATGCCATCGAAACGGCCTGCGAACTGATGGCCTACCAGATCCCCGAGGAGGGCCGCGGCCAAACCATCGCGCTGGTCGATTTCGGCGCGACGTCCACCACGTTCAGCGTGATGGACGACCGCAAGATCGTCTATACCCGCGATCAGGCATTCGGCGGCCGTCACCTGACCGACGAAATCATGCGCCACTACGGCCTCTCCTTTGAGGAGGCCGGCCGCGCCAAGAAGATCGGCGGGCTGCCGGACAGCTACGAACGCGACATCCGGAAAAGTTTCGTCAATGACATGGCGCAGCAAGTCAGCCGCGCGATGCAGTTTTACCTGACTTCCACCAACGCCACGGACGATCTCGCGCAGATTGTGATCTGCGGCGGTTGCGCGGCCATGTCCGGCGCCGCCGAGGAAATCGCCGAGCGGCTCGACACGCCCACCGTGGTGGGCAATCCGGTCGGCAACATAGCGATCGCCTCGCGCGCCCGCGCGCAACTCGCGGACAGCGACGAACCGGGGCTGGTGGTGGCCTGCGGGCTGGCTTTAAGGAGCTTCGACTAATGCCACGCATCAACCTGCTGCCCTGGCGCGAGGAACGGCGCAAGCGCCGCCAGAAGCAGTTCAACACTTCGTCAATCGGCGTCGCGATCCTCGCGGCGCTGGTTGTCGGGTACTGGCATCACACGATGAGCGCCAACATCGACTACCAGAACCAGCGAAACCGCTACCTCCAGACGCAGATTTCGAGCGTCGACAAGCGCATCAAGGACATCAAGGACCTGAAGGAGACGCGCAAGGAACTGCTGGCGCGGATGCGCATCATCGAGCAACTGCAGCAGTCGCGTCCGCAGATCGTCCACCTGTTCGACCAACTCGTCCGCACGCTGCCTGACGGCATCTTTCTGACCAGCGTCAATGAGCAAGGCGACACGCTGCACATCAACGGCATCGCGCAGTCGAGCGCCCGCATTTCGACCTACATGCGCAACATCGCGGATTCCGATTGGCTCGCGGACCCGAACCTGACGGTCATCAAGGCGACCGGCAAAGGCCCGCTGCACCGCAAGCAATTCACACTGTCGGCGACGATCACCGGCCCTTCGAAGGGCAAGGAGAGCAAGGGCTGATGGCTATCGATCTGAACAATCTCAATTTCGATCTGCAGGCCTTGAACGACCTCGACATCCGCGAGGCAGGCAACTGGCCCGTCGCCGGCAAGGCGGTGGTGATGGCGCTGATTTTCGCCGTCATCGTGGGCGGCGGCTGGTATCTCGCGATCCGCGACCAGGGCGATGAACTCAAGGCCGCACGCAAGCAGGAAGTCACCCTGAAGCAACAATTCGAGACCAAGGCCGCAAAGGCCGCCAACCTCGACAAGCTCAAGGAACAGATGAAGGAGATGCGCGCGAGCTTCGGCACGCTGCTGCGCCAGTTGCCCAGCAAGACCGAGGTCGACAGCCTGCTGCGCGATATCTCGCAGACGGCCAAGATTGATGGGCTGCAGCAGGAGTTGTTCCAGCCGCAGGGCGAGAACAAGAAGGATTTCTACGCCGAAAAGCCGATTCGCATGGTCGTCAGCGGCAGCTACCACGACCTCGCCAAGTTCGTTTCCGACGTGGCCGCGCTGCCGCGCATCGTCACCTTGCACAACATCAGCATCAAACCGACCGGCAAGCAGGCCGGCGGCCGGCTGACGATGGAACTGACCGCCAAGATTTACCGCTACCTCGAACAGAACGGCGGCAAAGGGTAAGCGCATGGATACAGACGTTTCGCATACCTGCCGCAAGGCCGCACGGATTGCTTTCGCCCTGCTGGCGACGGCGGCGCTGGCCGGTTGCGGCCATGACATGACCGACCTGCAACAGTTTGTGCAGAACGTCGAGGCGCGGCCGGGTCCGCCGATCAAGCCGATCCCGCAGATCAAGCCTTACGAAACCTACACCTACGCGGATCAGATGCTGCGTCCGCCATTCGTGCCGGCAATGCCGCAACAGGACACCAGCAACCTGCGTCCGGACCAGCATCGAAACAAGGAATACCTCGAACGCTACCCGCTCGACAGTCTGTCGATGGTCGGCACGATCGACATGGGCGGCAAACGCTACGCGCTGATTCGCGACAAGGAAGGCCTGGTGCACCACGTCACCGTGGGCAATTACATGGGCCAGAATGACGGCCGCATCCTCGCCGTCAGCTCCACCGGTCTGATATTGCGCGAAATCGTTCCCAACGGGCTCGGAGGCTACGTGAAACGGGAGACGAAGATTCAGCTCTCACAACAATAGACGGCTTGAAAGCAGGTACGCCATGAACAGAACACTCCGGATCTCTCCGCTTCGCCGCCGACTGGCGACAGCGGCGCTGGGCTTCGCCATTCTTGCGCCGCTGGCGCTGAGCGCGAACGCCGCGCACGCGAATCAGCTCAAATCCGTTCAGGCGACGCCGCTGGGCGGCCAGCGCGTGCAGATCGACCTGACGCTGGCGCAGCCTGCGCCGAAACCGCTTTCGTTCAGTATCGACAAACCGGCGCGCATCGCCGTCGACCTGCCGAACACTGAGCTGGCATTGAAGCAGACAAGCCACAAGATCGACATTGCCGGCGTCCGCAAAGTCATGACCGCCGCGGCCGGCGGGCGCACCCGCGTCGTGGTCGATCTGAGCTATCCGATGCCGTACACGACCCGCGTGTCCGGGCGACACGTCTACATCACCATCGGCGGTTCCGGCACGCGGACGGCTTCGTCGTTCGGACCGGCCAGCGGCGAAACGAACGCGCCGGCCGCCCAAGGTTCGCGGGTAACCCATGTCGACTTTCGCCGTGGCGAGAACGGCTCCGGCCGGGTACTCATCCAGCTGAGCGATCCGCACACCAACACCGATGTGCAAAAGGAAGGCGACGAAGTCGTCGTCTCGCTGAAAAACACGATGCTGCCGAAGAAGGACATGCGCCGGCTCGATGTCAGCGACTTCGCGACGCCCGTTACCGCCATCGACGCGACACGGCACGGCGACAACACGCGCGTGGTGATCCACACCCAGGGCAACTACGAGCAGATCGCCTACCAGTCGGACAATCTGCTCACGGTCGAGATCAAGCCGGTCAACGAGCAGCAACAGGCGCGGGCGAGCGAGAAGCAATATACCGGCAAGCGGCTGAACCTGAATTTCCAGAACGTCTCGGTGCGTGCGGTGCTGGCGGTACTGGCAGACTTCACCGGCCTCAACATGGTCGTCAGCGACAGCGTGAACGGCGATATCACACTGCGCCTGCACAACGTACCGTGGGACCAGGCGCTGGACATCATCCTGAAGACCCGCGGCCTCGCGATGCGCAAGCACGGCAATGTGGTCCTGATCGCGCCGGCGGCGCAGCTCGCCAAGCAGGAACAGGCGCAACTGGCTTCGAAACAGGCGATCCAGAAGCTGCTGCCGCTGGAGTTCGCGTTCATCCAGGTGAACTACGCCAAGGCCTCCGACCTGGCCAACCTGATCAAGTCGCAGGGCAACTCGCTGTTGTCCAAGCGCGGCAGCGTCACCGTCGACAAGCGCACCAACACACTGCTGGTGCAGGATACGGCCGATCGTCTTGCCGAAGTCCGCAAAATGGTCCACAAGCTGGATATCCCGGTGCGCCAGGTGCTGATCCAGTCGCGCATCGTCATCGTCAACAAGGATTTCACGCAGGAACTGGGCGTGCGTTTTGGTGACACCGCGGTGCACCCGACCCAGGATGGACTGGTCACTGTGAGCGGCAGCGCCGAAGGCACGGACACGATAATCAATTCCGCCGTGGGCAACTTGAACAGTACCGGGCAGGTCACGCCTGTGGGCCTGCCGTCGCTGAACAACCGTCTGGCGGTCAATGCGCCGGCGGCGGGCCCCGTCGGCCAACTGGCGGTATCGATTCTGAGCTCAAATTACCTGGTCGATCTCGAACTCTCCGCGCTGCAGGCGGAAGGCCACGGTCAGGTGATTTCGCGGCCGCACGTCATCACCTCCAATCAGCATGAGGCGCTGATCAAGCAGGGCGTCGAAATTCCGTACCAGCAGGCTTCAAGCAGCGGCGCGACCAATGTCCAGTTCAAGGACGCGGTGCTGAGCCTCAAGGTGACGCCGCAGATCACGCCGGACAACAAGATCATCATGGATCTCGATGTCAGCAAGGACAGCAAGGGCGAGACGGTGCCAAGCGCCACTGGCGGCACCGTACCGAGTATCGACACGCGCGAGGTCAAGACGCAGGTGCTGGTCAACAACGGCGACACGGTGGTGCTCGGCGGAATCTATGAAACCAGCCGCACCCAGAGTGTCCATAAAGTGCCGCTGCTCGGCGATATTCCGCTGCTGGGTTTCCTGTTCCGCGACACCCAGACGATCAACAACAAGAAAGAGCTGCTGATTTTCGTGACGCCGAAGATTATTTCGTCCGGCGCGCAAATCGACG
>DASSBR010000046.1:0-8597 GCA_035698525.1 Gammaproteobacteria bacterium
TATCTGGGACGAAAGCGAAGACGCTGAGAATGCGGAATTGAGGACGGAAATAAACGCGCAACTGTCGCCCAGCGCCTCGTTAGGCCACAGACCACGAGAGGATGAAAAAATGAGCAATGTTCTAATTGGCAAGACGATTACAGACCTACAGATCGCGGCAGACAAAAAGGCGCTCCGGTTTTTGACCGACGCCGGAGAATTGGTTGTAAAGGCTGACGGCGACTGTTGTTCTGAAACGTGGATAGAGCAGGTTTCTCTCCCGGCGCTTGGGTTTCCCGCTGCGGTTCTCGCCGTCGAGGACTTGGATTTGCCCGACGCCCGAGAGGAAACGTCCGAAAATGGCGACGTGGTTGAAAAGTACGGCTGCAAGATTACGACGAACAAAGGTGAAATCCTGATCGACTACCGCAACGCCTCGAACGGCTACTACGGCGGGAATCTTTCTTGGCCAGGCGACAGTTATTTCTATGGCGGTGTGTATGGCCAAAATATCTCGAACGAAGAGTGGACTTCTATCAATGGGGCCTAACGCCAATTAGACCTCCTAAATGATTAGGCCCCCTAATTCGCCGGATAACACGGCATTTCCGGCGCGAGGCCAGTGATAGCGGGGATCGGCAAATTATTATGCGACTTGACCAGCCGGAAAATGGTGGATAACACATGAGCAAACGCAGCAGAGACAGACGGCAGGCGCGGGACGCGAAGCGGAACGGCGAACCCAAGCCCGCGCGGAGAGTGAAGCGGAGGACAGGATGAGAAACGACCAAGGCATAGCAGTGAACGAGAGCGACACATTGATCGAAGACCGCTTACTCGACATCGACGACGTGAAAGAGTTGACCCATCTCGGCCGTACGACGATCCGCCGGCTGGAACTGCTGCCGGAAGGCCATCAGCGCCGCTTCCCGCAGCGCACCTATATCACGAAGCAGACGCCGCGCTGGTCGCTCTTGGCGGTTCAGGACTGGATCAAGCGTCAAACTCACCAGACTACGAACCAGACTACGGCGGCTCCCGAGGGTGAATCGGAAGCCGCCTAAGCCGTTGAAAACATTGGTGCCGGCGAGAGGAATCGAACCTCCGACCTACTGATTACGAATTGACTCCGGCGGGTCTGCCGCTCGTCCGCACGTTGCCCCACTCTGTCCATGAGTCCTTGCCTGACGGGGCTTTGCGCGCTTACACTCTGCCCCACGTTGTTCAACTTTAACCCGGTTGACTGCGTGCTCCACCAGACTAAAACCAGACTACGGCGACGGACTCCACCAGACTACGCATGTTTACCGATAAACTGCTGCGCTCCCTCAAGCCCCGCGCGACACCCTACCGATTATACGATAAAGGGGCGGATCGTGGGTTTCACGTTCAGGTGTCGCCCGGCGGGCAGGTGACGTTCCGGCTCGAATACTGGCAGGCGGGCAAGGTCCGCTTTCAGCGCATCGGTTCGTTTCCTGCTGTGGGACTCACACAGGCGCGCGAGCGCGTGCGCGCCATGCGGGCGCGGCTCGACCAGGGCTTGCCGCCGACGGCCGCCCCGGTCGCGCACGGCACCGTGCAGGCGCTTGTCGACGGCTACCTCGACCACATGACCCAACGCGGCAAGAAAACCGTGGAGCGGACGCGCAAGATGCTCGAGCGCGACGCGATCCCGCATCTCGGCGCCACTACCCGCGCGGCAGCCGTCACGCCTGGCGACGTCGCCGACGCCGTGCGCGAGCTGGTGGAGCGCGGCAAGGAGACCTCGGCCAAGAATCTGCGCGCGACGCTGCATGCGGCGTTCGGCTGGGGTGTGAAGTCCGACAACGATCCGTGGAGCAAGGCGAGCGGGCCGCGGTTCGGATTGACGGCGAACCCGGTCGCCAGCGTGCCGAACCGGCCGGGCGGCACCCGTCGGCGCACGCGGGTATTGGATTGGGAGGAAATCGCAGAGCTGTGGCAGACGCACAATCTGTCACTGCCGTACCGGCTGATCGTGCGAATCATGCTGCTGACCGGCGGGCCGCGCACCGGGGAGCTGTGCGTCGCGCCGTGGGATGAGTTTGACTTGGAGGCGGGCGTCTGGACGATACCGAAAGAGCGCACCAAGAACGGCCGGACTCACCTGGTTCCGCTGGTCGCGAGCGCGGTCGCGGAGTTACGGATGCTGCGCGAGCTGTTCCCGGCGTCGCCGTATCTACTGCCGGCGCACTTCTCGGCGCGCACCACGCGGCCGATCAGCAATGAGGCGCTGACCAAGGCCGTCTCGACAGCGGGCTACACCTGGACGCCGCACGACCTGAGGCGGACGTGCAAGACGCGCATGGGCGAGGCCGGCGTCAGCAAGTTCGACCGCGACCGGATCCAGAATCATGTTATCGGCGACGTGTCCGGCGCGCACTACGACTACTTTGACTACTTGCCCGAAAAGAAGGCCGGGCTTGAGAAATGGGAAAGGATGCTAATGGAGCGGGTTATGGTAAAGTTTTCTCCGGCGGAACAAGGAGAACGACGATGAAAACACTACTGACGGTGATCGCGCTGTTGATCGCCGTGCCGGCGTTGGCCGGCCCGCCGGATCAGGCCAATCCGCCGCCGCAACCGGAATGGCAAGACCTGTATCAGCCCAGCGTCTCGCCGGCGCAAGCGGCCCGGGAAGGGCAGATCGACCGGATGCGCCAACAGGAGCAGCGCTTTCAGGAGAAGATGCAGCGTGACGCGATCCTGCAGCAGTTACAGGAGCAGACCGACCGGGCAGAACGGGCGCAGACAGATCGCGATTGGCGGCAAGCGATGGAGACGCTGGACACGCCGCCGGATTAGCGGTAAGCGCTACCGCTTCATCTTCTCGACCTGCTGATTGAGCCGCCGCATCAGCTCGACGATGCGCTTGTTAACCGCCTGACGCCGGATGCGCTTGACCGATAGGCCGGTGTTACTGCGCTCGATTCGATCCAGCTGATCCTTGAGATCGCGGATTTGCTTCTGAATCTGGGCGGCGAACGGCTGCGCGCGCACGTAGGCAGCCCGTTCCTGCAGCATCCGCTGGCGCAGCCCCGCATCCCCCATCTTCTTAGCGTAATCCATGTTCGCCTTGGCGTAGCCGATCTTGCGAAGGTTGGTGTAATAGGCATCGCGCACGCTGGCGTCACCCACCTGCCCGTACACCTTGCGCAGAAAGGGCATCTCCCGAGGCTCCCACGGCGCGCCAATCGTGATCTTGGTAGCCACATCGCCACCGCGTTCGAAGAACCGACCGACACCGCCGGTCACCGTATCGAACAGCATCGACAAGGTTTCCGGGGACACACTGATCTCGCCCGGCTCAACCTTGGTCCCGCCGGTGGCGGCGTTCACACTGGCCGCCAGTTGTTTCGCCCATTCCGGTGCCGACTGATAATACCGCTCGCTGTCGGGTTTGGGTGTATTAGTGAACGGGTTCGGCTCCGGCATCAGGTTGCCGCCGTACCAGGTCTGGTTGCTCGCCACCTGCGCGATCGGATCGGTCACCGTCGGCGACAGGAACTGTACCAGACTGGACTCGCCGCCGATCGGGTTGAACGCATTGGCGAACGACGACATAACGGCCGCCGCCGAATCCATCGCATCGTAATGCTTCGGCGTCCAGCCGAACGCATCCGAGGCCGCCCAGCCGATTTGATTGCCGACGGTGCCGAAGACGCTGTAGCCCCACGGCATCGGCACGGACACATAATCGCCGTCGGTGCCCGGCAGCATAATGATTACATTACGCTCCTTGATGTAGTCCGGGATCTGGTCGTAATACGGCATGCCGGCGTCATCCTCGCCGCCGGCCAGCCGATCGTAGAGGTTAATCGCCACCGCCGTCGCCGTCAGCGCCAGCGCCACCTTGCGGCCCTTGGGGCTCGCCAAGAGCCGAGCGACACGCGCACTGCCCTGCATGCTCGCGTTAAAGAACAGATACAAGCTGTTCATCAACGAGCCGTACTGGCCCTTGCGGTTGAAGTTGACCGTCAGGTTCTTGGCCAGGCTCGCCGCCTGCTCGACGCTCGCGCCGGCTTCGCGCGCATGCACAAAGGCCGACAGGCGCACGCCGTTTTCCACCGCCGAGTTGGCGTTCTCGATCAGATCGGCCAGATTGCGGGCGAGTTTCAGCGGGTGCTTGGCACCCCGCTGGTAGTGACGCATCTGGCCTTCGAGCCGCTTCGCCAGCACGTCCACGTCGCGATATGCGCCCGCCCAGCCGGTCTTGCCGCCCGCCTTGCGAAACTCGTCAAAATACTGCGCCCATTGGGTATCGACCTTGCCATTGAGCGCTCGCCATGCGCCGCGTACTGCTCGCGGCGTGTCGCGCACCACCCGCCCGCGCACGTCCGCCGCCTGGGTGTCGGTGAGATTGATCGACGCTTCCTGCAAATCGCGCAGGAAGTTCGACAGCACGAACTCGGGGTTGAGGCCGGTATTGACCATCGCCAAATAACGGTTCACGTGCGACAGGCCGCGAATGACCAGGTTGTCGGCTTCGCCGTTCAAATTCTTGAGCGCCTTCGCCAGTCGTTCGCCGCGCTCCGTGTGTAAAGTGAGCCGGTGCGGCACGCCGTCGATCGGCACGGTAAACGTGTTGTCGCCGCCGACGTGCGTCGGCGTGTACTTCACCAGCCCGGTTTCCTTGTCGATCGACGGCCGGTATTCGACCGCGTCCACTTCCCAGAAGTCGGGGTTCGGGTTGTCTTCCGCCAGCCGAATCAGCGCCCGGCCGGGCTCAGCGCGTTCCGCATCGATCAAATGCTGCTGGTGGTCGCGCAGCAGATGGACGATGGCATTCCCGGCCGGGCTCCGCCGCCCGAAGGCGCGCTTCACCTTGCCGCCAACCTGCAAGCCCTTGCCGGAACCATTTCCCTTGCGTTCAGCCTTACCTTCCGGCGCGCCCTTGGCCGGCGCGTAGTGCTTGTACATCGCCTCCCAGCCGGCGACGGTCTCCGGCGTTTCCAGTCCCGTCTCGACCAACAGATTCCGATCGATCTGCGCCATCCGGTCGAACAGCGTGCCGATCTTCTGGACGGCCGGATTGTCGCGATACTGCGCCAGAATGGCGTCGGCCTCGGCGTCAGTCATACCCGAGCCTTCGCCGGACTTGAAGGCGGGATTGATCTTGGCGATGCGCGCGTTACGCTCCTTGGCGTGGCGCGCCTTCACGAAATCGCTGGCCTCATCCAGCGTGAGCCCCGCCGTCTTGACTTGATCCAGCAGCGGCTTGACGTAGTACTCTTCCGCCATCCGCATCGCTTCCTCGGCGCGGCCGTGGTACAGCTCTTCTTTCTGATAGAAGTTAAGCGCGTCGCTGATCGGCCGGCCCGCCTCGATCGCATCCTGAACCCGCTTGGCGTCGATGTAGCGGTCCTGGAAGGCTTGCAGGAGTTGGTCGGTGAGCGTGTCTTCCGGCACCTCGAAATGGCTGCCGGTCAGCGACCCCTGCCGCGGGATCGCCCGCTCGTGCTCGGCCTCTTCCGGCATGCTGCCCTCGAAATCCTCGCCGCGCACCGCGAACTTCGGCGCCGGCCCGTTCAACGCATTTTCGACCGCTTCAGCGCGGCTCTTGCCGAAAATCAGCCCGTCGCGCGCCGGAATGCCTTTCGTGTCGATGCCGGCGGCCTTGAGCGCGTCGCGGATGGCGGCGCGGTCGCCGGTGACCTTGAGCGTACCGTCGGTATTGCGATGCAGCCCAAAGGCCGCACGATCTCCTTCGGGGAATCTTGACAACACATCCGCTTCGGTTAAGATAGACCGTGACGAGCCGCTCGCACCGGAAACGCTATTGGGCAATTGGAGCCCCTTGAGCACTGGTGATTTAGCGGCTCGTTCACTTTTCGCAAACGATGGCTGCTTCGACCCAGATGCCGCACTTCGGGCACGGCGAAACTTGACAAGATCGCGGTCTGTCTTTATCTTGCGATTGAAGGCCCGCAGTTCGGCAGCTCTGCCGGGGAATGAAACCCCGGAGCCTGCGTAGAATTGAGGGCCTTTCTTTTGGTCAATGTACAGCGGTTTCATGTCGCCGTCTTCGACCATGCGCCCAAGAGGTAATGTGCCGCGGTCTTTCTCGAAAGCGGTCAGTACCAAATGGCGAGCCTCGCCACCTGACCGATGAGGTGGGGGCGCGTTAGGCTCCAGCCCAATAATGACCGCGTGGCCGTCCACTAGTTCCGGCCCGATCATCGTCAGATGACCATCCTTCGTCCGTTCAAATACCGCCGCCGGGTTGTCGATCCACTCCGGCATCTTTTGCCATGCCCATTTCGGCAGCGGATGATTGTACTTGCCAGCGCCGATGGCATGCCCTTCGTTGATAACGACCGGCATGTCGCCATAACCCGTCAGCGTCAGCACGTCCCCTTCGTCCAGCGCGCGCACGCCTTCTGCATTCGGCTTCGCGCCGTCGAATAACTCGTCGATGCGCTGTTCGTATTGCTCGCGGGTGTGGACGTGGCGCGCATAGGATGGCGCCAACTCGCCGTAGTCGGGAGCGCGCCGCCCCGCCTCCCGCGTCGCCTTGCGCAGCGACGCCCGGACAATCGCCGCCAGATCATCATCAGACAGCTTCTTGACGATCCCCATGCGGTACAGGGTAGCGCGCACGGCCGCGAAGATGCGCCGGGCCAGCGACGTGTTATGGTTCTTCGGGTCGCCGATGAAATAGGCCAGCGTCTCCTCGTCGACGTGTTCTTTGGTGGTGCTGCCGGGCACGCGCTGGCGCGCCTGATAGAGCCGGCTCGCCTTCTTCTTCGCGCCCTCGCGCACCTGGGCCAGCACATCATCGGCCTTGTCGCCCAACAGGCCGCGCAGGCCGCTGTGGACGCCGAGTTCATGCAGGAACAGGCCGTAGGGGTCGAAATCGGCCGAGCGCGGCTCCATGCGGTCGGCCACCAGCCAGACCTCGCCGGTCACGGGGTCGGTCACGCCGCCGATTGCGCCCTTGGCTTGCAAGTGAGGCGGCAATTCATCCTGATGCTGAACGATGTGGACAAAGCCGGTCTTGGCATCGGTCAGGCGCTTGAGCGCCTTGGCGCCGATGCGGTTCGTAATGCGTTTGATGGCGTCGGATACGGAAAGCCCCGGCGTTTGCCCGGACCGGTCGCGGCTGGCATACAGCGCCACATTGCCCTTCTCGGTCTCGCGCGTCTCGATGGTGTTGAACAGCGTATCGAACGCCTTGGCAACCGGGCCGACCTCATCCGGTTTCAGGTACGGGTACCGCTCGGCGGCGCGCTTGAACTCAGCCGGCGACGTGACATTGGCGAGATAGTCGTTCTCGATGCCCTTGTCGGCCATCTTCGTGATGATGTAGTTCTCGAACGAGCGCGCGGCGCGCTCGATGATCCGCGACCAGTAGCCGTCGACGTTGCCCTTGTCGATGCGCTCGGCGCGCGCCTTCATCGGCGAGTTATCCAGCGCAGCCACCAGCTCGGCAAACGCCTTGCCGACCTCGGGCCGCACGCCGTCCACCTTCCGCCACAGCGACGGGTCGCGATACGCCTTGAGGATGCGCCCGTGGCCGGGCACGGTCTCTCCGGCCATCATGCGGTCGAAGGCGCTCTCCGGGATCGTGATGCCGTGGCCGCCCTGTTTCAGAACATAGTAATTCTCGGGTCGATAGGTGATGAACGCACCGCGGCGATAGGCGTCTTGCCCGCTCTTGATGTCCGGCGTGCCGCGCTTGCGGGCAAAGTAGTTGTCGAGACTATGCAGCCACTCGTGCGCCAGACTGCCTGCCCCGCGCGTCTTGGTCAGGTTGATGACCAGCCGATCCGGCTCAAAATGCGCCGACGCCCAGCCGTGACCGCGTGAGCCGAGACCCAAGCCCAACGTGCCGTCGAGCGATAACGCTCGCGGCGGCACGCCGAGAATGTCGGCCAGGTCCATGAGCGCGTCGTAGGTCTGGTTGAGCATCCCCTGGCGCTCGCGCGCGTTCTTACCCTGCCGGACCCAGTTGCCGAATTCCACCCCTCTGAATCCGAATTGCTCGGAGAATTGCTCGGGCGTCACGTCTTCGCCGTTGCGGTAATCCGGCCCCACCCGCTCGCGATTCGCGCGCCGGCGCATGTCTCCCTTGGTGACGTTATCGCGGTCCTTGACGGCCTCCCACGCATCCACCAGATCATTGTGGTGATCCTTCAGGTAGGTCCGGGCGTCGTCGAGCGAGTCAAACTCCTTCAGCTTCCGATATTCCTTGTCGCCTTTCTTGTTGATGAAGTAGTGGTCGAGCTTGCGATTGCCGCGAATCTCGAACTGCAGGCGCTTGTCGGGTGCGGCCTGATCTAACAGCGCCTTGACCTGATCCATCGCCTCGTCGATGGTTTTGGCGCCGTCAACGCGATGCCGGCGCCCGTCCACTTCGACCGACACATGCGGTGACGGCACCTTGTTGCCGTCTTTGTCGAAACCATAGGCGTCCGGCCTGACCTTCACTTCCCCGATCCGCGACCAGTGCGCGCGGTCCAGGTGTTGCAACAGTTCCACCTTGGCGGCGAAGTTCTTGAGCAACGACTTGTCGGCCAGATGCTCCGGCGTCAGCCGCCCCTCAACGGCGTCGCGTGCCAGTTCGCGTACATTCTTGACCTGTTCTACCCAGCGCTTGA
>DASSBR010000047.1:0-2597 GCA_035698525.1 Gammaproteobacteria bacterium
GAGGCGGTGACGCGGCTGTACGTGGCGCTGCGGTATAAGGCGGGCGCGCCGGCTGATGGGTTGCGGCGGTTGGCGGCGGCGGTGGCTAATTTTCAGCCGGAGCGGAGGATATAAGGACTTAGGACTTAGTCAAGGATGGCCGCTCTTCACTCAGTCCTAAGTCCTAAGCACTCAATCCTTCGTTAGCCTGCCCTCATCCCCGCCAAAGACTCCGGCTCCCGCATCACAAACCGCCCCGCCGCATCGGCCGGCAACGGCGGACTCAACACGAACCCCTGCATTTCATTGCAACCGATCGAGCGCAGATAATTCATCTGCAACTCCGTCTCGACGCCCTCGGCGATCAGGTTCAAATCGAGGCTCTGCGACATCGACGCGATCGCCGAGGCGATCGACGCGCCCGAACTGCCGGTATGGATATCGCGCACGAACGAATGATCGAGCTTTAACGTATCGATCGGCAGGCGGCGCAGGTAACTCAGCGACGCATAGCCGGTGCCGAAGTCGTCGATCGCGATGCGGATGCCATGGCTGCTCAACTCGCGCAGCTTGCGCACCGTGTTCTCGACATCCTTCATGATCATGTTTTCGGTGATCTCGATCTCGAGCGCCTCGCCCGGCACGCCGTACTCCTCGAGAATCGACACGATCATCTCGACCAGCCCCGCCTGCTCGAATTGCAGCATCGAGAAATTGACCGCCACGCGCAGATTCGGCAGCGACTTGCGCCACATCGCAATGTCCTGACAGGCCTGACGCAGGACCCACTCGCCCAGCGCGACGATCAGCCCGCTTTCCTCGGCGATCGGAATGAACTCGCCCGGCGCCAGCACGCCGCGGGTCGGATGCCGCCAGCGCACCAGCGCCTCGACGCCCGTCACCTTGCCGGTGGCCACGTTCACCTGCGGCTGATAGTGAATCACGAACTGGTTGCCCGTCAGCGCGCGACGCATGCCGGCCTCCAGCGACACGTAATCGCTGATCACCGTACTCATGTCGTCGCGATAAAACTCGAACGAATCCTTGCCGCGCGACTTCGCCTCGTACATCGCGATGTCCGAGCGGCGAATCAGCATGTCCGGATTTTCGCCGTGCTCGGGATACAGCGCGATGCCGATGCTGACGGTCACGAACAGCTCATGGTCGCCGACGATAAACGGCTGGTGCAGCTCGTTGAGGATCTTCTTGGCGACCTCGCTCGCCTCCGTGCGCCGGCCGGCCTGCGGCAGCAGCAGCATGTATTCGTCGCCGCCGGCGCGCGCCAGCGTGTCGCCCTCGCGCAGGCAATGCACGATGCGCTTGCTGACCGACTGCAACAACTGGTCGCCGATCAGATGGCCGAGCGTGTCGTTGACCATCTTGAAGCGATCGAGGTCGAGGAACATCACCGCCATCGTCTGCGGATTGCGGCGCGCCTGGGCGACCGCCTGCGTCAGCCGGTCCTTGAACAGGAAGCGATTGGGCAGGCGCGTCAGCAGATCGTGCGAAGCCTGGAAATTAATGATTTCCTCGGCGCGCTTGCGGTCGCTGATATCGCGCGCGATGCCGTAAGTGCCGTTGAAGCGCGCCTCCGCCGGCGCGTCGCCCGGGCCGTACATGCCCATCGCGTTCACCTCGACCGGCAGGAAATGCTGGTGACCGCGCACCGCGCCGTTGCGGCACTTCAGCCGCAGTTCGATGTTGTGCGCGGCGCGTTCGCCGGTGCGCCGCTCGTTGAATATGCCGCGCGAAAATTCCTGGTCGGCCTCGTGGACGATGGTCGAATAATGCACGCCCAGCAGCTCGTTCTTGCGAAAGCCGAGCAGCGATTCGATGCGGCTGTTGACGAACGTGAACCGCCCGTCGCGGTCGAGCATGTAAATGAGATCGGGGGAGCTTTCGACGATATAGCGGTGCAGCTTTTCCGACTCGATCAGCCGCGATTCCAGCGCCGCGTTTTCCTTCGCATGCTGCTGTTTGCGGGCGGCGTTTTCGATCGCCCGGATCAGTTGATCGGGCGCGTAGGGCTTGCGCAGGTAATCGTCGGCACCACGCCGGAGCGCGTCGAGGCCGCTGTCGTTCGACGCCTCACCGCTGACGACGATCACTGCGGTGTCGAGCTCGCCGGAGACGATGAAGTCCAGCAGCTGCTCGCCTTTCATACCCGGCAGGTTGAGGTCGAGCAGCACCACGTCGCAGGGCTCGTATTTGAGCCAGGCCGTCGCCTCGTGTCCGCTGCACACGGCATGAACCGCATAGCCATACAGCTCGAGCAGTTCCTGCAAACTTTCCGACACGCGCTGCTCGTCTTCGACAAGCAGAATCCGGGTCGATGACTTCACGGAAGCCATCATTCAGCCTCCCCGCCGGCCAATCGGTACGGCAACAATACATGAAATGTCGTGCCTTCGCCCGGCTCGGTGCGGCAGCTCACCCAGCCGTGCCAGTTCTCCACCAGCCCGGCGACAATGGCCAGGCCCAGGCCGTGGCCTTCGCCCTTGACCGACGTGCCGCGCTCGAACAGCGTGCCGATCAGGTCCGGCGCAATACCGCTGCCGGTATCTTTCACGCTCAGCTCGCCATACATGTGGCCGTTGACGTTAATGTCGGGCCGGGTG
>DASSBR010000048.1:0-11880 GCA_035698525.1 Gammaproteobacteria bacterium
ATGTCGAAAGCAAAATACGAGCGCACGAAGCCGCACGTGAACGTCGGCACGATTGGTCACGTGGACCACGGCAAGACGACCCTGACGGCGGCGATGACGAAAGTGCTGTCGGAAAAGTACGGCGGCGAAGCGAGCGCATTCGACCAGATTGACAACGCGCCGGAAGAACGGGCGCGCGGCATCACGATTGCGACCTCGCACGTCGAATACGAATCCGAGAAGCGCCATTACGCGCACGTGGACTGCCCCGGACACGCCGACTACGTCAAGAACATGATCACCGGCGCGGCCCAGATGGACGGCGCGATCCTGGTGGTGTCCGCGGCCGACGGCCCGATGCCGCAGACCCGCGAGCACATCCTGCTGTCGCGCCAGGTGGGCGTGCCCTACATCGTCGTCTACATGAACAAGGCCGACATGGTTGACGACGCGGAGCTGCTCGAACTGGTCGAAATGGAAGTGCGCGACCTGCTCTCGGCTTACGAATTCCCGGGCGACGACACCCCGATCGTCACCGGCAGCGCGTTGAAGGCGCTGGAAGGCGACGACAGCGAGATCGGCACCCAGAGCATCTACAAGCTCGTCGAGGCCATGGACAGCTACATCCCCGAGCCCGAGCGTGCCATCGACGGCGACTTCCTCATGCCGGTCGAAGACGTCTTCAGCATCTCCGGTCGCGGGACCGTCGTCACCGGGCGTGTTGAGCGCGGCATCGTCAAGGTCGGCGACGACATCGAAATCGTCGGCATCCACGACACCACCCGGACCACCTGCACCGGCGTCGAAATGTTCAGGAAGCTGCTCGACCAGGGCCAGGCCGGCGACAACATCGGCGTGTTGCTGCGCGGCACCAAGCGCGACGAAGTCGAACGCGGCCAGGTGCTGGCCAAACCGGGCAGCATCACCCCGCACACCAAGTTCGAGGCCGAGGTCTACATTCTGACCAAGGAAGAAGGCGGTCGACACACCCCGTTCTTCAACGGCTATCGCCCGCAGTTCTACTTCCGGACCACCGACGTCACGGGCTCGGTGGACCTGCCGCAGGGTACCGAAATGGTGATGCCGGGCGACAACGTCAAGATGACCGTGTCGCTGATCGCGCCGATCGCGATGGAAGAAGGCCTGCGCTTCGCCATCCGCGAAGGCGGCCGTACCGTCGGCGCCGGTGTTGTGTCGAAGGTGATCGAGTAAATCATGGCAAACCAGAATATCCGCATCCGCCTGAAGGCGTTCGACTACCGCCTGATCGACAAGTCGGCCCGGGAGATCGTCGATACGGCCAAGCGCACAGGCGCCCAGGTCAAAGGCCCGGTGCCGCTGCCGGTCAAGTGCGAGCGCTACACGGTGCTGAAATCGCCGCATGTCAACAAGGACGCGCGTGACCAGTACGAGATTCGTACACACAAGCGCCTGATGGACATCGTCGATCCGAATGACAAGACGGTCGACGCGTTGATGAAGCTCGACCTGGCGGCAGGCGTCGACGTTCAGATCAAACTGAACTGAGGCGTCGTCCGCAGGGACGGAACAAAAATGTTGGCCAAACCCGCTTTCGGGCTTGTTTGGCGCTGACTTGGTGTTATAATTTTCGGCTCGCTGTGGCCCGTTGCGGGAAAAGCCTGTAACGGGCCACCGGCATTATTGAGGCGAAGTGATTTCACTTCGTGCGGCATCGGTCAATCGAAATCGATGTTGACGGATTAATAGCACGGCATTGGCCGCGCCACAGCGCGGCGACGGCCGCGACGAGGATTAAGAAGATGACCATTGGCGTAATCGGCCGCAAACGCGGCATGACGCGCGTCTTCACTGAGGACGGCGCGTCGATTCCGGTGACCGTAATCGAGGTCGAGCCAAACCGGATCAGTCAAATCAAATCCGCCGATGCCGATGGCTATCGCGCCGTGCAGGTCACGACAGGCACGCGCCGCGCGAATCGCGTCAATACTGCCGCGGGCGGTCATTTCAAGAAATCCGGCGTCGGCGCGGGCCGCGGACTGTGGGAATTCCGCCTGCACGATGGTGAAGGCGACGACTTCGCCGCCGGCGGCGAGATCAAGGCCGACATCTTCTCCGAGGGTCAGCAGGTCGATGTGACCGGCGTCACCATCGGCAAGGGCTTTGCCGGCGGCGTCAAGCGCCATCATTTCCACATGCAGGACGCCACTCACGGCAACTCGCTGTCGCATCGCGCCCCGGGTTCGATCGGTCAGAACCAAACGCCAGGCCGCGTGTTCAAGGGCAAGAAAATGGCCGGCCACCTGGGCGCCAAGCGCCGCACCACCCAGAATCTGCAAGTGGTACGCGTCGATGTCGAGCGCAACTTGCTATTGATTCGCGGGGCGGTTCCGGGCTCGGCAGGCGGTGACGTCATCGTTCGTCCCGCGGTCAAGGCCAAGGCCGCGAGCTGAGGAGACGCCAATGGAATTGCAGTTACATAATGCTTCGGGCGCATCTTCGCTGACCGTTTCGGATGCCGCCTTTGGACGTGAATTCAACGAACCGCTGGTTCACCAGGTCGTGACGGCCTGGCTGGCTGGCGGCCGCTCCGGCACCAAGGCGCAGAAGACGCGTACGGAAGTCAGCGGCGGCGGCAAAAAGCCGCATCGCCAGAAAGGCACCGGCCGCGCTCGCGCCGGCACCATTCGCAGCCCGCTGTGGCGGGGCGGCGGCAAGGTGTTCGCCGCGAAGCCGCGCGACTTCACGCAGAAGGTCAACCGCAAGATGTACCGCGGCGCGCTCGCGGCGATCCTGTCGGAACTGGTGCGCCAGGATCGGCTGGTGGTGCTGGAGGATTTCGCCGTCGATGCGCCGAAGACCAAGCAGCTCGTGACGAAGCTCAAGGAGCTGTCGCTCGACAACGTGTTGATCGTGACGGCCGGCGTCGACGAGAAGTTGTATCTGGCGGCGCGCAATCTGGCCGAAGTGGAAGTACGCGACGTGAACGTCGTGGACCCGGTCAGCCTGATCGGCTACGAAAAGGTGCTCGTCACCGTGCCGGCGCTGCGTCGCCTCGAGGAGTGGTTGTCATGAATCAGGCCAAACTGATGGACGTGCTGATTGCGCCCCACGTTTCCGAGAAAGCGACGCTGGTGGGCGATGCCCACAACCAGCACGCGTTCAAGGTCCGGCGCGACGCCTCCAAGCTGGATATTTCCAAAGCGGTCGAATTGATGTTCGACGTCAAGGTGCAGTCGGTATCGACGGTGAATGTCCGCGGCAAGAACAAGCGCTTCAGCGGCCGCATGGGTCGCCAGGGCGATTGGAAGAAGGCCTACGTAACGTTGGCGCCGGGCAATGAAATCAACCTGATGGCGACCGAGTAAGGAAGGTAAAGCAGTATGGCACTGAAAAAGTCCAAACCGACTTCCGCCGGCCGCCGGTTCCACGTCGGCGTCGTCACGCCGGAGTTGCACAAGGGCGCTCCTGTTGCCTCGCTGGTCGAGAAGAAAACGCGCAATGGCGGGCGCAACAACCAGGGCCGCCTGACGCAGCGCCACCAGGGCGGCGGGCACAAGCAGCGTTATCGTCGCGTCGATTTCAAGCGCGACAAGGATGGCGTGCCGGCACGGGTTGAGCGGCTCGAATACGATCCGAACCGCAGCGCGCATCTGGCGCTGTTGCTGTACGCGGATGGCGAGCGTCGCTACATTCTCGCGCCGAAGGGTCTGTCGGCCGGCGACGACGTGATTTCGGGCGCCCACGCGCAGATCAAGACGGGCAATGCATTGCCGCTGCGCAATATTCCGGTGGGCACGACGGTGCATGGCATCGAACTCAAGCCGGGCAAGGGCGCGCAGATGGCGCGCAGCGCCGGCGCGCTGGCGCAGATTGTCGCGCGCGAGGGCGCCTATGCGACGCTGCGGATGCGTTCCGGCGAAATGCGCCGGGTGCTGTCCGAGTGCCGCGCGACGGTGGGCGAAGTCGGCAATGCCGAGCATAACCTGCGCTCGCTGGGCAAAGCCGGCGCGAGCCGTTGGCGCGGCGTGCGTCCGACGGTGCGCGGCGTCGTAATGAACCCGGTCGACCATCCGCATGGCGGCGGCGAAGGCCGCACCTCGGGCGGTCGTCACCCGGTGTCGCCGTGGGGCGTGCCGACCAAGGGCTTCAAGACGCGCAGCAACAAGCGCACCGACAACATGATTGTTCGCCGCCGCAAGAGCAAGTAGCGGATTGAGAGGATAGAGACGTGCCACGTTCGATCAAAAAGGGACCGTTCATCGATCCGCATCTGGCGGCCAAAGTCGCCGCGGCGGTGTCGGCCAACAGCCGGCGGCCGATCAAGACCTGGTCGCGCCGTTCGATGATCACGCCGGAAATGGTCGGCCTGACCATCGCGATCCACAACGGCCGCCAACACGTGCCGGTGCTGGTCAGCGAAAACATGGTGGGCCACAAGCTGGGCGAATTCGCCGTGACCCGGACGTTCAAGGGTCATTCGGGCGACCGGAAGACGAAGTAAGGAGCGGATCATGCAGGTGGCGGCAAAACATCGGTTCGCACGCGTCTCGGCGCAAAAGGCCCGCCTGATCGCCGATCAGGTGCGCGGCAAGCCTGTCGAGCAGGCTTTGCAGTTGCTGAGCTTCAGCCCGCGTTCGGCTGCGGCGACGGTCAAGAAAGTGCTGGAGTCGGCGATTGCCAATGCCGAGCACAACGAGGGCGCGGACATCGACGAGCTGAAGGTGTCGACGATTTTCGTTGACGAAGGCCCGACGATGAAGCGGTTTCGCGCGCGCGCCAAGGGCCGCGGCAACCAGATTCTCAAACGCACCAGTCACATCACCGTGATGGTTGCGGACAAGTAGTTACGGAGTCAGTCCGGTATGGGTCATAAAGTTCATCCTGTCGGCTTCCGGCTCGGCGTTTCGGCCGACTGGAACTCGAAGTGGTACGCGGACAGCCGCAAGTACGGCGAGACGCTGCTGACCGACATCAAGATTCGGGACTTTCTGCAAAAGCGCCTGAAGCAGGCCTCGGTCAGTCGGATTCAAATCGAGCGGCCCGCCAAGCAGGCGCTGATCACGATTCATACCGCGCGGCCGGGCATGGTCATCGGCAAGAAGGGCGAGGACATCGAGGCGCTGCGCAAGGAGTTGAACAAGATGCTGGACGTGCCGGTGCACGTCAACATCGAGGAAATTCGCAAACCCGAGCTGGACGCGCAACTGGTCGCCGAGAGCGTCGCGCAGCAGCTTGAGCGCCGCATCATGTTCCGTCGCGCCATGCGCCGCGCGGTCACCAACACGATGCGTCTGGGTGCACTCGGCATCAAGGTGCGCGTATCCGGCCGCCTGAATGGCGCGGAGATTGCACGCAGCGAGTGGTATCGCGAAGGTCGGGTGCCGTTGCACACGTTACGCGCCGACATTGATTACGGTTTCACAGAGGCGCGCACGACCTACGGCGTCATTGGCGTCAAGGTCTGGATTTTCAAGGGCGAAATTCTCGATACCGCGAGCGTGGTCGAGGAAGGTCCGGTCGAGAAGACGGCGAAGGTATAAGTCATGCTACAACCGAAACGCACCCGCTTTCGCAAGCAGCAGAAAGGCAAGAACCGCGGTCTCGCCCAGGTAGGCAATAGCGTCTCCTTCGGCGAATATGGTTTGAAGGCCACCGATCGCGGCCGCATTACCGCGCGCCAGATTGAGGCGGCGCGGCGTGCGATGACGCGTCACGTCAAGCGTGGCGGCAAGATCTGGATCCGGATTTTCCCTGACGTGCCGGTCACCAAGAAGCCGCTCGAAGTCCGCATGGGCAACGGCAAGGGCAACGTCGAATACTGGGTTGCGAAAATCCAGCCGGGTCGCATGTTGTATGAAATGGAAGGCGTCAGCGAAGACGTCGCGCGCGAGGCCTTCCGGCTGGCCGCGGCGAAGCTGCCGGTCCGCACCGCGTTCGTCAACCGGACGGTGATGTAATGAAAGCGATCGAACTGCGCGACAAAAGCGCGAAAGAATTGAACGATGAACTGCTGGCGCTGAAGCGCGAGCTGTTCAACCTGCGTATGCAAGCCGGTACCGGCCAGTTGGCGCGCACCGATCAGTTGGGCCGCGTCAAGCGCGACATCGCACGGGTCAGAACCGTGCAGAACGAACAGGCGAAAGCATGAGCGACACGAGCGAAAAGCCGATCCGGACGCTGACCGGCAAGGTCGTCAGCAACAAGATGGATAAGTCAATCACGGTAGCCGTCGAGCGGTTCGTCAAGCATCCGCTGTACGGCAAATATATTCGCCGGCGCACGAAGCTGGTGGCGCACGACGCCGACAATCAGTGCCAGGAAGGCGACACCGTCAGCATCACGCCGTGCCGCCCGTTGTCGAAGCGCAAGTCCTGGACACTGGTCGAAATCGTTGAGCGCGCGACGGTCGCCTGAGCACCGTCAGGATTAATACCAAGGAATCGATGTCATGATTCAGATGCAGACAGTCCTGGACGCCGCCGATAACAGCGGCGCGCGCCACATCCGCTGTATCAAGGTGCTTGGCGGATCGAAGCGCCGTTACGCGGGGATTGGCGACATTATCAAGGTCAGCGTCAACGACGCGATTCCGCGCGGCCGCGTCAAGAAGGGCGAGGTCTACAACGCGGTGGTCGTGCGCACGCGCAAGGGCGTGCGTCGTCCGGACGGATCGCTGATCCGTTTCGACGGCAATGCCGCCGTGCTGCTGAACAACAAGCTCGAACCGATCGGGACCCGTATTTTCGGACCGGTGACGCGCGAGCTGCGTACCGAGCGGTTCATGCGCATTATTTCGCTTGCGCCGGAAGTGCTCTGAAGCGCACGGATTTTCTGGAGAATTTTGCGATGCTCAGGATCAAGAAAGGCGACGAAGTCATCGTCATCACCGGCAAGGACAAGGGCCGCCGCGGCCCCGTGCTGAAGGTGGTCGGCGAACGCGTTGTCATTGAAGGCGTCAATGTCGCCAAAAAGCACGTTCGGCCGAACCCGAATTCCGGCGTGACCGGCGGCATCGTCGACCGTGAGATGCCGATTCACGTCTCCAACGTGATGATGTACAACCCGATATCGAAGAAGGGCGACCGTGTCGGCTTCCGGCGCCTTGAAGACGGGCGCAAGGTTCGGTACTTCAAGTCCGACAACGAAGTCGTTGACGTATAGGTCTATCCAGATGGCAAGGCTGCAACAACATTATCAGGATACTGTGACGAAACAGTTGGCCGAGCAGTTCGGTTACAAAAACGTCATGGAAATCCCGCGTATTAGTAAGATCACGCTGAACATGGGGCTTGGCGAGGCGGTCGGCGACAAGAAGATCGTCGAAAACGCGGTCGGCGACATGGCGCGTATCACCGGCCAGAAGCCGATCGTGACGCACGCGCGCAAGTCTGTGGCGGGTTTCAAGATTCGCGAAGGCTGGCCGATCGGCTGCAAGGTGACCTTGCGCCGCCAGCGCATGTACGAATTCCTGGATCGGCTGATCAACATCGCCATGCCGCGCGTGCGCGATTTCCGCGGCCTTAATGCCCGCGCGTTCGATGGCCGCGGCAATTACACGCTGGGCGTGCGCGAGCAGATCATTTTTCCGGAAGTCGAGTACGACAAGATCGACGCCATTCGCGGCATGGACATCACCATTACCACGACGGCGAAAACTGACGATGAAGGACGGGCGCTGCTCAAGGCGTTCAGCTTTCCGTTCAGAAACTGAGGTCAACATATGGCGAAGAAATCAATGGTGAATCGCGGGCTCAAGCGCGAGAAGATGGTGGAGAAGTACGCCGCCAGGCGCGCAGAACTGAAGCGCGTCATCAAGGACCCCAACACGCCGATGGAAGAGCGCCATACGGCGGTCGCGAAGCTCGCGAGCCTGCCGCGAGACGGTAGCCCGGTGCGCCTCAATGCTCGTTGCCAGTTGACCGGGCGTGTTCGCGGTGTATATCGCAAGTTCGGCCTGGCGCGCAACAAGCTGCGCGAGGCGGCGCTGCGTGGCGATGTCCCTGGCCTTCGCAAGGCGAGCTGGTAGGAACGAAACATGAGCATGACAGATCCCATCGCCGATATGCTGACCCGCATTCGTAATGGTCAGACCGCGAAAAAGGTTGAAGTGACGATGCCGGCCTCGCGGCTGAAAACCGAAGTGGCGCGCGTCCTCACCGAGGAAGGCTACATCACCGGTTACGAAAGCCGCGAAATCGACGGCAAGCCGGCGCTTGCCGTGACTTTGAAGTACCACGCGGGCAAGCCGGTCATCAGCAAGATCGACCGCGTCAGCAAACCGGGATTGAGAATTTACCGCGGCAAGGACGAACTGCCGAAAGTGCTCGGCGGCCTGGGTGTGGCTGTCGTATCCACGTCAAGCGGCGTCATGACTGATCGCGCGGCGCGCGCCGGCGGTCACGGCGGCGAAGTCTTGTGCTTCGTCTCTTAAAAGGTATTGCGCAATGTCCAGAGTAGCTAAACGACCGGTCGTGCTGCCGAAAGGCGTCGAAGTCAAGCAGAACGGCCAGCAGCTGAACGTGAAGGGCGCCAAGGGTGCACTCGATTTCGACGTGCATCCAGCTATCCGCGTGGTCGCCGAGAACGGTGCGCTGCAGGTGTCGGATGCGAGTCCGGCGGGCGACCAGGTGGCGATGGCCGGCACCACGCGCGCACTGCTGGCAAACCTGGTCAAAGGCGTCAGCGAAGGTTTCGAGCGCAAGCTCGAACTGATCGGCGTCGGCTATCGCGCGCAGTCGCAGGGCAAGAACCTGAACCTGACGCTCGGTTTCTCGCATCCGGTGGTCTATCCAGTACCCGAGGGCATTACGATTGAAACGCCGAGCCAGACCGAGGTGGTCGTCCGGGGCGTCGACAAGCAGAAGGTCGGACAGGTCGCCGCGGAAATTCGTGGTTTCCGTCCGCCCGAGCCGTATAAGGGCAAAGGTGTGCGTTACGCCGATGAGCGCGTGGTGCGCAAAGAGGCGAAGAAGAAGTAGCTTATGGCAACGAACATGGACAAAAAGACTTCCCGTATGCGCCGCGCCAAGCGCGCACGCGCGAAGATTCGCGAACTGGAAGCGGCGCGCCTGTGCGTGCACCGTACGCCCAGTCACATTTACGCCCAGGTGTTCGCGCCGGAGGGCGATCGTGTGCTGGCCGCGGCCTCGACAGTCGAGGCGGGGTTGCGCAAGGGACTCAAGGGCACGGGCAACATTGCCGCGGCCCAGGCTGTGGGCAAGGCCATCGCCGAAAAGGCGAAGGCTGCCGGTATCGAGCGCGTCGCATTCGACCGGTCGGGCTTTCGATATCATGGCCGCGTCAAAGCGCTGGCAGATGCGGCGCGCGAAAACGGTCTTCAATTTTAAGGTAACGATTCATGGCGAGAACCGATAACAGCAATGCGCCGGCGGATGGTCTCAACGAAAAGTTGGTGACCGTCAATCGCGTGGCGAAGGTCGTCAAGGGCGGCCGGCAGTTCGGCTTTACCGCGCTGACGGTGGTCGGCGACGGCGAAGGCCGGGTCGGTTTCGGCTACGGCAAGGCTCGCGAAGTCCCGGCCGCGATCCAGAAGGGCATGGAGGCAGCGCGCAAGAACATGCGCAAGGTGCACCTGCTCGACGGCACGCTGCACTACGCCCGCAAGGCACGCCACGGCGCGACCCGCGTTTACCTGCAGCCGGCGTCGGAAGGTACCGGCGTCATTGCCGGCGGCGCGATGCGCGCCGTGCTCGAAGTGGCCGGCGTACACAACGTGCTGGCCAAGAGCTACGGCTCGCGAAACCCCATTAATGTTGTGCGCGCGACGCTGCGCGCGCTGTCCGAAGGCGAATCGCCGGAGTCGATCGCGGCCAAGCGTGGCAAGTCGGTCGAAGAACTGAGGGCTTGATCATGGCAAAGGCCAAAGCCAAACAACTCAAGTTGACGCTGGTGCGCAGCTTTTACGGGCGCCTCGAAAAGCACCGTGCCTGCGTGCGCGGGCTGGGCCTGCGGCGCATGCATCACAGCGTTATCGTCAATGACACCCCGGAACATCGTGGGATGATCGCGAAGATCAACTACATGCTGAAGGTGGAGGAAGTCTGACATGAAGCTGAACGAACTGTCGCCGGCTCCCGGCGCCAAAACCGATCCGAAGCGCATCGGCCGCGGCCTGGGATCGGGCTGGGGCAAGACCTCCGGCAAAGGCCACAAGGGGCAGAAGGCGCGCGCGGGCGGCTACCACAAGGTTGGGTTCGAAGGCGGCCAGATGCCGATTCAGCGGCGTCTGCCCAAGTTCGGCTTCCGCTCGCGGATCAGCGCGGGCGTCGCTGAAGTGCGTCTGGACGAGTTGCACAAGGTTGAAGCGGACACGATCGATCTGCTCGCGCTGAAGGCGGCGGGCGTCGTCCCGGCGCAGACCGAGCGGGCGAAGGTGATTCTGTCCGGGAAAATCGAGAAGGCCGTCAAGCTTGCGGGACTCGGCGTGACGGCCGGCGCGCGCAAGGCGATCGAAGCTGCCGGCGGCAGCGTGGAGGCTTAGTGGCGAGATCCGGCTCCAGCATGGGTTCGCTTGCCGATATCGGCAAGCTGAAAGACCTCCGTCAGCGCCTGCTGTATCTTGCGGGCGCGCTGCTGGTCTATCGCCTGGGCACGCATATTCCGGTGCCGGGCGTCGACCCGCAGGCGCTGGCGCGCCTGTTCAACCAGAATTCGGGCACCCTCCTGGACATGTTCAACATGTTCTCGGGCGGTGCGCTGAAGCGAATGAGTATTTTCGCGCTGGGCATCATGCCGTACATTTCGGCGTCGATCATCATCCAGTTGATGACGGCGGTGATGCCGAGCCTGGAGCAACTCAAGAAGGAAGGCCAGGCCGGCCAGCGGAAAATTACCGCCTACACGCGCTACTCGACGGTGGCGCTGGCGTTGTTCCAGTCTGTCGGCGCGGCGCTTGCGCTGCAGAATCAGGGCATCGCGATCAACCCCGGGCCGGGCTTCGTGTTTGTTGCCACGGTGGCATTAACCACCGGCACGCTGTTCCTGATGTGGCTTGGCGAGCAGATGACCGAGAAGGCGATCGGCAACGGCATCTCGATGATTATCTTTGCCGGCATTGTCGCGGGTCTGCCGTCCGCCATTGGCGGCAGCCTGGAACTCGTCCGCAACGGCACGCTGTCGCCGCTGCTGGCGCTGGTGATTTTTGTGCTGGCGATCGGCGTGACGGCTTTCGTAGTCTTTGTCGAGCGCGGCCAGCGACGGATTACCGTCAACTACGCGAAGCGGCAGCAGGGCCGGCGCATGTACGCGGCGCAAAGCTCGCATCTGCCGCTCAAGATGAATATGTCGGGCGTCATTCCGCCGATTTTCGCCTCGAGCATCATCATGTTCCCGTCGACGATCGGCCAATGGGTCAGCACGAACAGCGGCCTGAGCTGGTTGCAGACCTTCTCGGCGGTGCTGTCGCCGGGGCAGCCGGTTTATGCCGTCGTCTATTCGGCCTTGATCATCTTCTTCTGCTTTTTCTACACCGCGCTGGTGTTCAATTCGCGTGAAACCGCGGACAACCTGAAGAAGTCGGGCGCATTCATTCCGGGGATTCGGCCCGGCAAGCAGACCGCGGCCTACATCGACAACGTGCTCACGAAGCTGACGCTGTGGGGTGCGATTTATGTCACTGCTGTCTGTTTGCTGCCGAGCTTCCTGATCGTCTGGACGCACGTGCCGTTTTATTTCGGCGGCACTTCGCTGCTGATCATCGTGGTCGTGGTCATGGACTTCATGGCGCAGATGCAGGCGCTGATGATGTCGCACCAGTATGAAGGATTGATGAAGAAGGCGAACCTGAAGGGCTACGGCAGCGCCGGTTCGCTGCGATAACGGAGCAGGATTATGAAAGTACGTGCATCAGTGAAGAAAATGTGCCGCAACTGCAAGATCATCCGCCGCGGCGGCGTGGTG
>DASSBR010000049.1:0-13789 GCA_035698525.1 Gammaproteobacteria bacterium
CGCAAGCTGCGGGTTGGCCTGCGTAGTCGTGATGCCCATTGGTTGCAGCGCGCCCGTCTGCGCCTCGGCATGCGCGGCAATATAGCTCAGTACCGGGCCGGCAGATTCGGTCGCAAAGCTGAACGTCAGCACGACCTTGGAAGTATCGATTCCCGCCGCGCCTGCGACTTGCAGCATCGCACCTTCGAGCAGCTTGATCTGGTCGAGCGTCGGATCGTCGAGTTTGCTTTTGCTCGCCAGCGCGGCCTGGATCTGCGCGTACTGGCTGTCGGCAGCCGCTGTGTTGCCGTCCGCGCTCTTGATGCCGTTGGTCAGCACCACTTCATAGGCGCTGGATGAATTCAGCGGCTTGAGCGGCGTGATGACGAGGATGCTGTGATTCGCCGGCGACACGCCGGCCTTGTAGTCGACGCCGGGTGTGAGCGGTTTGACGAAGCCGATCACCGCATGCGTCTTCGGGTCTTCCTTCACTTCGAAGACAAAGACCGTCTTGCCGCCGACGACAGTGCTTGCATCGATCGGCTGGCTGAAGTACGCATCAATCGGCGCCTGGGTCGAGAAGCCGTCGATCGCGTTGACGGCGAGAATCGGGCCTACGGCCGGGTTGGTCCTGTTCTCTTCGAGAACGGGGATATTGACCGTCCCGTCGGTGCTGCCATTGAAGTAGAGATCGTTCGGAAACGGCATTTCGCCGCCAGTCGGCGCGAAATAGGCGGTAAAGGTGGATTGGGTCGATTGCACGGGTGGTTGCGACTGGTCTTCGCTGACACACCCCCCCAAAACAGCCGCGACAAGAACCAGAACCAGACCGTAGCGATTATTCATTGGCAAGCTCCCAAAATGGCAAGTGGTAGGTTACGCTTAAGCGCAACCGTGAAGCAACAATACAAAAACGAATTTCGCGTCATTGCCGGCGAGTGGCGACGCCGCCGCTGCAGCTTTCCTTCTCGGGACGGGTTGAGACCGACGCCGGACCGGGTGCGCGAAACGCTCTTCAACTGGCTCGCGCTCCGCGTCGTCGGCTCGCGCTGTCTTGACCTCTTTGCCGGCAGCGGTGCGTTGGGTATCGAAGCGTTGTCGCGCGGTGCGGCGGATGTCGTGTTTGTCGAACGCGATCGCGAGGCAGCCGCGGCAATCGAGGCGAACCTGGCGCGGCTGGGAAGGGACGAGGTTGAAGTGGCCGCCGTCGATGCTCAGGACTATCTCGCAGGCAATCCCCAGCCGTTCGACATTGTGTTCCTCGACCCGCCGTTCGCATCGGATATGCTCGTTGAAGTTCTGCAGCCGCTGCAAGCCTGGCTGCGTCCCGGTACGCTCGTTTACCTGGAATTTCCCGCGGGCAGCGGCGCCCCGCCACTGCCCGCGGGCTGGCAAACGCTCAAATCGTCACATGCCGGCAGAGTGGATTACCTGTTAGCTGGTAATATGTAGCCATGGCAACCGCACTCTATCCGGGCACCTTCGACCCGATCACCAATGGTCACTGCGACCTCGTCCGTCGCGCGCGTAAGCTGTTCGATCGCGTGGTCATCGCCATCGCTGCCAACCCGTCCAAGGCGCCGCTGTTCGACCTCGATCAGCGCTGCGAACTGGCTCGCCAGTCGCTTGCCGACGTTGGCGGCGTCGAAGTCTGCGGTTTCACCGGGCTGACCGTCCAGTTCGCGCACGAGCATGGCATTGGAGTCATTCTTCGCGGCCTGCGGGCGGTTTCGGATTTCGAGTTCGAGTTCCAGCTTGCTGCAATGAATCGCCACCTGTCGCCGGAAGTCGAGACGCTGTTCCTGACGCCGCACGAGCGCTTTACGTTCCTGTCGTCCAGCATGGTGCGCGAAGTCGCCGGCCTGAAAGGCGATGTGTCGCAGTTCGTGCATCCGGCCGTTGAAGCGGCGCTCAAGGCGCATTTTGGCAACCCCTGATGCCTGCGTAAGTTATCTCTGGCACCGCGGGCAATAATACGTTGCACGCTGGCCCGTCACCACTCGCCTGATCGGTGTCCCGCAGCGAGGGCACGGCTCATCGGCGCGATCGTAAACTTTCAGTTCGATCCGAAAATAACCGGGGCGGCCATCGTCGCGAGTGAAGTCGCGGAGTGTTGTGCCGCCGGCTGCGATCGCGGCGATCAGGACGTCCTTGACGGCTTGCGCCAGGAGTTCACAGCGTGGCCGCGCGACCCGCCCCGCCGCGCGCAGCGGATGAACACGGGCGGCAAACAGCGCTTCGTTGGCATAGATGTTGCCGACGCCGGCGACAATCCGGCTGTTCATCAGCAGGTTCTTGATGGCGACGCGGCGGCCGCGCGACCGCGTGTATAAATAGTTGCCGTTGAATGCGTCCGTCAACGGTTCCGGGCCCAGGTGCCTGAGCAGCGGATGCATGAGCGGATCGTCGCGCGTGAACAGGATCGTTCCGAAGCGGCGCGGGTCGCGAAGTCGCAGGCAGCGGCCATTGTCGAGAACGATATCGACATGGTCGTGCGGACCGGGCGGCGTAGCGGCTGGCAGAACGCGGAGGCTGCCCGACATGCCCAGATGGACGATCAGCGTGCCCGGCGCCGTCTCGATCAGCAGATATTTGCCACGCCGCTGAACGGACTCGATGCGGGCTCCGGCCAATGTTGTTTCCAGTTCGGCCGGCACCGGCCAGCGCAATTGCCGCTGCCGCACAATCGTCTCGCGAACGATGCGGCCTTCGAGGTGCGGCGCGACGCCGCGCCGTGCGGTTTCGACTTCGGGTAGTTCCGGCATCGCGCCATGTTACACTCCGGGAAAACCAATATCGCCATCGGAGTAACCCATGTCATTTCCGAAGCGTCTGCTGAAAACCAGCATCCTCATCCTCGCTCCCATCGTTGTCGCTGCGTGCGCGGCGCAACAACCGCATCCGGTTGCGTCGCAAGGCGGCGGCAGCCTGGCGCAGAAAATTCCCGATATCAACTACACTGAGTTCAAGCTCAAGAACGGGCTGACGGTGATCGTGCATCAGGACTCCAAGGCGCCGATCGTCGCAGTGAATACGTGGTACCACGTCGGCTCTAAAAACGAGCCGGCCGGCCGCTTCGGTTTTGCGCACCTGTTCGAGCATCTGATGTTCAACGGGAGCGAGCATTACAATGGCGAGTTCTTCGCGCCGTTCGCGCAGGTCGGCGCGACGGAGCAGAACGGAACGACGAACACAGACCGCACAAACTACTTTGAAGACGTGCCGAAGAATGCGCTCGATCTTGCCTTGTGGATGGAGTCGGATCGCATGGGCTGGCTGCTGCCGGTGATCGATCAGGCGACGCTCGACGAGCAGCGCGGCGTGGTCGAAAACGAAAAGCGCCAGGGCGAGAATCAGCCGTACGGCAAAGTCTGGCTCCACATCGCGGACGCAACGTATCCGGCGGGGCATCCGTATCACCACACGACGATCGGCTCGATCGGGGACCTGAACGCAGCGGCGCTCGCGGACGTCCGCGACTGGTTCAAGACTTACTACGGTCCGAACAATGCCGTGCTGTCGATCGCTGGCGACGTCGATCCGGCCAAGGTGAAGCAGAAGGTAATTCAGTATTACGGCAACATTCCGGCGACGCCGCCGCTGACTCACATGAAGGCGTGGCCGGCGAAGCGCCACGGCCTGCAGCACGAGGTGATGCAGGATCGCGTGCCGGCGGCGAGGGTTTATATGGTCTGGAACGTGCCGGCGCTGACGACGGCCGATGTCGATTATCTCAACCTCGTCGCATCGGTTTTGTCGGACGGCAAGGCATCGCGCCTTTACAAGCGGCTGGCTTACACGGACGGTGTCGCGAGCGACGTGGAGGCATTCGTCTACGAGCGCGAAATCGCAAGCCAGTTCATTATCATGGCGACCGCCGTGCCCGGTGGTTCGCTCGATAAGGTCAAGGCCGATATTCGCGATGAACTGGATCGCTTCCTCAAGGGCGGCCCGACAGTCCAGGAATTGCAGCGGGTGAAGGCCTCCACCTACGCCGATTTCACGCGCGGCATCGAGCGGATCGGCGGCTTCGGCGGCGTGTCCGGAATCCTTGCACAAGGCGAGGTGTATTACGGCGATCCCGGCGCTTATAAGCAGGTGCTCAAGCGCCAGATGACGGCCGACGCCGGCGACCTGAAGCGCGTCGCGAACCGGTGGCTCGCGGACGGCGCTTACGTACTCGATGTCGAACCATACGGCGATCACTCGACCGTCGGCAACGGCGCGGATCGTTCGCAACTGCCCGAGGTCGGCGGCTATCCGAACGTCAGCTTCCCGAACCTGCAAACGGCGACACTGCCGAACGGCCTCAAGCTGATCGTTGCACACCACGGAAATTTGCCGCTCATCGAGCTGTCGCTGCAGATCAATGCCGGTTATGCCGCGGACAAATACGCCTCGCCCGGCACCGCGAAGCTGGCGATGGATGCGCTGACGGCCGGTACCGCCAGCCGCGATGCACTTACCATCAGCAAGCAGTTGCAAGGTCTCGGAGCGAGCCTCGATACCGGCTCGGCACTTGACGACTCAAGCGTGGACATGTCGGCGCTCAAGGCGAATCTTAACCAGTCGCTGGCGCTGTTCGCCGACGTGGTGTTGAAGCCGACTTATCCCGCGGACAACGTCGCCAAGCTGCGCAAGCAACAGCTCGCCGAAATCCAACAGGAGGAACACCAGCCGACCGCGCTGGCGCTGCGCATTGTGCCGCAACTGCTGTACGGCAAGCACCACGCCTACTCGATGCCGCTGACAGGCTCAGGTTATATCGACACGGTTTCGAAGCTCACGCCGGCTGATCTGAAAAAGTTCCATGACACCTGGTTCAAGCCAAACAACGCGACCTTGATCGTCGTCGGCGATATCACGCTGGAACAGATCAGGCCGAAGATCGAGCGGTTGTTCGCGGGCTGGCAGCGGGGCGATGTGCCGGACAAAGACATTCCGCACGTCGCGCCGCCAAGTATGGGCGAAGTTTATCTTATCGACAGGCCGGGCTCCGAGCAGTCGATCGTCTTCGCCGGCACGCTCGCGCCGCCCAACAACGCCGACAACCACTTGGCATTGAGCGCGATGAACAGTGTCTTCGGCGGCGACTTCAACGCGCGCGTCAACATGGATCTGCGCGAGGACAAGCACTGGGCCTATGGCGCGTACAGCTTCATGTATTCAGCGCTCGGCCAGGAACCGTTCATCATTTATGCGCCGGTTCAGACGGACAAAACCGCGCCGGCGATGGCTGAAATCGAACGGCTTGTCACCGGTTTCGTTAACGGCAAGCCGGCAACGGAAGCCGAGCTTGAGCGCGTCAAGCATAAGAGCATCCACAGCCTCGCCGGGCATTGGGAAACCAATAACGCCGTCGCCGACTCGATCGGCACGCTGGTCAGCTTCAATCGGCCGAAGGACTATTGGGATACCTACCCGTCACGGTTGCACAATGTCGATCTCAAGGATGTGCATCGCGCGGCCAAGGAAGTCGTCGAACCGCACAAGCTGGTGTGGGTGGTGGTGGGCGATCTCGACAAGGTCGGCGCTGCGATCCGCAAGCTCCATTTGGGCGAGATTCACTACATCGACGCCAACGGCAATCCAGTACCGGCGCCAGCGAAATGAGCCAACCGTAGGACTTGAATTTCTTAACCCTCTCCCTCAGGGAGAGGGCAGGGTGAGGGGGTAAATCAACTCCCCTCATCCCAACCTTCTTCCTGAGGGAGAAGGGGAGAGAGGAGTTACTCCCCCTGCAGCGCGTCGGACAAATCCAACCGCCGCGCTGACCGTGCCGGCAGCCACGACGCCAGCAGCACGATTACGCCGATGAGCCCGGCAGCCGCAATGTACGGCACCGGATCGAACACGCTCACCTTGTAAAGCCAGTCGCTGAACAGCAGCCCCATCCAGATCGCGAGTCCGACGCCGATGAGGCTGCCGATGGCCCACAGCACAAGGCCCGAACGCAGCACCAGCGCCTCGATCTGGCCGGGCAGTGCGCCCAGCGCAACCCGCACGGCGAACTCCCGTCGCCGATTGCGGCTGAGCTGCGCGATCACGCCGTAGGTGCCGATGCTCGCCAAAGCCAGCGCCACGATGCCGCAGGCGATCAGCAGGGCGGCAAGCGCCGAGGTGTCCTGGGCTGCATCGTCGATGTAGCTTCGCATCGTCGCGATTTTGCTGAAGCTTTGGTCCGGCAGCGTCCTGGTCAGCATCGTCCGCAGTTCCTTTGCGACTGTCACCGGCGGCAGTGACGAACGCACGACGAGGTCAGCGGAGGTTCCGCCGCTGTTGAGCTTGCCGGGCGTTTCTATGATCTTGCCGGAGTTACCTCCCCAGTAGAACTGATCCTTGATAGTCGCGACGACGCCGATGATGTGCGTCTTGTCCTTCTTGCCCTCAACGGGGCGGCCGACAACGTCGGTGGTGCCGTAGAGTTGCCGCGCGAGCGCCTGGTCCATGATGACAACGTCGGCGTTGTTCTTGATATCCGCCTGGGTGAATAAACGCCCGCTGAGCAGATGTACGCCGAGCGTCCGCAACAGCGAACCATCCGTGCGCAGGGCGCCGACACTGATGTGCTTCTTCGGATGGCCCGGCTGTTGGAGGCCCAACATCAAAGTCCAGCCGGTGAAGGGGACGCCCATGCCGATGCCTGCGGATTCGATGCCGGGCAGCGCGGCGGCCGCGCGCCGTACAGCTTGCCAATCATGTGCCAGCCGAGCGTTGAATTGCTTGGCTTCGTCTGACCCGAACTTCGCATTGGAGTTGTACTTCGGGCCATTCAACTGGAGGTTGGCGGCGACCAGATGATCGGCATTAAAGCCCGGGTCCTGTGCGACCATCATGTTGAGCGACAGGCCGATCAGCGCCGCTCCGCTCAGCAGCAGCACTGCAAGTGCGATCTGCAATGCGCTTAGCGAGCGCCGGACATTGAGCGCGTTACGGCTGCCGCCACTTTGCGTTGTGCCTTGTTTGAGCAGGGCTTCCAGGCGATCGCGACGCACCATGACCAGCGGCGCGATCATCGCGAGCAGCGCGACGGCAAGAGCAAGCCCCAGAGTGGCCGCGATAACCTGTCCGGTAAACGCGATGTGGAACGCGGTCGTACGGTCGGCGATGCCAAACGAGCCGAGCGTCGCGGCGGCATATTTCGCCAGCAGAAGACCCAGTCCGCCGGCGGCGAGCCCGAGTGGCAGTGCCTCGACAAAGGCGACGCGTACCAGCGTCCGCCGCCGCGCTCCGAGCGCCATGCGCAGCGCAAATTCATGCTGGCGGCGCAGCGCGCGTACCAGCGCCAGGTTGCCCAGATTGGCCACCGCAAGCAGCAACAGCGCCAACGTGCCCGCCTGCATAAGCAACAGCTGGTCGGATTTCGAGTGCGTAAGGTATTCCCTGAGTGGCGTGGCGACGATTTCGCTGTCTCTCAACCACTTCGGTCCGGCGGCAATGACTTGAGCGCCGCGGGTCTTTAGCGCGACTACCCCCTGTTGCAGGCTGACTGAGGGCGCAATCCGGGCGAATGCCTGGCCCGGCGGCATGCCGAACCGGGGGTGGATCAACTCGTTATTCGGCAACGATCTCCAGAAAGCGGCATCGCGACGAGGAAAGTAGAAGCCGCGTGGCATTACGCCGATGATGCGGTAATCCTGCCCGTCGATTCGTAATGGGTGGCCGAGAATTTTCGGATCGCCGTGAAAGGCGCTGTGCCAGAAGCCGTAGCTGAGAACGACCTCCTTCGCGGCGCCCGGTTTGCCCGCATCCGGGTCGAGCCAGCGGCCCATGAACGGTTGCACGCCGAGCATCGGGAACAGACCGGGCGTCGCGCGAACCCCGCGGACGCTGCGCGGGTGGCCGCTAATGGCGACCGTGGCCGTATCCCACTGAGCGCGCCCGCCGGACTCAATACCGTTGACCTTGGAGAAATCCAGGTACGGCGGGCTCATAGTCCAGCCCATTTTCTTGTCATGGTTCTGGACAATGACCAGCCGATCGGCGTGCGGGTAGGGCAGCGGTTGAAAGACATACGCATAGAGCGCCGCGAACACGCCGCCGTTCGCGCCGATGGCGAGCCCGAGCGTCAGGATGAAAGTCAGCGAGAAACCCCATTGGCGTATCAGTCGCCGCAAGGCTTGTTTGAATTCCGCGAGCAGGATTGTCATTTATACGCCTCGTATTGTGCCGACGAGCATATCAAATGCAGGCGTTTATTTTTTCTTTGCTTGCGGCGTCAGTTTCAGCAGATTGTCGCGCCGGTTGGCTGGCAACTGGTACTCAACGCCGAGTTTCGGTCGCGCGAGCACCAGCAGCGAATCGTTTTGCAAAATCTGAAAGTGGACAGGCGCCGTCCGACCGCGCAGTTGCACTACGATTTCGCCGGTCGATTTCGTCGGGTCGATTGATTTGACATTGAAGGCCTGTGAGCGCTGCCAGGCATCGATCAGTTTCTGAATCTGGTCGGAATCGACTTTGGGTTTGGGCGGCGTGAGTTGCCATTTGCCGTTGTCGGATTGTCTCAAGGCAACATCGGGCAATGTCAGCGCTACAATCGTCGCGTCTTTCGGAAGCAGCCTTTTGCTGACGAACGACAGCGGATCTCCCTGGAGCTGGTAAAACAGCATGTCGTTGACAAGGTAGACCGTGTCGCCGTGGCGGATGTAGCGTTGATGACTGATGGGATTGGATGCGCCGAATGCAAGTGTCTGATCGTTCAGCGTGAGCGTCAGTTTCGGCGGCTTGAGACCGAGCTGCGCGAGGTCGAGCGTCTTCACCGGATAGCTGCGGCTGGCAGTTTCATGCGCGCTCGTCAGCCAGTTTTTGATCGTCGCGGCATCGGCCGGCGCGGCGACAGGCTCAAGCATTTGCCATCGGCCGTCCATATATTTGAACGCCGCTGTTTTTTCGTTCGGTTGCGCGATCCGGATACTGTTTACGGCACCCGGTGCGATCTCAGTAATGGTGTCTTTCGCTTTTTCGTGCTTCACGCCCGGCTGAAACCACGCGAGGAGGGCGAGCCCGGCGAGCACGATCGCCAACCCGACGTTCAGCCACCAGCGACGTTTCATGCGCGGCGCCGCCGGAACCAGACTGTGCCGCCACAGATCAGCAGCAGTAGCGGCAGCGCGATCAGGAAGCCGACACCAAGCAGCCCCTGGGCCAGTTGCGACAGCACCAGGTGCTTGTCGGGCGCCGGTGGCACATTAATGTCGATGAAACGATCATTGCCGCTCAGCCAGTTGAAAATGTTGAGGCCAAGATCGAGGTTGCCGCCGTTGCCGAGATAGGCGTTGGCGAGAAAATCGCCATCGCCGACAACCACAACGCGTTGGTCGCCGTGCGGCGGGTTCCCGTTCTTCGCCAATGCCGCCAACGGCCGCGCGAGTGTCACCCCCACATCAAGCGGACCTGCCGTGTCGACGCCCTTGTCGAACTTGATCTCGCCGGCGAGCTTGCCGCTTTCGAGCCACGACCACGGCAGCGAACGGCTTTTCAGGAACGGCGTAACGCGCCATTGTCCGGCGGAATTGGTTTTGATCGCTGTGGCATCGGGAATCAGCGTCTCCAGCGCAAAGTGGCGCGTAATGTCGCTCGACGGGTAATCGGAGAGCACCAGCCAGCGCACGTCCTGAACGCCGAACACGCGCGACGATGTGGCATCGACGATAGTGCCGTCGAGGAACTGCACGCCCAGCGTCTTCGCCAGCGGCTTCAGGCCATGCAAGTCGCCAGGATCGTGCAGCCACAGCAGGTTGCCCCCGCCGGTGACGTAGCGTTCGACCCGTTTTACCTCGCCAGGCAGATAACGGGCTTGCGGGCTCGCTATCACGAGCAGCGCCGTGTTGTCCGGGATGGTCGGATGGGCCGCGAGATTGAGCGTCGCGGTTTCGAAGCCCTTGGCCTTCAGCGCCTTGCCGAAGCGTCCGTAGTCGAAGTTGGCGCGCCCTGTCGGGCTGCGTTCGCCGTGGCCGGTCACAAACACGATTTTGCTGTCGCTCGCGCGTGCAATTTTGAGCAGCGCATTGGTGATCTGCGGTTCGGTGAGTTGACTCACCTTGACGCTGCGGCCCTGGTACTGGATGTACAGTTCGCCGGGACGGGTAATGCCGAGGTCGCGTACCCGCTGCGGCTCGGTGTCGGGATTGACGAACTTGAGCGTGATCTCGTCGTCGGCGCGTCGATATCTGCTGATGATCCGGCGGATCGCGCCACGCACTTTCGGGTCTTCGCGTGCAAACGCGGTGATCGTCACCGGCCCTTCGAGCGTCTTGAGCAGCTTACGGCTCGCATTGGCCAGCGAGTTGCGGCCACCGGCTGTCCAATCGGCCTCCCAGACGTAGCGCGTCGTCAGAAACGCGACGGCGCTGGCGATGGCGAGCAGCAGCACAATGAACACAATGTTCTGCACGCGCAGATTGACTTTGAAAGCCGGCGTTATTTTCATCGCAGGCGGTCGGCGTCGAGGCGCCGGATCGTCAGGATCAGAAACATGGAGATGACGAGCACGTAGTAAACGATATCGGTCGAATTCATCAGGCCGCGCAGCAGCTTGTTGTAGTGGTGCATCAGCGACAGCCACGCGAATGCACTCGATTTTCCGGCAGCGAAATTGAAAACCCACAACAGCAGGAACACGCCGAAAGTACCGACCGCGGCAACGACCGGCTGGCGCGTCAACGAAGACAGGTACAAGCCGATAGCCGAGAACGCACCGACCATCAGCGACAGCCCCACGAGGCCACTGAACACTTTGCCGAGATCAATCTGCGTTCCCGCGAGCAGCGCGAACGGCATCATCGAAATCATCGCGACGACAATCAGCATGAACGCGAACATGCCGAGGAATTTGCCGACCGCAATCTCCGTCGCGCTGATCGGCGCGGAAAGCAAAAGCGTCAGCGTACCGTTTTTGCGCTCCTCGCTGACGAGGCGCATGGTCAGCAATGGCATTACCATCAGGAGCACGATGCTGGTGCTGGAGAGCAGGGACTGTGAAATGATGTCGGTGACGCCCGGTGCGTTCGGTATCGCGGCGAGTTGCGCCTGAATGGTCAGGAAATAGTCCACGCCCGCGAGGTAGAGCCACGCACAGATGAATTGAACGGTCGCGAGAATCACCCACGCGAGCGGCGAGAGGAACATCGACTTCAGCTCGCGCCTTGCGATCGCGGCAATCACGCCGCATCCTTCGCGTCGTTGCTTTCCGTTTGCGTCAGATCGACGAATATTTCTTCGAGCGACTTGTGCTCCGGCGTCAGTTCGGTGAGGCCCCAACCGCCATCGACCGCGCAGCGCGCAATGTATTCGGTTGGATTGGCGTCGCTGGCATGAAATACCCGTACGCGATGCGCGTCGATCGCTTCCACCCGGGCGACATCCGGAATCGCCGCGATCATGTCCAGGTTGGGCAGCGAACGCGCGCCCACAATCAGACTTTCGCTTTGCATGCGCTCGCCGAGACCCTCGATCGTGTCGGACAGCACCAGTCTGCCCTGGTGAATGATCTGCACGCGCGAACACACGGCCTGGATTTCCGGCAGGATGTGCGACGAAAGAATGACGCTGTGCGCTTCCCCCAGTTCCGCGATCAGCGCGCGAATCTCGCGAATCTGGATCGGATCGAGCCCGACGGTCGGCTCGTCGAGAATGACGACGGGCGGCATGTGAACGATGGCCTGCGCGATGCCGACACGCTGGCGATATCCTTTGGAAAGGTTGCCGATCAGCCTGCGGCCGACATCGGCCAGGCCGCAGCGAGCCTTCGCGTCCTCGCGCGCCGCGCGGATTTTCGATCGCGGCACCCGGTTCAGCCGCGCGCAATAATCGAGATATTCATCGACGCGCAATTCCATATAAACCGGAGGCTGCTCGGGAAGATAGCCAATGGCACGTTTCGCGTCCTTCGGGAGATCCAGCAGATCGATGCCGTTGATCTCGATGCTGCCTGCGGTCGGCGAGAGGTTGCCGCTCAGCATTTGCATGGTTGTCGTCTTCCCGGCGCCATTCGGGCCGAGAAAGCCGAGCACTTCGCCCTTGGCGAGCTCAAAACTCAAGCCGCACACAGCGGCACGCCGACCGTAATAACGGTCCAGATCTTCGACTTTTACAAGGATTTCATCGCTCATGGCGTGCGGGCGGTGTTTTAACCTCTTGGCTGGCCAATTGCAAGTTCACCCGTAGCGCGGGGCCTGGATCATTTGCCAGGTTGACGCGGAGGGGCGGCGTCTTTTAAAGTCGAACCTGTCGGATGGGCCATTGCGGCCCGCCGGAATGGAATCGCAGTTTGCCAGGAGGCGCGGAGTTGCCATGAATCCGCTATTTTTCAAGGGCTTGCGCCTTGAAAAGCGGCCCAGGCGCCGCAAAGTTCATTACCGCCGGCCAATTCCGGCGGCTCCATAACCGACCGCGAGGTTTCCCTTTGCACTTAGTCTACGGGCTTCTGAACCTGCCCATCTGGGGCTATATCGTCGTTGCGCTCGCGATGATGCATTTTTCGATCGTCGGCGTCACGCTTTATCTGCACCGCGACCAGACTCATCGCGGGCTCGATCTGCATCCTGCCGTGCGGCACATATTCCGCTTCTGGTTGTGGATGGGTACGGGCATGGCCACGCGCGAATGGGTAGCGGTACATCGTAAGCATCACGCGCGTTGCGAGACGGAAGAAGATCCGCACAGCCCGCAAATCCTGGGCCTGCGCAAGGTGTTGCTTGAGGGCGCGGAGCTGTATCGCGCCGAAGCGAACAAGGCGGAAACGATTGAAAAATACGGCCGGGGCACGCCGGACGACTGGCTCGAGCGCCATGTTTACAGCTTCCGCCTGCTCGGTCCGGCCCTGATGGGCCTCATTGACGTTGTGCTGATGGGCGCTCCCGGCGTCAGCATCTGGGCCGCGCAAATGATAACGATTCCGCTTCTTGCCGCGGGCGTCGTTAACGGCGTGGGGCATTACTGGGGTTACCGCAACTTCGAGTGCAAGGATGCGGCGACCAATGTCGCGCCGATCGGCGTCATCATGGGCGGCGAGGAGCTGCATAACAACCATCACGCGTTTCCGAGTTCCGCACGCTTTTCGATGCGGCCGTGGGAATTCGACCTGGGCTGGATGTATATCCGTATATTGTCGGCATTCGGTCTCGCCAAGGTGCGGCGGGTGGCGCCGCGACCGGTTATCGAACGCGGCAAGGGTGCGGATATCGAAACCGTGCGCGCCGTATTGCTGAACCGGCTGCATGTGCTGCGCCATTACAGCCGCGAGGTCATTCAGCCGGTGCTGGAGGACGAAAGCCGCCGCCAGCCGATGCTGGCGAGGGCCCGCAAGCTGCTGGTGCGCGACGAGAGCCTTCTGGACGACAAGGCGAAGACACGGCTCAGCGCGACCTTGAGTGGCAACCGCACGCTGAAGACTGTCTACGAATATCGCCAGCAGTTGCAGGAACTCTGGGAGGGCAGGGCGCACAGCAATGAACGGCTGCTGCAGCAGTTCCGCGACTGGTGCGCCCGTGCCGAGGCGAGCGGGATCAAGGCGCTGCAGGATTTCGCCCGCCAGCTTGAGGGCTACCGGATTCAGCCAGCCTGATCGCCTGCCGCATTCGGCCAATAAAAAACCCGCCATTTCGGCGGGTTTTTTATTTCCGGTTGTTTTGGCCGGATGACTTACTTGATCTTCGCTTCCTTGTAGGGCACGTGCTTGCGCACGACCGGGTCGAATTTCTTCACTTCCATCTTGTCCGGGTGCAGGCGCTTGTTCTTCGTGGTGGTGTAGTAGTGCCCGGTGCCGGCGCTTGAAACGAGCTTGATCTTGTCTCGCATGGCCTGACTCCTG
>DASSBR010000050.1:0-29470 GCA_035698525.1 Gammaproteobacteria bacterium
CGCAAAAATAAAGGAAACTGACATGCGTTTCATTGAACCCGCGCCCGCCATTAGAGGCGCGACGGTCGCCCTCGCGCTGGTCGCCGCGACTCTGCTATCGCTGACGCCCGCGGCGCAGGCCGCCGAATACAAGATTTACTCCCCCTACGTGGTGCTTGGTGAAAACGAGCTGGAAGCGCGCGCTTACGTCAACCAGGACGACAACGATACAGTCGATGGTGCGGGCGCCTACAAATTTGCCTTCGGACACGCCTTTACCGATTTCTGGGCGACCGAAATCTACGGCGAGTTTGAACATGAAGACGGAAAAACGGAGTTTGAATCGGTCGAGTGGGAAAACCGTTTTCAGCTCACGCCGCAAGGCAAATACTGGGCAGACTTCGGGTTGCTGGCAGAAGCCGAATTCGCTACCGAAAGCGACCACCCGCACGAACTGAAAGTCGGCCCCATGATCGAAAAGTCGTTTGGCAGAACAGTCGCGACCGTCAACCTGTTTCTGGAACGCGAGTTCGGGCCGAACTCCGACAGCGAAACGGAATTTGGCTACGCGGCGCGTTTGCGTTGGCGCCTGGATCCGCGGTTCGAGCCGTCGATCGAAATTTATGGGTCGCCCGGCGATATCGGCGATTTTGCCCCTGGCGACGAGCAGCGCCACCAGATCGGACCTGGCTTCTACGGGCAGATGCCGTTTGGCAGCGGCCAGAAGCTCAAGTACAGCGCCGCAGTACTGCGCGGTTTGACCGACGCGGGTTCGCCGGACTGGACGCTCGTCGTTCGGTTGGAGTACGAGTTTTATTGAAAGCGAAGGGCGAAACATGAGCGAAAGCGCGCTCCAGACCCGCGTTTATATCGGTGCGCCGCTTGCCGCCTACGGCTTCGGCGGCAGCCATCCGTTCGGGTGCGACCGGCATGACGCGTTCTGGAGCGAGGCTTGTCAGCGCGGTCTTGACGCCCGCGTCGCGAGCGGCGAATTGCGCGCGGCGACCGATGCCGAAATGGAAGCATTTCATACGCGCGACTACCTCAAATTCGCCGCGGAACATTGTCGCGCCGGCATCGGCTTTCTCGACAGCGGCGACACGCCGGCGGAACCGGGCGTCTTCGAGGCGGCGCGGCAGGTAGCCGGCGCAACCCTGAACGCCTGCGAGGACGTCGTCACGGGCCGCTGCCGCCGTGCGTTCGTGCCCATCGGCGGACTCCACCATGCCGCGCGCAATCACGCCGCCGGCTTCTGCGCACTGAACGACATCGGCATTGCAATCGAGATGCTGCGCGCCCGTCATGGCGTCGAGCGTATCGCGTACGTCGACATCGACGCCCACCACGGCGACGGCGTGTTTTATGCCTATGAAGACGATCCGGCGCTGATCTTCGTCGATCTGCACGAAGACGGCCGCACCCTCTATCCCGGCACCGGAAGCAGTGATGAAACCGGGCGCGGCGCGGCCGCCGGAACCAAGCTCAACATTCCCATGCCAGCAGGATCGGACGACGATGCGTTTCGCGCGGCCTGGCCGCGCGTCGAAGATCATCTGGAACGCCATCGGCCGGAATTCGTCCTGCTGCAGTGTGGCGCCGACAGCCTCGCCGGCGATCCGATTACGCATCTGCGCTACAGCGCGAAAGCGCACGCGCATGCCGCGCGCAGCTTGAAGGCGCTGGCGGAGACATATTGCGACGGCCGCCTTGTCGCGATGGGCGGAGGCGGCTACAACCGGCAGAATCTCGCGGCGGCGTGGTGCGCAGTGCTCGAAGTGCTTGCCAAAGAAGACTGAATCAAGCGTAAGCTGGTGCTGTGACATGCGCGCAAGGAGGCGACATCGCATGACTGTCCGACATTACACCCCCAAGGCGGTTGCGCTCGTGGCGGCACTGGCGCTTAGCGGCTGCGGCGAATTGCAACAGCTTGCTGCACCGCCCACCGAACCGCCGCCCGAAGGGGCGAGTACCACCCTGCGGGGGCCCGCTTTTGCCCCGAAGGCGCACCCGACGCCAGACCCCGCCACCGACTGGCTCTCATACAACAACACCCGCACCGGCGACCGGTTTGTCGCGCTGGATACCATCAACACCGGCAACGTCGGCTCGCTCCGTCGTATCTGCGCGTTTCAGCTCGACGAACGGGTCAATATGCAGTCGGCGCTGATCGAGGTCGGGGGCACGATTTACTTCACCACGCTGGAAGACACCTACGCCATCGATGCGTCGAACTGCAAACTGCGCTGGCGCCACACCTACCACCTTGCGCGCCACCCGACGCTCGACCCGAATGAAGTGAATCGCGGCGTCGCCTGGCTGGACGGCAGATTGTTTCGCGGCTCGAACGATGGCCGCCTTTATGCGCTGGATGCCGCGACCGGCAAGGAACTGTGGAACGTGACCATCGGCGACCCATCGACCGGCGAAACCTTTCCCGCCGCACCGCAAGCGTGGAACGGGCGTGTCTTCATCGGCAATGCCGGCGGCGACTACTTCGGCGTCACCGGCCGGATCATGGCTTTCGACGCCATGACGGGCAAGCAACTGTGGAACCAGAGCCTCGTGCCGACGGCGGGGCCGGCGAGTCAGACGTGGCCGCCTTCGACAGTGGAAACGCCGAAATCCGGCGCAGCCACGTGGACGTCGTACGCCGTCGATACGCGCGCCGGTCTTCTCTATGTGCCGACGGGCAATGCGGCGCCGGATTTTCTCAAGTCGCTGCGGCCCGGCAGAAATCTCTACACCTATTCCGTCGTCGCACTGGACATGCACGACGGCACAATGCGCTACGCACGCCAGCTTATGCGCGACATGGACTGGCACGACTGGGACATAGCCGCGCCGCCGGAACTCATCGAGACGCCGAAGGGACGCCACCTGCTGATCGAAGCCGGCAAGGATGGCTACCTTTACGCACTCGACCGCGACACGAACAAGCTGCTCTACAAGGTGCCGGTCGCAGAGATCCGCAATGCCGCCCAACCGCTGACGCTCGGCGACAAGGGCACGCATTTCTGCCCCGGCATCATGGGCGGCGTCGAATGGAACGGCCCAGCCTATTCACCGCGCACCAACGCGTTTTACGTCAACGCAATCAACTGGTGCACGACAATCAGCATTCGTCCACCCGCCGAACTTGAGCCGCGCAAGGGGCTGTTCTGGACCGGGGCGAAAAGCCGGACGCAGCCATTCGGGCAACAGGACCCGCAGTCGAGCTGGAGCGGCTGGATCACGGCCATTGACGGAGCCACCGGCGACATTTTGTGGCGGCATCGCGCCTCCGCGCCATTCGTGGCCGGCATCACCGCCACCGCGGGCGGCCTCGTCTTCACCGCCAACCTGGATGGCGAGTTCATTGCCCTCGACGCGAGCACCGGCAAGGTGCTGTGGCACCACAACACCGGCCAGCCGATCGGCGGCGGCGTGATTTCCTACGCCGCCGGGAGTCGACAGTATATCGCCGTCGCCTCGGGCATGAACTCCCCAGTCAGTTGGCAACTCAGCAGTACGCCCGCCCAAATCATTGTCTTCGGGCTTGAAAATTGACAACGGCGGCAAAAATCCGCATCATGCGCAGTCTTTCGATTTTTTCGGCGCGGCAAGTTTGCGCCGGCTTCAGGAGTTCAAGACCTTGGCGAACAGCAATCAGGCGCTGAAACGCGCGCGGCAAGCGGAAAATCATCGGGATCACAACGCCAGCCTGCGTTCCGAAGTTCGCACCTACGTCAAAAAGACAGTCAAGTTGATCGCCGCGGGCGATGCCGAAGCTGCCGCGAATGCGTACAAGGAAGCCGTGCCGGTCATCGACGGCATGGTCAACAAAGGCATCATCCACAAGAACAAGGCCGCGCGTCACAAGAGCCGTCTGAATGCTCGCATCCGCGCCATGCAAGGCTAGTGGCCAAGCTCCGCCGCGAGCTTTAACGCTATAATAACAAGCCGGTCTCGAAACCGGCTTTTTTTCGTCACCGCCATGTCATTTCCAGCTGTCCTGCAACATATCCGCACGCTGATCGACGAAGACTTTCGCGCAGTCGACGCCATGATCCACTCCGAACTGAACTCGGAAGTAGCGCTGATCAACCAGTTGGGACACTACATCATCAACGGCGGCGGCAAACGCCTGCGCCCGCTGCTCGTACTGCTGACGGCACGGCTGTGCGGCTACGAAGGCCGTGCCCACATCGACCTTGCCGCCATCATCGAATTCATCCACACCGCCACCCTGCTGCACGACGACGTCGTCGATACCTCCAAACTCCGCCGCGGCCGCGAAACCGCCAACGAAATCTGGGGCAACGAAGCGGCCGTACTCGTCGGCGACTTCCTCTACTCGCGCACCTTCCAGATGATGGTGCGCGTCGGTGACATGCGCGTCATGGAAATCATGGCCGACACCACCAACATGATCGCCGAAGGCGAAGTCCTGCAACTTCTCAATACCCACGACCCCGCCACCACCGAAGAGCGCTACCTCGAAGTCGTCCGGCGCAAGACCGCCAAGCTCTTCGAAGCCGCCGCCCAGGTCGGCGCCGTTCTCGCCGGTTATCCTGTCGCCGACGAACAGGCACTCGCTCGCTACGGCATGCACCTCGGCGTTGCCTTCCAGCTCATCGACGACGCCCTGGACTACGGCGGCGACGCCGACCAACTGGGCAAAAACATCGGCAACGACCTCATGGAAGGCAAGCCGACGCTGCCGCTGATTTACGCCATGCGCCACGGCTCACAGGCGCAAGCGAAACTGGTGCGGGAAGCGATAGAAAACGGTCGTTCCGACAGGCTCGCCGACATCACCACGGCCATCAATGCAACCGGTGCGCTCGATTACACGAGATCAAGGGCGCGGGCCGAAGCCGACGCGGCGCTGGAAGCATTGTCACGATTTCCCGCTTCAACCTTCCGCGAGGCGCTCGAAAATCTCGCTCGCTTTGCGGTGGACCGGAATAACTGAAGGTCGGGGTTCGGGAAAGGCTACAACGCTGAAGGCGGCGGTGGGGTGGCTTCTTTCAGGGCTGTGTTCGACAGGGATGTCGAACCCAGAGCCTACAGGGATGTATTCACGGCGTCCCTGAAAGAAGACACCGCACCGCCGCCCCCACGACGGCCTCAACGACACGAAGATTCAGGCGCCGGTTAAATCGACTTCCGCAACCGCCTCGTTAGCCGTAAGACAAGCCAGCGCCTCTTCCGCCCGTACCATCTCCGGCGCACTCCAATCCGGCAAGTCGCTCATCATGAATCCAAGGCTCGCGTTGCGATGCAGCGCGCCATGAGACCAGCGCAGGCGGCCTATCGTCGCGCGCGAAATGTATTCCGTCTTGAGCGCCCCAAACATATAGCCGGGCGCACACGAACAGATTACTGCCGGCCGCACCGCCGTCAGCGCAAAACTCTGCGCCAACCGATGCAAGGCATCCGGATAAAACGAGCGGCGCGTCGCCTCGAACCACCATCGGTCCGGGAACCAATCCGCCTGTGCATCACGCGCGCGCCGGCGCAACGCCGCGATAATCGGTTCGTAACCCAGCGGATCGCCGCTCTCCGGATGGTACCGCCAGAACCGCCCGCCACCGCGCTCGGCCCGCCCGATGAGCGCCCTGCCTCGGCCGCTATACAGGCGCCACGACGTATCGTTCACCTGCACGACAGCCACATCCACCCCTGTCGCCCCGGCGATCAGCTCGGCAAGCGCCGCTTCATTGCCGGCTGAAGCGTACAACACAAAATTCGTCAGCAACCCGTAAGGATTGAAAACGACATCGCGCCCGCCAGCCAGCCGGTTGCGAATCCTGAACCCGCCGCGCTTCACCGCCCGACGCACCATCGGCCAGTTGTTTACCAACGGTTCTCCACCGGCGATACCATGATCCGAAAGCAGAACCGTATTGAACGGCATGTCCGGGTGTGCCGCCCTGAACGCCTTGATCTCCATATCGACAATCCGCAGCACCTCAGCCAACCCCTCTGGGCCGCCGAGATGGGCAAGGCCATCCGTCGACACGATGTACATCGAAAAAATGGCCGACGCGGATTCGGCGAAAGCCCGCAGGCCGTGCTTCAACTCCCAGAGACTGTAACGCCGGGGCAGCCCGTACGCGAACGCCGTCCGTACCAGCCCGTGCATCTTCCAGTCGAAGGTGTCTTTCCACGAAGCCGGCACCTCGACCAGGCTCAAACCGCCCTTCAGCTTGCCGGCCGCTGCGTCGAAGTAGCGCGTTTCATAGCCAAGCGGCGGCGTGCTGCCGAGCGGCTGCAGCAAACTTGACCACGCGGTGTAGGAAATGGAAGGAAACGTGCTGTCCACGGCCGCCGGTCCGCGGAAATCACCAAAGACTCCTTCATCCGCCTTCAACTGCCGCACCAGCGTGTACGGCACCGCGTCGATACCGACGATCAGCGTGCGCGGCGGGTTGCGGGGTCCACCCGCCCGCGTACGCGCCGACGTGACAACATCCGCATCTTCGTACGAACGAACGGCGGTGCGGGCGCGCAGCATCACAAGATCCTGTCGAGAAACTGCAGTGTCTTTCGGCGCATGAAGTTGCGCCCCAGCGGCGTCATCGCCAGAAAGGCGCTCTTGTGTCCATAGTGCATTGTGTAGCGCTCCGGCTGTCCCATAGCCTCCCATAAGGCTGCGCGCGAACGCGCCGGCATGCAAGTGTCGTACAACGCGTCGAACAGCAAAATGCGCTCTGGATCGAAACAGCCGGCGAAATGCGCGGGATCGTTCGCACAGGTCGCTTCTTCCAGAATCCGGTAATACTCCTCCCAGCTGAGACCCAGCCGCTCCATCACCGCGAGCTTCGCCATGCCCGGCTTGCCGCCGCAACTCGCGATGATGTCGGCAGGATGCGCACCGCCCAGAACGACGGCACCGGCGCGAATGCGCGGCTCGACGCCGAGCGTGAGCGCGGCCAGGAAAGCGCCCATGCTGAAGCCGATCAGGCCGATACGGTCATCGTCGACTTCGTCCCGGTCGAGGGCCCAGTCGACGCATCGCTTGAGGTCGATTACCGCAACGCGCATGCATTCGGCCATTTCATCGGCCTTCGCCAGGAGCGCCTCGTACGTCTCCACCGCCGCCAACCCGAACCAGTCGAGCAGGTAGTTCTCCGCCATGATTTGAACGATGTGGCATTCGCCGCCGTAGTGATGCCGCAGCGCCCGCACCATCGCCTCGGTGGGATAGGTGTAGCTGCCGAATATCGGCAGCACGATGATCGTTCTTTTTCGACCGGGGCGCTTGCTGTGCCAGTAGCGTGCCGTGACGAGGCCGTTCGGTTGGCGCGTGAGTCCGGCAGAAGGGAAACGGACGTAGCGGACAATATGGTCGCGGGTCTCGAGCTTCGTCAGCACGCGGTTCTTGTAATCGATCGGCGCACGTTCATAGGCGAATGAGCGTGCGGCCGCGGGCCGGTCGGTGCGCCGCGCGCCCCTCCGGCCAGGCGGCGTATGCGTGTGCCGAACGAAGCCACCCGTCGACAGCGCCGAAAGAATGAGGTTCAACGTCGACTTGTCGCGGACCATTCATTCCTCCTTGCCCGCCGCGGCTTTTTGTCTGGTTGTTATGTTCGATGTCAGGCGGTCTGACGATTGTAATCGCGATTTTTCCAGCGCGACCGAATGCCCCGCCAGTACTGCCATGCCGAATGCCACGACATCGCCAGGTACAGCGTGCCGATCATCGGCATGGCCAGCCACCACAAAGGCACGCGCCTGTAGAAGCGCAGGATCGACGCGTAGGATGCCGCCATCGCCACCCACGCCGCCACTGCAATCCAGCGGCTCGTGGACCAGAAGAGGCCGACGACAGGCATCCAGCAGGCGAGCACCAGCGCGATCGTACACAAGCCGAGCAGCAGTGCCGAATAATGAAGCTGCGTAAATGCGGTGCGCGTCACCATCTCCCAGATCGGGCCCAGCGAGCGATACTCGCGCCGGCTGACGACGTCGTGGGACAACCCGATCCAGGTCCGGTAGCCATAGGCCTTGGCCGCGCGTGCCAGCGCGCAATCGTCGATGACAGCACCGCGAATTGCGCCGAAGCCGCCCATTTCCTTCAACACGCGCGCCTCAATGAACACGCACCCGCCGGCGGCGGCGGCCACCCAGCGACTGCGCGAATTGGACAGCGCAAACGGGTATAGCAGCTTGAAGAAATAGATGAACGCCGGCATCAACAGGCGCTCGGCAAGGCTTTCCATGCGCAGACTGGCCATCACCGATACAAGCTGACGATTGCGGTCCAGCGCACGCTGCCTGAGCGCGGGCAGCACGCCGCGTCGCAGTTCGATATCCGCGTCAAGCAGCAAAAGCCAGCGCGTGCGCGCCTGTTTGCGCCCGTGTTCCAGCGCCCACAACTTACCCGTCCAGTCGTCCGGCAGCGGCGAAGTGGAGATCACCTCGGCGCCGGCTGCGCGCGCCACCGTCGCGGTGGCGTCGCTGGACTGGTCGTCGATAACAATGATGCGCAGGGTCGCGCTTTGATTCCGCAGCGCCGCAAGCGTCTGCGGCAGCACATCTTCCTCGTCACGCGCGGGAATCAGTACAGTGACGTCGTCAAGCGCTGCTTCGTTGCGGGGTTTCGCCGCAAGCGTTTCGCGCGTGCTCCACGGCCGCCACGGGGCAACCAGAATACCCCACCAGATGAATGCGGAAACGGCGGTCAGCGCCGTCGCAACGGGTGCCATCGGTGTCAGCTATCGCCGACCGATCTCGTCAACAGATACCCGCACCTCGCTGCCGGCGGTCACTGCTTCCGCCCGGTTGCCATAAAGAATCGGCAGTTCCGGTGCCATCTGTCCTTCAGTTCGCGGACCGCGCAGCGACGCCATGAGCGCCTTGAAGGGATGCGCGAACGTGTCGTCGACCGCCGTCCCTTCGTAGCCGCAATGCGCCATGCAATTATCGCACTTGGGATTCTTGCCGAAGCCGTATCTGTCCCAGTCGGTTTCCTCGATCAACTGCTTGAATGTCGACACGTAGCCTTCATCGACAAGCAGGTAGCACGGCTTCTGCCAACCGAAAATGTTGTAGCAAGGCATCGACCACGGCGTGCACTGATACGACTGGTTGCCGGCGAGAAAATCGAGAAACAGGCCGGACTGGTTGAACGGCCATTTAACGCCGCGATTCCTGCCATGCCTGAATATCTCCCGGAACAATTCCTTGCTCTTGCTGCGCGGCAGGAACGCGTCCTGTTTCGGGGCATGCTGATAGCTGTAACCGGGCGAAATCATGATGCCTTCAATGCCCAGATCGGTTACGTAATCAAAAAAGTCCGCAACGCGTTTCGGATCTTCGCCATCGAAAAGCGTGCAGTTGATGGTGACGCGAAAGCCTTTTTCCAGCGCCGCGGAAATCGCTTCGGTGGCCTTGTCAAAAATGCCCTCACGATCGACCGAATGATCGTGACGCTCGCGATCGCCGTCGAGATGCACCGAAAAGGTCAGGTACGGCGACGGCTTGAACAAGTGCAGTTTCTGCTTCAGCAGGATGGCATTGGTGCACAGGTACACGAACTTCTTGCGCGCGGTGATGCCCTCGACAATGTCGACAATTTCCTTGTGAATCAGCGGCTCCCCGCCGGGAATCGACACCATGGGTGCGCCGCACTCGTCCACCGCGTTGAGCGCATCCTCGACGCTCATGCGTTTCTTGAGAATATCGTCCTCGTAATCGATTTTGCCGCAGCCGGGGCAGGCCAGGTTGCACTGGAACAGCGGCTCCAGCATCAAGGTCAGCGGATATCGCTTGTTGCCCTTCAGTTTCTGTGTCAGAACGTAGCGGGCGACGCGATATTGCTGGACGAGGGGTATACCCATGACATCCTCCTTAATTCGATGTTCTTTTCCCGGCGCATTCCATGGCCGGAAATTCGCTCTTGCTAGAGTAGGCGTGGCGGGGCCCGGAGTCAAACGACCGCGTTTACTTCAAGCGCTCAACCCTCTGCTTGAGCACGCGGCAGCCTGCCCGCGAATTCACTGCGCAAACGCTGCCATTCGAGCTTCAGCCACGGGGTGAATTGATCCGGCGAGTGGGCGATCTCGCGGTCCAGTTCCGCCGGCGAAACGAAACGCGTGGCTTCAATTTCATTGGCGTTGGCATGCACCGCATCCGCGGGCGCGACGCCCAGGTAAACCCAGCACAACTCGTGTTCCGCGCCGAGCGCGCCGAAGTCCGCGTGGTATTCGAACTTGAAGACAAAGTCCAGCGGGCATTCGAAACCCAGCTCCTGATGCAGGCGGCGGAGCGTCGCTTCGTCCATCGTTTCCCCGCGGCGCGGATGGCTGCAGCAACTGTTCGCCCAGTAGCCCGGCCACAAGCGTTTGCCGCGTCCGCGCTGCTGCAACAGCAATTCGCCGCGCTCGTTGAAAACGAACAACGAAAACGCGCGATGCAATATGCCGCCGCCGTCGTGGCATGCGGCCTTGCTCTTGTACCCGATCTCCCGGTCGTCGGAGTCGACGAGGATCAACTGCTCCGAATCGAACGAGACAACCGTATCTCTGACCGCTCTATCCAAGCTCTACCTCCATTGCCTGATAACCGGCGTTCCGGATCGCACGAACGACGCGCTCACGGTCGTCGGGGCACAAGGCGATCATCGATCCGCCGCCGCCTCCGCCAGTGAGCTTCGCACCCACCGCGCCGTTGTCACGCGCAACCTGGATCAGTTCCTCGATCTCCCAGCTCGACACCTGCAAGGCATTCAACTGACCCTGGCAAATATTCATCAACTCGCCAAGTTGCTCCAGGTCGTGCGCTTCGATGGCGGCCATGCCCTGCAGCGTCAGCGCATCGATATCGTCGAAGATACGCTCGTACAGCGTCTTGTTGCGCTCCCACGCGCGGCGCACCCGCGCCACCATCTTCGCCGTCAGGCTTTCAACGCCGGAAAGCCCGATCACCAGCGGCAGCGGCTCGTTGAGCTTGAGCGGCTTGACCAGCGGCGGCTCGCCGCGCCGGTACAGCAGCGTCCGGCCATAAGTAGCGACCGTGTTGTCAATGCCCGACGGCGTGCCGTGCGCCACCTTCTCGCATTCGTAGGACAACTGGCAGATATCGTCGTCGGACAGGTTCAGCCTGCAGTGCCGGTCGAGCGCGCGAATCACCGCGACCGCGAGCGCGGCCGAGCCACCCAGGCCCATCGCGCGCGGCACATTCGGATAAACCTGAATGCGCAGCGGCCGGTCGCCGATGCCGAATTTCTCCAGAATCATGCCGAGTGACTGCAGGAACGAGCCCGGGTGCTCGACGCCGCGGTTGAGGCGTTGCTCGATGCCCCAGCGGGGAATCATGAAGGTCGTACCTTCGCCGGAATCCTCGACCCGCGCGCGAATGGCGAGCGGCACCGGCGCTGCGATAGCGTGCCGGTTGTAGACCACTGCGTGCTCGCCGAGCAGAATCACCTTGCCGTGTCCAGCCGCGTATTCTTCCTCGCTGGCCGTGCCGGTCTTCGCGTTCGCCTTCTTCTTCACCGGCGCCGACTTCGGCCGCGACTGCTCGCGCAACTCGGCGATCAGTGCCTCGGCTTTCCAGATTTTGATCTCGCCCGATGCCAGCAGCCTGTCGACGACCTCGTCGAACACGTCGGCGGTCGCACCCGCCGCCATCGCCACGCTGCGCGCGTGCAGCGTCATGTGACCTTCCTGAATGCCCGACGTCACCAGCGCCCGCAACGCCGAGAAATTCTGCGCGAGCCCGACCGCGCCCATGACTTCGGCCAGCTCACGCGCCGACTTCGCGCCCAGCAGACGATGATTGACCGCGACGGTCGGATTCGATTGCAGCGGCCCGCCGACCGTGCCGACCTTCATTGGCAATTCGATGCTGCCCACCAGGTCGCCGTTTTCGTTCTTGTACCAGCGCGTCAGCGATGTATAGGACTTGCCGCGCGCGGCGTAGGCGTGTGCCGCGGCTTCGAGCGCGCGCCAGTCGTTCCCGGTCGCGAGCGCCACCGCATCGACGCCGTTCATGACGCCCTTGTTGTGCGTTGCGGCGCGATACGGATCGACAATGGCGAGATCGTTGGCAAGAATAATGCCGTCGCGCACCTCCTCGCCGTCGAAACCCTTGCCGGCCAGGTGCTTTACCGGAATGACCGCCTTCGCCCAGACGAGCGCGCGGTCGGTGAGATTCGACAATATACGCAGGAAAACCTTGCCGCCCGTGATCGCCTCGACCAGCGGCGCTACGCCCTCGCACATCGTGTTGACGAGGTTCGCGCCCATGGCGTCGCAGGTGTTCACCAACAGGTGCAGCACGACCATGTCGCGGCTGCCGTCCGGCGAGCGGTGAATCATCACCTCGACGTCCTGCGCGCCGCCGCCGCGCGCGACCATGTTCGGATGCAGGCTGTTGGCGAGATTGATAATCTCGTCCTTGCGCTGCAACAGTGCCGTCTGCGCCTTGGTCGAATGCGCTATGTCGACCACCTGAATCTGCCCGATCAAAATCGGTTCCGTGCTTTCGGTGCTGAAGCCGCCCGCGCCGCGCATCAGCTTCGCGGCGGAACTCAGCGCGGCGACGATCGAGGGTTCCTCGACCACCAGCGGCACGACATAGTCCTTGCCGTTGATCAGAAAATTGAGACCCAGGCCGACCGGCAGACCCATGACGCCGATCACGTTTTCGATCATCTTGTCGGCGCGCTGAATGTTCAGCGTGTGTTCACCGCTGACCAGCGCCTGGTAATCCTCCCTGGACAGCAGCCCGCGCTCACGGACCAGCCGCACGCGTTCCGGCACAGACAATTTGTAAAATCCGGGCATCCGTGATTGGTCCATCATGAACTCCTTGTTACGACGAGCCTGCTACGAGTCCACGCGCGTCCGCCGTCAGATCCAGCCACTGGAAGGCCGTTTGTTCGATGCGCGCGCGGAAGTCGGACAGGCGATCGGGATCGGTCGTCAACGCGATGCCGATGTCACCGCCGCCGGCGCCGCAAGTTTTATAGACAAGACCGCTTTGTGCGGCTACCTCGCCTATTTTAACGTGTTCTGCGCTGATTATGTTTGCGCCGCTCGCGCGGCCGAATTCGGCCAGGCATTCGGCGTAGGCCGCGGCCGCCTCGACCGTCGTATCGGCATCGCCGCATTGAGCGGCCATCGCGCCGGCACTGGCGCACGATTTCAACTCATCCATCGCCTTTGCGTACTGTGCCGGCGCGCCCTCGCGCCATTCGCCGATCCGGCGCAGGAAATCGCCGGTGGAAGCGGATTTTCCGGACCAGACGCAGCCGACATGCAGCGTCGCAGGCCATTCCAGGTCCTCGACGTGCGGCACATCGTCGGCGATGCGATAGACGAGGGTTCCGCCAGTACGACTTGCGGCGATGTCGACACCACTGCCGCGACCGCCCTGCATTGTGCGGTGCATCGCGATCAGGCGATCGACGGCCGGCGGTTCGCTGCCGCGGAGCGCATGGAGCGCACCGGATAACGCGACGGTCAACGCGGCACTCGAACCGAGACCCAGCTTGACGCGGCCGGTCTCGTGGAAAAATTCATCGGTATCGAGGCTGGCACGAAAACCCACGCCCTCTGGCGCGGAAGCGGCGATCACCGCGCCGGCGAGTTGGAGTTTCGCCGCATCGCCGGGTTCAACGCTCTCCCATTCCAGACGCCCCCCCGCCAGCCGGCCGCGGGCATCGCGGATACCGAGGCTGCGCGCATCAACCGCATAGCTCCCGGAAGCCTGTTCGATCAGCGTTACATGCGCGCGGCGATTGACCGCCATGACCACCGCCGGCGCGCCTTCGAGCACGGCATACTCGCCCAGCAACACCAGCTTGCCAGGAGCGGAACTTACGACTCGCAACGGCTGGTCACCCCTGAATGGTTTCTCTTTCGTCGATCACGCGCGCACCCTCGCCGAGTGCGCTGGTCATGACGGTTTCGACGCCCGGCACGTCGGCCAGGGCGGCGGCGACGCGGGCGGCATCGCCGGGCAGGCAAATCGCCTTGACCTGCGGTCCGGCGTCGACGGTAAAAAATGCGCCGAGCCCGTCTCGCTGGCGCAGGGTCCGCACGCAGTGGAGGCCTTCGACGGTTGCGCCGGACCAGTACAACAGCGCCGGTCGCGTCGCCAGCATCAGCGCGTGCATCTTGAGGCAGCTATGCTCCGCCAGTTCCGCCAGCCGCTCGAAATTGTGCGCTGCGACGGCCTCGCGCGCCTCGACAAGATCATCGGCTGTCGTCCTGAGCCATTCACCGTAGTACGGCGACGTCCGTCGCGACAACTCCATGCCCGCGGTGGAACCGATGCTCTTGGCGTGCCGCGAAGTAATCGCGACCACTACCGTCAACGGCCATTCGGCGGGCGACAGGAGCGGCCGCGCGAAGGCATCCTCGCCATCGTCGCGAATGCCCGTGGCCATTTCGACGAAGCCGCCAAAAATGGAGCGCGCCGCCGAGCCGGAACCGCGTCGCGCCATAATTGAAAGCTCGCGCTCGTCGAGGTCCAGTTCCAGCGCCGCGGCCGCCGCGCGTACGAGCGCGGCGAAGCCGGAGGCCGATGACGCGAGGCCCGCGCCGGTCGGAAAGTTGTTGCGGCTATCTATGCGGGCCCGGCAGCCGGTGTCAGCGCGGCGACGCAACAGGTCAAGAACGGTTGAAACACGTGCCGTCTCGCCGACATTGCTCGCGCCGTTCAGAACGAGTTCGTCGCAATCGAGGCCAGGATCGAAAGCCACTCGCGTGCGCGTCCAAAGGGAGTCGAGCGTCACCGACAACGATCCCGCGGCGGGCACATTCAGATCGAGATCGCGTTTACCCCAATACTTGATCAGCGCGATGTTAGGTTGCGCCTGGGCGGTGGCTTGCATTCTCAACAATAGCCATTCCTCTGAAACCAGTCGACTGCGTCCGCGAATGCCTCGCTCGCCGGCCGTGGCCGATAACCCAGCTCGCGGGTGGCGCGGTCGTGAGAAAAAAACATCTTCTTCTTGGCGAGTTTGGCGCCAGCAACGGTTAACGTCGGCGTGCGGCCTGTAACCTGTGCCGTAGCCTCGGCCAGGTATGCGAACGGCATTACAGCATTGTGCGGCAGGCGCATGAACGGCCTTCTCGCGCCAGTCACGGCCGCGGCGGCGGCGATGATCTGCTGCAGGGTCATGTTTTCGCCGCCGAGAATATAGCGCCGGCCGGCCGCGCCGCGCTCATATGCCAGCAGATGCCCCGCGGCAACATCGTCCACATGCACGACATTCAGGCCGGTGTCGACGTACGCCGGCATTCTGCCGCGGGCCGAGTCGAGAATCAGGCGCCCCGTGGGCGTCGGCTTGATGTCGCGCGGTCCAACCGGCGCCGAGGGATTGACGATGATGACGTCGATTTTCTCCTTGGCCGCCAGCTTGCGAACCTTCTGTTCGGCGAGAAACTTCGAGCGCTTGTAGTGGCCGATCATATTGGCCGCGCTCACCGGCGTGTCCTCGTCGCCCGGCAAACCGTCGCTGCGCAGGCCCAGGGTGGCGACACTGCTGGTGTACACGATGCGTTCGACGCCGGCGCGAATGCCGGCGAGGATGGCGTTGCGGCTGCCGCGAAGATTGCTGGCATAAATCTCGCTGGGCCGCCGCGCCCACAGCCGGTAATCGGCGGCGACATGAAACAATCCCTGGCAACCGTTCAGGGCAGCGGCGAGCGAATCCGGGTCGCGCAGGTCACCGACGACCGTTTCGATATCCAGTCCGCGAAGGTTGTCGAGCCGGCTGGTTTGCCGCACCAGCGCGCGCACCCTGAAGCCGGCCTCCAGCAGTTGGCGCGCAACAGCCGATCCGACGAAGCCGGTCGCGCCGGTAACAAGTACCGTGTCCGTCATGAGACAGTGTCTTTTGTTACGTCGGGATGCTGCAGTATAACCGGCAGCGCCTCGGCGGCGGCAACGAGCGCGTGGCGTGCGGCCCCAAAATCGCGCCGCAACGCATTCGCGGCGCGCCACGCTGGGAGACCGCCGCGCAACAAGCCGGCCGCCCCGCGCGTTGTGAGACGGCCTTCGGCGTCGAGCAGCCCGACGACTGCCGGGGGCAGCATTCTGTCGGCTGGATCGCATACCGCCTTGACGGCGACGAAAGGCACGCCCGCACGGGCAGCGACTGCCGCGATTGCGCCGCTTTCCATGTCGACGGCAACCATCCCGTCGGTGCACAGCGCGCGCTTGTCGTCGACCGACGCGACGGGCAACCGGCTCGACCAGAGCTTGCCGGGATTCAGAGATGTAGTCAGTGCGTCGGCAATGCAACGCCGCCAGCGCGCGTCGACGGGCAGTCCCGCGGGTTCTTCAGGCGTGCAAATGAAATCGGGGAGCACGATATCGCCGGGCCTGAGCGCGGCCGACAGGCCCCCCGCAATGCCCCAACTCAGTAGCGCACTCACACCTTGCGCAATCAGTCGTTCCGCCGCCGCGGTCGCGCGTCGCGGGCCGATGCCGGAAAGGGTGACGAACTCACGATATGCGCGAAGCGTTTTCGCCTCGGCCGGCAGCGCCACTACGATGCCGGGTTTCCAGCCGGCTTCGGGAATGGCCAAGGCCGGGACTACGAATCCGCCATTGCGTTCCGATACCGCGCGAGCGCCCAGTACGGAAAGTAATGGCTGTAACCGTGGTACTTGAGATAAAAGACGCGCGGGAATCCAGGCGCGTTAAAGCCCGGATCGATCCAGCCGCCGTCGCATTGGGTGCGCAGCAGGTAATCGACGCCCCGGGCCGCTTCGCGGCTTGCCGCCTCGCCGCTCGCGATCAGGCCCAGAAGCGCCCAAGCCGTCTGCGCCGCGCTGCCGCGCTTACCCTCCCCCGCCCATTCGGGCTCAAAGTAGGTGTCGTTGGTTTCGCCCCAACTGCCGTCGTCCCGCTGGCAACGCTTCAGCCAGCTTACCGCGCGGCGGATTTCGGGCGCCTCCGGGCTGATGCCGGCTGCTTCCAGCGCCATCAGCACGGACCAGGTTCCGTAGATGTAATTCGTGCCCCAGCGCCCGAACCACGCACCATTGTCGAGCTGTTCGCGGCGCAGAAATGCCATGACGCGCTCGCGCACGATGCTGTCTTCGGGCCGATCGAGCTGCGCCAGCAAAGTCAGCACGCGGCCGCTGACGTCGCTGGTTGGCGGGTCGAGCAACGCGCCATGATCGGCGAACGGAATTTCGTTGAGATACTGGTAGTCGTTATCGGAATCGAACGCCGCGAAGCCGCCGTTGCGCGACTGCATGCCGGCGAGCCAGTCCGCGGCGCGGCGAATGGATTCCGCGTAACGGCCGCGATCCGGAGACTGATGCATGCTCCAGGCGACTACCGCGGTGTCGTCCAGGTCGGGATAGGCATCGTTGCGAAACTGGAAAGCCCAGCCGCCGCCCGGCAGGTCCGGATGCGTCTCGCGCCAGTCGCCCGGGGCATCGAGCACCTGCTTGCCGCGCAGCCACTCCAGCGCATCCGAGACGGCCGGCAGCGGTTGGCCGCGCAGATCTTCCTGCAACGCCAGCGTCGTCAGGCCGGTATCCCAGACCGGCGAGACACAGGGCTGGCAATAGGCCTCGTCGTCGCGAATGATGAGCAGATCGCGAATCGCCTTGCGGGTGGCACGCTGGTGCGGATGATCCGGCGGGTAGCCGAGCAACAGCAGCGCTTCGTACGCATTGACGATCGCCGGAAAAATGGCGCCCAGACCGCCGTCGCCATTGAGGCGCGGAACGATCCACTCCTCGGCCCGCTTGAGCGCATGACGGCGCAACGGCTTCGGGATCAGCGGCTCGACGATCGCGCGGCCGATCCTGTCGAGCACGAGAAGGGCGCGGCCGAGCGCGGACCGCACCGGGAAGTAGTGCTTCTCGTCTTCCGGCGGCGTGGTGAACAATTCGCGAACGTGGACATCGTCCTGGTTCACGGCGCGCGCCTTCAGGGTGCACAGGACCGCGAGCGGCGTCATCACCGTCCGGGACCAGTACGACACCTTCAGCAGGTGAAACGGAAACCAGCGCGGCAGCAGCACGAATTCGATCGGGATAAACGGTACGCCGCGCCACGGCAATTCGCCGAACATGGCAAGCGCAATTCGGGTAAAAACATTCGCCCGCGCTGCGCCGCCACGTTCCAGAATGGCCTCGCGCGCGCGGCGCATATGCGGCGCTTCGGGATCGTCGCCGACCATTTTCAGCGCGTAATAAGATTTGACGCTGCAACTGATATCGATGTCGCCGCCGCTATACAACGGCCAGCCGCCGTCGCCAAGCTGGCAGCGACGCAGATAGACCGCGAGCTTCGCTTCCAGTTCCGGTTCGCGCTCGCCCAGATAGCGCAGCATCAGAATGTATTCGGCGGGGATGGTGCAATCGGCTTCCAGTTCATAGCACCAGTAACCATCCGGATGCTGGCGCCCGAGAATGGCCTCACGGGCGGCGTCGATAGCCGCGCCGAGCCGGTCGGCTGCGATGCTGTTGGGAGCGGCCGCCTTGCTTCCTTGTGCGGTGTCATACATGGCGGCTACCGTTGAACGGATTGCGCGGCCGGCGCCAATGGCGCCGCGGGCTGTCCTCCGTGCAGGACCTCCGGCGACCAGTCGGCCGCTATCGGTTGCAACGGCAGATCCTTGGAAAGGCGATCAAACCAGCTACGCAACACGCGATCGTAGGTGGGGAAAAGGCGTGTGACGACGACGGTTTTCTTCACCGCGCGCCGCGAAATTTTGACTTCAGGTTCGGATTTGAAATCCGGATGATCGTGGATGGATTGCAAGGTGCGCACCGCGAGTCCGAGCGCAATCAGGCAAAAGCGCCGAATACCCACTTCCTCTTCCGGAATCAGGAGCGTGTACTCAAAGGCATTGCGCAAATGGCTGTGGGCGACGCTGATCAGGCTCGCATAGGCCCGGCCAAAGCCCGGCTGATAGCAGTCACGGCAGACTTCGCCGAGATCCACACCCGCCCGCTTGAACACATCGCGCGGCAGCCAGCAGACGCCCCGGTCGCGATCCTCCCAGAAATCCTTGAGGATGTTGGTCATCTGCAGGGCCTGGCCGAAGGAAACGCCAAGCCTGACCATCGAATCCCGATTGCGGGCGATGGCATCGGAGTGATCGCAGAACAACTCGGTGAGCATCTCCCCCACAACGCCCGCAACGTAATAGCAGTAGCGGTCCAGCGCGCGCAGATCGGGCAGGCCCTCGATACTCGCGTTGCGTTCGAATCGGGGCATGCCGTCGCACATGATCGTCAGGCAGCGGCTTAGCGAATTGCGCTGATTGGCGTTGAAGGTCCGCGTGACGCGAATGATCGCGCCCGTGTTCGCGATGAGGTCCTTTTCGGCATCGAGCGCGTCCGTCGTCAGCAGCGGCTTCAGCTCCACGGCGAACGTTGCGGCGTCGGCTTCCCCTTCGATGACGCGCACGAGCAAATCGTGGAAATACTTTTTCTGTGCCGCCGTCAGCGCCGACTCGTCTTCAACAGTGTCGGCAATGCGGCACAGCAGGTAGGCGTTGGTCACCACCCGGCGCAAGTCGTCCGGAAGCTGCGGAATTGTCAGCGCGAAAGTCCGCGATACGTGCAGCAGAATCTCGTCCTGATAGCCTTCCGGGTCGAGTCCAGAGTCGGCAACGTCGGCGGAATTTTTCATTGGCGTTGGCTCCATCCATCGTTGTTTTGACTGCGTCGCAGCTAGCCGTTCCGGAGCTATGCGTCGGCCTGCCCTGGCCCGTCAACTACGGCGCTTCCTTGCTCCATAGCGGCATAGCCGCACGCGCCGCGTGCAGCACCGAACCCCAAATATAGCAAAATCAAGGGGGTGGATACTAATCGGGCTAACCCCGAGACCGCCGGTTGCGCCGGCTACCCGCTTGCCGCTACGCTTCGCGGCCATGAAGTCATTCAACAAACGCAGCGTCGATTACGTGCGCCGGATCGAGGCGGCGCTCGATGCGCGCCTGCCGGCGGCGGAAACGGAGCCTGCCTTGTTGCACCAAGCGATGCGCTACGCCGCGCTGGGTAGCGGCAAACGTATCCGCCCGTTGTTGTGCTACGCCGCCGGCGAAGCGCTCGGCATGGATCCGGACGAGCTCGACGACGCCGCCTGCGCAGTCGAGTTGATCCACGCCTTTTCGCTGGTTCACGACGATCTGCCGGCGATGGACGACGACGCCCTCCGGCGCGGGCGGCCGACCACGCACAAGGCCTTCGGCGTCGCCACCGCCATCCTCGCCGGCGATGCCTTGCAGACGCTGGCCTTCACAGTGCTGGCGCGCGGCACAATCGGCAGCGCCGCCGGCAGGCTCCGCGCGCTGCGCACCCTGGCCGAAGCCACGGGCTCGGAGGGTATGACCGGCGGCCAGGCGATGGATCTCGCCGCTGAAGGCAGGACGATTCCGCTGACGGAACTGGAATCCCTGCACCGCCACAAGACCGGTTGTCTCATTCGCGCCGCCGTCGTGATGGCCTGCGACGTCGCGCTGGAAGCGGACGATGCGCGGCGGTCGCGCCTGGACCGCTTCGCCGGCAATGTCGGCCTCGCCTTCCAGATTCGCGACGATGTACTGGATGTGGAAGGCGACACCGTCGTGCTAGGCAAAACGCAGGGCGCCGACATCGCGCACGACAAATCGACTTATCCGGCGCTGATGGGACTGGACGCGGCGAAGAAGCACGCGGACGAACTATATTCGGCCGCGCTGGCGGAACTGGAGCCGTTCGGCGAAGCGGCCGATGCATTGCGATGGATGGCTGCTTATATCGTGCAGCGGGACAAATAAAAGCGCCTGCCGACTATCTCAGTTCCCGCCAATCCAGCCCGCCTTCCTGATCGGCGACACCAATCCAATCCGGCTCGCATCCGACGGCCCCCGCCAGCGCTGCGCGCGCTTGCACGACCGTGTTGTTCTGCTCGCTGAGGTGCGCCGCGACGAGATGCTGCAGGCGTGAAATGTCGATGTCCTGAAGCAACGCCGCTGCCTGATTGTTGCTGAGATGGCCGAGCAGACCGCCGACGCGGCGTTTCACGCTCGGCGGGTACGGCCCGCGGGCGAGCATCGCTTCATCGTGATTGCATTCGAGAATCAGCGCGTCGCACAAGGCAAGCGAACGCATGATGTGGGCGGTGATATGGCCGGCATCCGTTAACAGGCCCAAGCGCCGGTTGCCATCACTGAAAACAAACTGCGTCGGCTCGCGCGCGTCGTGCGGCACAGCGATCGGAGTCACTTCAAGGCCGCCGATCGAAAAGCCTTCGTGCGCGCTAAAAGCTTCGGCATGTTCGATTTGGTAACGCCCGCATGCGCCCAGCGTGCCGGCGGTTGCGCGCACCGAAATCCCGTAACGTGCGGCCAGGCGCGCAACGCCGCGCACGTGATCCGCATGCTCGTGGGTGACGAGAATCGCGTCAATGTCACTCGCCGAGCGGCCAAGCCGCGCGAGCCGTTGTTCGGTCTCGCTCACGGAGAAGCCACAGTCGACGAGCAGGCAGGCGCCATCCGCCTCGATCAGCGTGCCGTTGCCGCGGCTGCCGCTCCCCAGCGAAGCAAACCTCACGCTCCGTTTCTCACGATGGGTTCGGCTTGTTTGGCCCCTGAGCCGCGTAGGGAAACGGCATGACGTTGCCGCCGTCGGCGTCCGAGACCTTGGCGACCCCCTGTTTTTCGACCTCGTCGATACGCACGATCGCGTGCAGCGGGATGTAGGTGCGCCGCACGCCATCGAACTCCGTCTTCAGTCGCTCTTCCCCGGGGTCCACGACGACCGACGAGCGCTCGCCGAAACTCAGCTTTTCGACCTCGACAAAGCCGAAAAGCGTGCCCTGCGTCACGCTTCGGGCATAGATTTCATAAACCTTGCCCTGGTTCAAAAAAATGACCTTGTAGATGTGCTTCACTGCCATCGGAGGGCTTTCTGAAATGGATGTTCAGGAACGGCGAAGGATAACACAGCCGGGGCGAATTTTATTCATAAAAACATAGGGTTGTTCCGGTTCACGCTCGGTAATCACCCGGATTTGGCAAACAACGCGCATGGAATACTCTGTACCCATCATATGTGACATCGTGGGCGATCTCTCGGATGAACCCACGGTTTCGGCGATCGCCTTCCCGCAGCGCCTGACTGTCACGCAAACGATAACAACAATGGATCACTCCTTCGAGCGGGCTGCCCCCAGCGCAGCCGAGGGTTCGACCGAATGTTCCCGCCGCGTGCGTTGCCCTAGCCTTAAGTTACAACGCCAGCGGTGGCCGCTACCTGCGGCGCAGTGAACGAAAACGGAGGTTCGACAAAATGACCTGGTACAAAGTGAAACTGGACCGACAGGAACTCGCGCGCTACCCCAGCCAGAATCTCATTCGGCGGCTGCGTGCCTTGATGCGCGCCACCGGCCTGACGGGCGCACGCGTATTCGCGACACGGCAGCGCAGCGGCGAAGTGTGTCTTTACATTTCTCCGCGGGCCGTCAATCGGAAGCCGAATGACGGGAAACGCCGAACGGCCGAATTGTGCCTCTTCCCCGGCAAGCGCCAAACGCGCGTGTCGTCACCGTTCTTTCTGCATTCGGCGTCGGCGTCCAGCCCGTCAAACGCCGCGACCACCAAGGAACGCGGATAAATGCAACCGCAGCGTAATCTGGATGGGATCGGACTGCGCGCGGCCGCGACCTCCGCGCTACCCGGTGCCTCTTTGCCGGCGCTGAAAGGAGAAAGGATTCAGAATATATCAGCAGCACCCGGACTTACGCCGCAACTCAAGACGCTTGCGCTCGCACGCGAGGCGCTCAATGCCGCGTACGCGGGAGCGATGTGGCTCGACGCGGACGATAACGTGCATCGCCAGATCGTCGGGCCCGGCACACTGCCGCCCGCCTTCGAGAACGCGCTGTTCACGCACACCTGCCGTGAGGACGACATCGCGGTGGTAATCGATGCCAACGAGGACGTGCATCTGCGCGAGAGCCGGCTCGTACGCGACTTCGACATGCGCTTCTTCGCCACGTACCCGATCTACCGACCGCCCGAGGAGAAGATGGGGGTGTTCTATGCCTGCGCGCCCCGCGCCTTCTACACCAGCGACGAATACATTCCCCTGCTGGCGCACATCGCTTCGTGCCTGGCCGTCGAGTTGCGCGGGCAGACGCTGGAAAAACGGAACCGGGCATTGTCGCGACAACTTGCCGAGGCCGAACGGCGCGCGCTGGTGGACCCGCTGACGACCGTCTGGAACCATTCCGGCATCGTCGACCTGCTGCATCGCCGGCTCGAACAGGCGGAACGCGAAAATGACAGCTTGACACTGCTGTTCATCGACATCGACCAATTCAAACAGATCAATGACACTCTCGGTCACCAGGCCGGCAACCAGGTACTGAAAACGGTCTGCCGCCGTATCGAAGGCGCACTGCGCCCCTATGACGAGGTCGGCCGCTACGGCGGCGACGAACTGGTCGCGATCGTCACCGGCCGCTCGGAGCCGATGCTGCAGGAACTCGCCGAGCGCGTGCGTGCCGCGGTGGCGGATACGCAGATCGACACCCAGGCGGGATCGATCAACGTCACCATCAGCATTGGGATCGCTTCAACGGGAATCGAGAGCCTGGGGACGCTGGAAGACTTGATGCTGCGCGCCGATGCGGCGCTGTACCAGGCGAAGAAGCTGGGCCGCAACCGCGTGCATTTGTCGAAGGCGCATTAGATCTCGATCTCCTCCTCGCCTTGCCGTTGGGCCTCCCGCTCGATCGGCAGATCGACATGAAAACGAACGCCATGCGGCGCCACGATTTCGGCCTCTATGCGACCGCCAAAAGCTTCAATAATCGAACGGCCGACGGACAACCCCATGCCGATGCTTCCTTCCCGCGTCGAGAAGAACGGATCGAAGATGTATTCAATAAGATCATCCGGGATACCGTGCCCGTGATCGCGAATAGTGAGGCGAATGCGGTCGTCGCCCATTCGCCGCGATTCGACCTCGATGATGCGATCGCCGATTTCGACCTCCTCCATCGCCTCGATCGCATTCATCAGCAAGCCGATGAAGACCTGCTCCAGTTGCATCGCGTCGACGTAGGCCCACGGTATATGCCTGTCGAATTCGGTCTCCATGGCAATGCTGGCGGTACGCGCCGCCGGCATCACCAGGGCGATCGCGCTCTCGAGCGGCTGGTGAACGTCGAGCAACTTGAGCCGCGGCTGCTGGCGCCGGGCAAAATCGCGCATATGCGAAATGTAGTCCGCCGCGCGATGCGCCTGCTCGTCGATCGACCCGCAGATCTTGACCATGCGCGTGGATTCCGGCGCCTCGTGTTCCAGAACGCGGCGCGCCGCAGCGATGTAATTGAGGATCGCCGTCAACGGCTGATTGAGCTGGTGCGCGATACTGCCGGCCATTTCGCCGATGACAGCGAGACGGGTGATTTGCGACAGGCCGCGCTGCTGGCGAAGGGTCCGGAATTCAAGCTGCTGGCGCTCGACAATGTATCCGAGATCGCTGCCGATCTGGTCGATCAGAGGCAACACCGCCTCGTGGCGCGCGCCGCCGGACGGCCGATAGAACTCGACCATCGCGACCGTTCGCCGGCCCACGCGCACCGGCATCATCAATGCCAGTTCCGGCTTGAAGTTCGGCAACGTCACGGCGCGCCGCAGCAAACCCTGCAGCTCATTCACTTCGGCCCAGGCCGCGCTTTCCGGCATGGCCACCACGCCCAGCAGGCCTTCGCCCGGCCGCGGCTGGCTGCTGCGCCAGGCCGTAACCAGTTCAGGGTAATGCTGCTGCGCGCGGCGCGACCAGATATCCATGTGTCCGAAACGGCTGTCGTGAACCGGCGGCACCGCATAAGCATGGCCAATCGGCCAGCCGAGGTATTCACAGACGGCGTCGATCACCTCCTGGAAAGCCGCATCCACCGAACGCGAACTGTTGACCGTCGTTGCCACTCTGCGCAGCAGTTCAAGCGTACGCATCCGCTCGCGCACGCGGCGATCGAGCGTCGCGTTGAGCTCTTGCTGATGGGTCACGTCGACGAAGCTGATGACGACGCCGTCCGGCGCGTCCCCGGCGCCACCGGCGCTGATGCGCCGTCGGTACCAGCGGCCGTCGTCGGACTTGATTTCCCTTTCGTGCGGTACGCCCTTGGTGAGGGCGGCGGCGATATCGGCTTTCATCTCCACGGCGGGGACGCTGGCGGAAATTTCGTCGATTGGACGGCCGATATCGCCCTCGGACAGCGCCATCACCGCGGCCGCGCCAGCAGTGTAGCGGCGCACCCGCCGTTCCGAATCCAGAAACACCGCGGCCGCGGCGAGGTTGCGCGACAAGCTGTTGAAGTCGTCCTGGAGCGCCTTCAGCTGATTTTCAAGGTTGGAGGACGATGCCGTTTCGTCTGTCAGGCGCCCATAATCATCGGAAGAAGGCATGGTTTTGCGGTCCCGCTCGCATTTTGTGTCCATGTATCGTAAAAAATGTAGCGTTCATCATTGCATGATCGCGCGAAAACCATACAATTACACAAGCGTCGATTAACAACAACGGTCATCAGCGCAAAGGAAGGCAGCGCCTCGCACAACTTGCAGCATAGGGCAATAAGGCAATGGAAGAAAACAGATTGGATCAAGTCACCGTTTATGTGGTCGACGACGACGAAGCAGTCAGGAACTCGCTTGAGTTGCTGTTGTCGTCCGTCTCGCTGAACGTCGAAACCTACAGTTCGGGGCAGGCTTTTCTCGACGGCTGGGATCCACGGCGACCCGGAGTTCTGCTCGTGGATCTCCGGATGCCGGGAATGAGCGGGCTCGAGTTGCAGCAAAAGCTCGTCGCTGCCGGCAATCGCATCCCGATTATCTTCATTTCCGCGCACGGCGACATTTCGTCGGCGGTACGCGCGATGCGCACCGGCGCAGACGAATTTCTGACCAAGCCGTTCGGTGAGGAAGTGCTGCTGGACCGGATTCAGAAAGCAATCCGCCACGAGCTCGCCCGCCGCGAACAGGAACGCAAGGTATCGAAGGTCCGCAGCCATTACGAGACACTGACGCCGCGTCAACGCGAAGTGCTCGAATGTGTGGTCGCCGGCAAATCGAACAAGGAAATTGCGCGGGAACTGGATATCAGCGTCAAGACGGTGGAGTTGCATCGGGGCCAGATGATGTCCCGGATGGCGGCGGATTCCATTGCCGACCTGGTGAAGATGCACGTGGAATTGCGCCAGGACGAACAGCCTGCCGTGGCCGAACAGCAGACGACGGTCTGACTATAACGGCATCGCGTTCCTGATCACGCCCACGACGAGACCCTCTATCGCAATCGACTGCGTCTGCATGTCGACCCGAATGGGTTCGTAGTCGGGATTTTCCGGCAATAGCCACACGTCGCTGCCGCGCTGCCGGTAGCGCTTGACCGTCACCTCATCATCCAGCCGCGCAACGACGATCTGGCCGTTGCGGATGTCGGCTTCGCGGCGGACGGCAAGCAGGTCGCCTTCGAGGATGCCCGCGTCGCGCATGCTCATTCCCTGCACCCGCAGCAGGTAATGCGGCCGGGCCGAAAACAAGTCCCCGTCTAGGCGATACTCGCCTTCAATATGCTCCGCCGCGAGGATCGGGCTGCCCGCCGCGACCCGGCCCACCAGTGGCAGCCCGCGCGCCGACGCGATCAACCGGATGCCGCGCGATGCGCCCGGGGTGAGATCGATCACGCCTTTGCGGGCCAGCGCGCGGAGATGGGTCTCGGCGGCATTGGCCGAATGAAAGCCGAAGTGGCGCGCAATTTCCTGCCGCGTCGGCGGGAGCGATTCGGTCTCGATGGCCGACTGGATGAACTCCAGGATTTCCGCCTGCCGAGCGGTCAATTCCTGCTTTGGCATAGTGTTATTATATACAGGTTACGCGTCCAGGGGATGCCTCTTTTGTTACCCTTGGCGCTACCCGTTTTCCAACAAGGTTGACTATGGCTGACAACGATCCACGGCAGGCCGAACTCGGGATGGACCCGGGCGCGCTTTATCACGAAGAAATCTTTACCGACCGCAACGTTGGCACGATTCAGAAGTTGACGCCGGTCAAGGGCGACGGCGAAATCGACAACGCGCGCGAAACGCTTTACGTAGGCCAGACACAGTTGATGACGCCGATGGGTGCGCTGCCGATCACTTTTGAAATTGAAGCGGATTCGCTCGAACAGGCGGCGCGTCATTTCGCCGACCACGCAAAAGTCGCCGTCGAAGACACAATGAACAAACTGAACGAGCTGCGGCGGGAAGCGGCATCGTCCATTGTGACGCCCGGACAGGGCAGTTTCGGCCCCGCCGGTGGCAACATCCAGATGCCGTAATCAAAGCCCCGGACCGGGGCTTTCGTTCGTCGCGAAGGCGGCGATGCGCCAGTCGCCGCCCTGCTTTTGCCACACGGCCATGAACTTGCCGTAGCCGATATCCTGGCCCGCGCCGGCAACGTAGCTGCCCCAAGTGCTGCCGAGCGTGCCATCGTCCGAGACTCGAGCCTGCGCCGTGGACCAGGTCACGTCGACGGAACCGTTTTGCTTCAATGCCCGGACAATGGCCGCGCGCCCCGTGATGGGCGCACGCCCGTCCAGCAGAAAGGTGACTTCGTCGGCAGCATATTTCTGAAAGGCGGCCGCCATGCCGTTGGCCGCCGAAAGGTTGCCGAACCCGGTTTGCGCCGACAGCAACGCCTGGCGCTGCTCGTTTTGCGATGAATCGCCGCACGCGGTCAGCAGTATGGCGACGGCAACCGTCACCGCCAACGTCCGTATTCTCATTCTTGCCGGCCTCGAATATGATGGGTACAGAGACTATTCCAACAAGGACCGACATGGCAATCAATCCACTGCGGGAAAAAAACACGGATGAAGCACCGCTGGCGGCCGCGCGACTGGAACGGATCGTGGCCGGCGTCAATGGCGTCGTCCTGGGCAAGGAGCGGCAGATACGCCTCGCGCTCGCCTGTCTGCTGGCCGGCGGCAACCTGCTGATCGAAGACATCCCGGGCGTCGGCAAGACGACGCTGGCGCAAGCACTCGCGCGCGCCCTGGGCCTCTCCTTCCAGCGAATCCAGTTCACCAGCGACCTGCTGCCGGCCGACATCATCGGTGCGCCGGTATTCGACCGCGACAGCGGCAAATTCCACTTTCGCGCCGGGCCACTGTTCACCGAACTGCTGCTGGCGGACGAGGTCAACCGGGCGACGCCAAAGACCCAGAGCGCGCTGCTTGAAGCGATGGAAGAAGGCCAGGTGACCGTGGACGGTGTCAGCCGGACGTTGCCCGAGCCGTTCTTCGTGATCGCGACGCAAAACCCTCAAAACCAGGTGGGGACATTCCCGCTGCCGGAATCGCAGCTCGATCGGTTCCCGATGTGCGTGACGCTCGGCTACCCGGGCAGTGCGGCCGAGCGCGCGCTGCTCGACGGCGACAATCCCCGCGACCGGATCAGGAAGCTCGAGCCGGCAGTCGCGCCGGCGGACATTCTGACCCTGCAAGCCGCGGCGCGGCGAGTCCACGTGGCGCCGGCATGGCTCGACTACGCGCAGGACGTCATTCGCTTCACCCGCGTCAGCGGACATTACATCAATGGCCTGTCGCCGCGCGCGGCGCTGCACCTCAAGTGGACCGCGCAGGCCTGGGCGCTGATGGACGGCCGCAACGCTGCCGTGCCGGAGGACTTGCAGGTGGTCCTGCCAAGTGTCGTCGGCCACCGACTGATCCGGCGGCCCGGCGCGAGCACGGACGGCTCTGGAGACCCGGCGCGGGACATCCTGGAGTCTGTCGCGATTCCGTGAGCCTCGCGCGACGCTGGCTGAGGCGACGGGCGGTCCGCTGGGCGGCACGGCGTCAAGGCGTCGATCCTTCGCCGGTCACGCTGCATCGGCGGCGGATCTACATTCTGCCCACCGCTCAAGGCCTGCTCTACGCGTTGAGCGTCTTCGCGATGCTGCTGGCCTCGCTCAATTACAACAACAACCTCGGACTGCTACTCACCTTTCTGCTCGCGGGCATCGGCATCGCCGCGCTGTACCGCTGCCAGCACAACCTTGCCGGCCTCGTCGTTCACGTGCAGCCGGCATCGCCTGCTTTCGCCGGCGAACGGCTCGAGTTCCCGGTTCTGCTGCACCACGGCGGCCAGCACCGGTTCTCCATCAGCGGCGCCATCGGTGGCATCGCAACGCCGGTCGACGTACCCGCCGGGCGCGGGGTGATGACGCGCATCTCGCAGCGCACCCATCGCCGCGGCCGCCAGCCGCTGAAACGATTTTCGCTGTCGACGACGTTTCCGCTGGGCCTTTTCCGCGCGTGGGTGTGGATCGAGCACGATATCGCGGGGCTCGCCTGGCCGCGCCCGGCGGAGTCGCCCGCGGCAACCGGGCGAGCGCCGGCCGCGGCTGACGCTGCCGCGGGCGCTTATGTGGAGGGCGATGACGATTTTGCCGGCCTCCGCGCCTGGCGCGAAGGCGATCCAATCCGCCGCGTCGACTGGCATGCCATGGCTCGCGGCCGCGGGCTTCTGACCAAGCAGTTCA
>DASSBR010000051.1:0-5383 GCA_035698525.1 Gammaproteobacteria bacterium
CGACGCGGGCGCGGCATCTGGATCCACCCCGGTCACAAGGGACGGATTGACGAGGTGCTCGGGAACGCGCCGTACGAGGATGTGCGGCTGATCGTCGTCACTGACAACGAACGTATTCTCGGCCTCGGCGACCTCGGCGCGGGCGGCATGGGCATCCCGATCGGGAAACTGGCACTGTACAGCGTCGCGGCCGGCATTCACCCTAGCCGGACGCTGCCGATCTGTCTCGACGTCGGCACCGATAACGACGAACTGCTCAACGATGAACTGTACGTCGGCTGGCCGCACAAGCGCCTGCGTGGCAAGGAATACGACGAACTGGTCGAGGAATTCGTCAGCGCTGTTGAAAGGCGCTTTCCGCGCGCGCTCCTGCAGTGGGAAGATTTCAAGAAGTCGAATGCCTTTCGGCTGCTCGACCGCTACCGCGAACGCATTCTCTCCTTCAACGACGACATTGAGGGCACTGCCGCCGTCACGCTCGCCGGCGTCATGGGCGCATGCCGCGTCATCGGCAAACCGCTGGAAAAACAGCGCGTCGTCATTCTCGGCGCGGGCGCCGCCGGAACCGGCATTGCGCGGCAATGGCGCGAAACACTTCGCCAGGCGGGCCTGGACGATGACGCGCTGCGTCAGGCCATCGTCATGCTCGACTCCAGCGGCATGCTCATGGCCGGCACCGATCTCGACGAGCACAAGCGCGACTTCGCCTGGACGCGGGAGCAGATCGAAGCCGCAGGGATCGATCCGGATGGCGATCGCGATCTTGAAGAGGTGGTGAAGGCGCTGAAGCCGAGCGTGCTCCTCGGCACGTCCGGCCAACCCGGCATCTTCACCGAAACCGTCATCCGGGCGATGGCCGACGCCGTCGAACGGCCGATCGTACTGCCGATCTCGAACCCGACGGCCAATGCCGAGGCCACGCCGGAAGACATCATCAGGTGGACCGACGGCCGCGCCGTCATCGCGACAGGGAGTCCATTCGACCCCGTCGAACATAAAGGCAAAACGTACGAAATCGCGCAGGGAAACAACGTCTATATTTTCCCGGGCGTCGGCCTGGGCGCGCTGGCAGCCGAGGCGCGGCAGCTCGACGACGAGAGTTTCGCCGTTGCGGCGCGCACTCTCGCCGAGTACCTGCCGGACGATTACATCGCGAAAGGTCTCGTTTATCCGCCATTGACGGAACTGCGCGGCATCAGCGCCGCCATTGCGTTCGCGGTAGCCAGGGAAGCCGTGAAATCAGGCAGGGCGCCGCAGGCCGATGATGAATCCTTGCGCGGACGCATCGGCGAGATGATGTGGAAGCCGGAGTATCCGCGCTTTATTCAGGCGCAACCGCAAGACTGAGGCGCAGCCGCTCAAGGCGCTCCGGCGTGCCGATATCGTGCCATACGCCGCCGTACAATTCGCCGCTCGCCCTGCCGGCGTCAGCAGCGGCACGCAGCAGTGGTACCGACGAAAAAACACCCGCCCGGCAGTCGCTGAACAACGCCGGCCGGTACAACCCGATGCCGGCAAACGTATAACCCGCTTCACCGCTGTTGCAAATGCGATCGCCATGCAAACCAAAGTTGCGCGCCGGCCCATCCACCAGCACCAGGTGAACGAGATCGCGAGTTGCCAGTTCAAGCGGCGGATAAGCATAGTCGGTGTAAATGTCGCCGTTGACGACCCAGAATGGCTGGTCGCCGAGCAACGGCAAGGCATTCAAAATGCCGCCGCCGGTGTCGAGCGCGCCCGGCGGTTCTTCCGAAATGGTGATGGACATACCCCAGCGCGAGCCATCGCCGAGGAACTCGATCAACTGCTGCTTGAGCCATGACACGTTGACGACGAGATCGTCCACCCCGGCCGTTTTGAGGCGCTCGATATGCCACTCGATCAGCGGCTTGCCGCCGACTTCGACCAGCGGTTTCGGCATCCGGTCCGTCAGCGGACGCAGCCTTTCGCCGCGCCCCGCCGCAAGAATCATGGCCTTCATGCCGGCAGACTGTCGAACAGGTCGAGCAACGGTCTGAATTCTTCGTACCGCGCGGCGACGTCGCGGACGTATTTCACGAACCGGGGCGTTTCGGCGAGGTAGCGCGGTTTGCCGTCGCGATAGTCGAGGCGGGCGAAAATCCCGAGCACCTTGAGATGCCGCTGCAAACCCATCCAGTCGAATGCGCGCTCGAAATCCGCATATTCCTCCTGGACCGGTACGCCGGCACGGCGCGCCGATTCCCAGTATTGCCGGCGCCAGACCGCCACGCGCTCGTCAGACCACGACAGGAACGCGTCCTTGAACAGCGAGACCGCGTCGTATGTGACGGCGCCAATGACAGCGTCCTGAAAATCGACGATGCCGGGCTCGGGATCGGAAATCATCAGGTTGCGCGGCATGTAGTCGCGGTGCACATAGACTTGCGGCTGCGCTTCGGCGCTGGCGACCAATGTTTGGCAACAGTTGCCCCACGCGTGCAGCCGATCGCCCGCAAGCTCGACACCCATGTGACGCTTGAGATACCAGTCGGGGAACAGATCAAGTTCGCGTCGAAGCAGCGCCGCGTCGTACGGGGGCAACTCCCCCGGCACGGTTGCGCGCTGCCAGCGCACCAAGGCTTCAATGGCCGCGGCGAAAAGCGCATCGGCATTGGCATCGTTAATGACGTCAAGATAAGTCTGGCGACCGAGATCGGATATCAGCAGAAAGCCCCGCTCGATATCCGCCGCCAGGATGCGCGGCGCGTTCAACCCGGCGTCGGCCAACAGTCCGGCCACCTTCACGTAAGGTCTGCAGTCCTCGTGCGTCGGCGGCGCATCCATGGCGATCACCGACTCACCCGCCACTGAGGTCACGCGGAAATAGCGCCGGAAGCTTGCATCGCTGGAAGCCGCTTCCATCTTCACCGGCGGCGCTCCAAGCGCCGCCTCGACCCAGCGTTGCAACGCCTGCCGGCGGCGATCGGTGTCGTTGGCGGAAGTCACCATGCCGCGCATGGTAGCGTAATCGGCAGCGTCGGGCGATTGCCGCTGAACGGGAACTGTGAGAAGGTAGGCGCCGCTCCCAAAGACTCGGTAACGCATGGCGCTCAAGTGCTCGCGAAAATCGCTGTGGAAACTCGTGATCGCGGCTGGTCTGGGCGCCACGGCCACGGCTTATGCCGGGGGGCCGCCCGCCATCTGCCCATTGCCCTCCTTCAAAAAGCTGCCGCCGCCGGCCAAATCTGCCAGCGATCAGACGATAACGATCAAGGCCGATCAGGCAACGGCGCTGCGCCAGGGAAAATCGCTGTTTACAGGCGATGTCGATGTCGTGCAGGGCGACGAGCGTCTCAGGGCCGACCGCATGACCTACGACAGCGTCAAGGGCAGCATTTTCGCTAGCGGCGACGTCGTGCTTGGGACGCCGACGCTGGAGGTCAAGGGGACTCACGGCACGTATCTGCTCGATACCGACCTCGGCACATTTTTCGATGCGGAATTTCGCCTGCCGGAGCGTCACGGTCACGGTCACGCCGCCAAAGTCGTACTGACCGGGCCGGGTACGAGCGAACTGCACGATGTCAGCTACACGACCTGCCCGCCGGGCCGAAACGACTGGGCGCTGAAGACGCCCGACGTGGTACTCAACCGCAACACGGACGTCGGCGTCGCCTACAACGCGACGATCCGCTTCTACGGCGTCCCGATCTTCTATACGCCGTTCATTTCATTCCCGCTGTCGGATCGGCGCAAGTCGGGCTTCCTGTCGCCGATCGTCGGGTACTCGGGGCCCAACGGGCTCGACATCACCGCGCCGTACTATTTCAACATCGCGCCCAATTTCGATGCGACGCTGTCGCCGCGCTTTCTCGGCCGGCGCGGCATGCTGACCACTTCGCAGTTCCGCTACCTGCTCGATGGCACGGCTGGTGAAATGGATTTTTCCATCCTGCCACACGATCGTCTTGCCGGGCGCCAGCGCCGGCGATTCCATTTCTACAACGGCACGAGCATCAGCGATCACTGGGATTTCAGAGCCAGCCTCAACCACGTCAGCGATCCGAACTATTTCTCGGACTTCGGCAACAGTCTCAATGAAACGGCACAGGTCAATCAGGTCTCGAACGTGCAGGTCGACTACGACGCGGAAAACTGGTCGTTTCTGACGCGGCTCCGAAGCTACCAGACGCTGAACGCGTTTGGCATACGCAGCCGCCCGCCGTATCGCGAGTTGCCGCAAATGCTGCTGAGTTGGCAAGCGCCGCCGGAAAATTACCGGCTCGACTACGGCTTCAACAGCGAACTCGTGTATTTCACGTACCCCGGCCGCATCGGGGCGGCGCGGCTGCACGCTCAGCCGCGCATCGATTACACCTTCGGCAGCAACGCCTGGTACATCCGTCCGGCGGCGAAATTCGACCTGGCCGAATACCAGCTTTACAACGTGGACAAGCCAACCCAGCCGACCCAGCTTTCGCGCGCCGCGCCCATCTTCAGCCTGGACAACGGGATTGTCTTCGAGCGCGATGCTGGCTTCGGCGGCCTGATCGAGACGCTCGAACCGCGCCTGTATTACCTGTACGTGCCCTACCGTAACCAGAGCGCCATTCCGCTGTTCGACACGAATGGAGCAACGTTCAATTATCTGCAACTCTTCAGCGACAACCGCTTCAATGGCGTGGATCGGCTCGGGGACGCGAACCAGCTCACGTACGCGCTCACCACGCGCTTCGTGCATCCGGATACGGGCAGGGAACTGCTCGCCGCGAGCATTGGTCAAATCCGTTATTTCCGCGATCGCCGGGTCACACTGCCGAACGACGACCCGGAGACAAGCCCCACTTCGGACATCATCGGCGAGTTGCGGTTCAACCTGAACGATGTGTGGTCGACGACGGCGGCGCTGCAATGGAACCCGCAGACGCGGCACAACGACGTGGCGTCGCTCCAGGTGCAGTACCATGGCGGGCCGTACAAGATCGTCAACCTGGGCTATCGATTCCGCCGCGCCCGGCTCGAGGAAACCGACTTATCCCTCGCGTGGCCGGTAAGCCGGCACTGGCGCCTCGTGGGGCGCTGGAACTATTCGCTGAAGGACCAGGCGACGCGCGAAACCTTCGCCGGTATTGAATATGAAAATTGCTGCTGGGCCTTCGTATTCGTCGATCGCCGCTACCTGCGCCCGACCGGAGACGTCGCCTCCTCCCTGTACTTCGAGATTCAGTTCAAGGGCCTGGGTCACCTCGGCCGCTACATCGAAGAGTTCCTGCAGCGTGGTATCCTAGGCTATGAAGACTGATCTTTTCCTATCTCGCGGAGTTTCCATGTCGATCAAACGGAGCGCGCTGGCGGCCGTTGCGGCCGCCATACTGGCGGCGGCAGTGCCCGCGCAGGCGGCCCAGGCGGACCAGCAAGTTAC
>DASSBR010000052.1:0-3026 GCA_035698525.1 Gammaproteobacteria bacterium
ACGGCCGCATACGCGGATCTCGGCTCGGTAGCCGGCTTGCCCGATCAGCGCGGCTTTTACGTTTCCGTGCAAGCCACATTCTGACGAGGTGGCGATGAAATACGCTTCATGTCTCGTGCTCGCGCTGATTTTTTCCATCGGCGCCGTTACCGCCCGTTCGGCGCAACCACCGCAACCGCGCCAACCGGATGATTCGCTCTACGTCGCCCTGGGGGGCAAGCCCGGCATCACCGCCATCGTGGACACGATGTTGAATAATGTCGCCGACGACATGCGTATTGTGCACTACTTCGCAAGCGCCAATATCGCGAATCTGCGGCATGACCTGATTGTGAAGTTTTGCGCCATCAGCGGCGGCCCTTGTCACTACACCGGTCTGAACATGGTCCAGACGCACCGCGGCCTGCACGTGACGGCGGCGGCCTTCAATGCCATGGTTGAAGACCTGCAGGCGGCGATGACCCGCCTGAAGATTCCGCTGGGCACGCAAAACCGACTGCTGGCCAGGCTCGTGCCAATGCGCAATCAGATTATCGAGCGGTAGGGCCCTTTCGACGCGGAATGTGACTCAGGCACTACCCGGCCGGCAAGCAGAATCGCATAATCGAACTCAGCCAACAAGGACAACGGCTTAACTCCCGAGGGTGAGGGATCACCTATGAAAATTGCGCAAGTCGCGCCGCTTTACGAAAGTGTGCCGCCCCGGTACTACGGTGGCACCGAAAGAGTTGTTTCCTATCTGACCGAAGAGCTGGTGCGCCAGGGACACGAGGTCACGCTGTTTGCCAGCGGCGACTCGAGAACCCGGGCCCGCCTGGTCGCGCCGTGCCTGAAAGCGCTGCGCCTGGACGGCGCGTGCATCGACAAGATGGCGCACCATATTCTGATGCTGGAGCGCGTCTTCAGCAGCATGGACGCGTTCGACATCATTCATTTCCACGTCGACTACATGCATTTTCCGCTCAGCCGGCGGACGGGCGCCTGCACGCTTACTACCCTGCACGGCCGCCTGGATCTGCCCGATCTGCCGCCGCTGTATCACGAGTTCAGCGACATGCCAGTGGCCTCGATCTCCAACGCGCAGCGCAAGCCGCTGGGTCATGCCCGCTGGATGGGAACGGTACCGCACGGGCTGCCGCCGGCGCTCTATGACTACAACCCGGACCCCGATGGCTACTTCGCCTTTATCGGCCGCATCGCGCCCGAAAAACGGGTCGATATCGCCATCGAAACGGCCAAGCGCCTCAGCGTGCCGCTCAAGATCGCCGCCAAGGTGGACGCTGTCGACCGGGAGTATTTCGAGGACCATATTCAACCGCTGCTCGACCACCCGTTGATCGAATACATCGGCGAAATAAACGACCGGGACAAGCGCGCGTTTCTGGGGCAGGCGCGCGCCTTGCTGTTTACGGTCGACTGGCCGGAGCCGTTCGGCCTCGCCATGATCGAGGCGATGGCCTGCGGTACGCCCGTCATCGCGCTGCGGCGCGGTTCCGTGCCGGAGGTGCTGGAAGATGGCGTCACCGGATTTATTGTCGATTCGCCGGAGGAAGTGGTCGACGCCGCCGCGCGGGTCACGCAAATCAGCCGGCGCGCCTGCCGCGACGTATTCGAGCGGCGCTTCACGGTGCGACGCATGGCGGACGACTACCTTGCCCTGTACCGGCAGATCGCCCAGCGGCCGTCGCTGCACATCGTGCCGGCGCTGCAGGCGATGCAGTCGACCGAACCGCTAATCCGCAGGGAACGCGATGCAACAGACCAGATCACAACCTGATACCACCCCTCACACCCACCACGCGATGACCGACGTAATCGTCTGCGACGACGATTACTATGTCGAAGCCAGTTCCGCGCTCACCGGACAACACAATCTTGTTCTGAAGGAGAACGAAACCTTCGCGGTCTTCGATTCCTTCGGCAACATCAAGCCGATCCCGAAAAATGTCGAAGGTATTTACCACGAAGGGACGCGCTTCTTGTCCGGGTTGTTGCTCAAGATTGGAGACAATACCCAGCCGGTCCTGCTCAGTTCGACCGTCACCGCCGACAACTGCCTCGTGACGGCCGATCTGGCGAATCCGACATTCGACGACGACGGGCGCAAAGTGCAGGAAGGGACGCTGCACATCGCGCGCATCAAATTCCTCTGGGACGACGCCTACCACCAGCGCTTGCGAATCAAGAATTACGATCGGTTTGAAGTCAGCACCCGCGTGTCTTTCTATTTTGAAGCGGATTACGTCGACATTTTCGAGATTCGCGGCAGCGAGCGCGAGCATCGGGGCCGTCAGATCGAACCGCGTATCAGCAATGATCAGGTGACGCTCGGCTATGAAGGGCTCGACGACGTCAAGCGGTTCACACGCCTCAAGTTTACCCCGGCCCCGAATGAGCTCAACGAGGCCGAAGCGCATTTCGACATCACGTTGCCGCCGCACGGCGAAACAACCATCGAACTGGTGGTGAGTTGCGACATGGAAAAAGTGCGGGTCGGCGCGCCGGTGTTCGGCAATGCCTTTGACACAATCCAGAAGGCGCGCCGCGAGATTGGCCGCAATAGTTGCGCCATCCGCACTTCGAACGAATTGTTCAATAGCTGGCTTGGTCGTGCGCGCGCCGATTTGCACATGATGCTGACGGATCGTGATGAAGGCTGCTACCTGTATGGCGGCGTCCCGTGGTACAGCACCGCGTTCGGCCGCGATGGCATTATCGCCGCCTGGGCCTATCTGTGGGTGAATCCGTCCATTGCACGCGGCGCGCTCAGGTTTCTGTCCGCCACGCAAGCGCACGAGGAAAACGACGAACAGGACGCGCAGCCGGGCAAAATCATCCACGAAACGCGCAAGGGAGAGATGGCGGCCCTCGGCGAAATTCCGTTCAAACTGTATTACGGCAGCATCGACTCGACGCTGCTGTACCTGTTGCTGATGGCGGACTACATCCGCCATACCGGCGACTGCGATCTGCTCGACGAGTTGTGGCCCAACATCGATCTTGCGCTACAGTGGATCGACCGCTAC
>DASSBR010000053.1:0-98882 GCA_035698525.1 Gammaproteobacteria bacterium
TCCGTCATCGCCCGCAGTGCGTACCACGGCATCGGTGGGCGCGCCGTGCTCGTGCGCATGGCATGAATCCATTGTTCTGCCGTGAGCGATTGGACGAACAGCCTCAGGTTGATCGGATAACTCGCTCCCCACGGTCCGGCAAAGATTTCGCCTTCGCCCGTCAGCAGTTGCGCCCGCGGCGCGTGGCCGCCATGCTGGCCGTAGCCGGGAGTGTGGCAGTCGTTGCAGCTGGCGATCTTTACCAGGTATTCGCCGCGTTCGATCGGCGACGCCTGTTTCGCCGTGGCGTGATCGCCGGCGACCGCGGTCGCGGCGGGCAGGGCAGCGGCCAGGACGATCGCCGCCAGGCAATGGACTGTGCGTTTTCCGGTCTTCATGTGGTTCTCCTCGCTACTCGTTGGCCTTGGCACGCGCCTTGGTCAGTTGGCTCAATACCTTCCCCGTATCGATTTGCTTGACCAGCTTTTCCACCATTTCCGTCGGCCCGTTCAGCGCTATCTCGATATTCAACAGGCCGAGTTTTTTCGGCGTGCGCAGGTCGATGCCCAGGTCGAAACTGGCAAGCTGGTGCGCGTTTTTCAGCGCGACGGGGTCAAAAAAGAACACGACCGACTCACTGGATGTCCCACCGTCGGTCCTGAGGGCGAGAAAGCCGGCACCATCCCGCCGTACGGCGTCGGGGTCAATGGTCATGCGACGTTGATCGTTGACTGAAAGGCTGACCGATACGGGGTCTTTCTGCTGGAACGGCATCGCCTGCTTCATGCTTACCGCCTGAAGCTGGGCCACGAGCTTCTGCATGGCCTCGTAGTCGCCCGCGGCCTGGGCTGCGATCATTTTCTTTTGATAGGTCTTCGCAAGTTCCTGTTGTTTCTGCTCTCGCTCGTTTTGTGCATTCGTAGTTGAAAACGCGCTTTCGTAGCCAACGGAAATCGGCACGAATCCATTTTTGCCATGGCAGGCCGAGTCCGGCAGCGACCAATGTCCCTTCTCCAGCGCATAGGGCGCCGGCAGGGCGCCTAACGCCGCGACTACCGCCTTCATTTGGCTCTTGAGCGCGACCAGGTCGTCGCGCATGAATTCGACTTTGGTCATCGCGTCGCCGCAATACGCATCCGCTTGCGCCTGTGCGCTACAGACGCAGAATAAAATGGCAGCTATCGGTAGGGTGGCACGCATTGGAATTCTCCTGTACATCTGGTTAGGTCAGAAAGACGCGACCTGCAGCGTGACCGCCTGGGGCTGAACTCGTTGCTGTTTGCCGCGACTTGCTGGTTGTACGCTACCTTGCAGGTAATCGGCAACCGCGCCGGTTGCCTTGACCAGCAGCGGCGTGATGATGTCCTCCCCATCCGTTTTTGCATGCGCCTCGACAATGTCAAACAGTCGGCGCTGATGATCGGCGCCGTACAGTCCAAAGCGGAGGGCGGTTCTGTCACGCTCCTTCACCAGTTCGCTGAGGCCCGCCGGGGCATAATCCGATGGCGGCTCCGGCGAATCCCGCAGCGTCAGGTTCAAGGCAACGTACAACACGTGGCCGCACCCTTTGGCCCCGGCTTCCCGGGCGGCCGCTGATGTCGGACCCAGGAGGCCGACCGGCGCAATGCCCGGTTTGCGCAGCATCGACACGATATGGTCGTGAAAAGCCGGCGGCGCCTCCGAGACATGGCTGTTCAGGCCCAGCAAAGGTGTCGCGATGGCGGTGCGTATCGGTTCGCGGGCGGCGGTTGAAGTGTGTGCCGTGACCATTTGACTGCTCCTTCTCATGGTGGCTATTAAAGCCGTACCGTTGCCGGCCGGGAAGGGCAGAATGGAGTCAAAAAATGCTCATTTTTTGCTCACGCCCGCGCGATGCGACTTACGCGTAGAGCTTGCGCCGGATGGCCGGCGCAAGTATTAACAGCCCCAGCCAGCCGAGGCCGCCACCGCCGCCAGCGGCGGGTGGTGCTGCAAGGTGGGAGCTGCCGCCCGGCGTTGTGGCGTCGTCATTGTCACCGGTATCGTTGCTTTCCGGAGTGGCCGTGACCGTAATATTCACCACAAACGCCGCCGAGTTGTTGAGCCCGTCGTTTGCGATCGCGCTGAAGCTGTCGGCGCCGCTGTAGTCCCTGGTTGGCAGATAGGTGTAGGCGCCGGTTTTAGCGTCGAGCGTCACGGTGCCGTGCGCGGGTTGCGCGGCCACGGCGAAGCTCACGCGGTCGTTCTCGAGATCCGTCGCCGTCAACGAGCCCGTGCCGCTGCCATTTTGCGCCACCGTCAGAGCTTCGCCTTGCACCACTGGCGCGTGGTCGTGCAGCCAGATGCTTACAAGCGAGCCATTGCCGTTCGTGGCCGCGAGATCGGTCAGGCCATCGCCATCGGCATCCAGCGACAGCAGCGTATCGGGGCCCTGGGTTCCCGACCCGTGCAGGATGGCAGGTGCAAACGTGCCGTCGCCGTTATTGCGCAAAATGCCCAGTGTCTCGTCGTAATAGTTGGCCGCGGCGATGTCCGGATAACCATCCGCGTTGACGTCCATCAGCGCGATATTTGTGGGCGAAGAAGGGATACTGCCGCCGGCGGCGCCGCTCGCGTAGCTGGCGCCGGCTCTGAACGAGCCGTCGCCATTGCCGGTGAATACGCTGATGTCATTGCCCTCGGAACCGAAGATCAGGTCCGGTGTCTGGTCGCCATCGACATCGCCGACTTCAATGTCGAAGCCGTAGCCCGGCACCACCAGCGGCATCCCGGAATCAGCGCTGAAACCGCCCTTGCCGTCGCCGAGAAAGACATAGGCGTCGCTGCCATCGCCCTCCGCCACGTCGGTGGTGGCCACCAGGTCCAGCTTGCCATCCGCGTTCAGGTCCGTCAGCGTCAGGCGCGACGGTTGGCCCACTGCCAGCGCCGCATAAGCGTTACAGTCGAATCCGCCCGCTCCATCGCCACGGCAAATGCGAATCTGGTTGGCGTAGTACACGGATACCGCCAGATCGGCGTGCCCGTCATTGTCGATATCACCGCTCGATACGCCTTCTACTTCGTTGGAAGCGCCGAGCTCGACGGTGACGCCGTTGGTGAAACTCCCGTCTCCGTTCCCCAGTCGGATATACAGATCGCCATTGCCATTGCCGACGGCAATGTCGGCATTTCCATCGCCATTGAAGTCGTCGGAGTCCAACGCATAGTTTTGCCCCGCGGGCAGCGTTTCGATCTCGAGGTCTTTGAAGTGGCCCTGGCCATCGTTCAGCAATACGCCAAACGTGGCGTCATTATTCGACATAGCCAAATCCGGCGCACCGTCGTTGTTGAAGTCGGCGCTGACGATGTCGTACGGGGACTGGCCGCTTCCGTCGGCGTCGTAGGTGGCATATTCCCTGTGCGCCAGGAATCGGCGGTTGCCGGCGCCGCGCGCGACTACCAGAGGGGCGGAGCGGGATGAACGGTCCACCGCCGCGAGATCGGGCGTTCCATCAGCGTCGGCGTCGACAACGACCACGTCGCCTGTAGCATTCGCCACCTGAACCGGCTGTGCCGAATCAAAACTGCCGTCGCCGTTGCCGTAGAGCACGCTGGCGGTGACCGCGCCGGCTGTCTGGGCCACGACGATGTCGAGGCGGCCATCCTTGTCCAGATCGGCCAGGCGCGGTTGCGTCGGTTCTGAATCGGCCGGCAAGTCATACACGGTCCCGGCGTTGTCGATCGTGCCGCTGACGTTGAGAAGCACCTGCACGGTGTTCTCCGAGTTGCTGGCGACGGCTACATCAGGCCGCCCATCGCCGTTGATATCCCCCGTGGCGACGAATGGACAACCGTCGACGGTGATTGATTGGGTGGGCGTGGGCGGCAGCGTGCCGTCCTCGGCATCGAGAAAGACATCCACCGCGCCTTTGATGCCAGCTTCGCAGCCCGAAGCCGCGACCACGTCCGGCCGGCCGTCGCTATTGATGTCGGCGATGGCGAGGCCGAAGTGAACAGTGAGGCTGCCTGTTAATACCTGCTCGCCAGCCTGGTCCAGCTTGCCATCGCCGGTGCCCGGGAGCACGACGATATCTTCCGCGCCGATCACTACATCGGCATTGCCGTCTCCGGTGATGTCGGCAATAGCGAGGCTGATGCCGAAGGGATGGACGCTATCGTCGTAGTCTTGATGGGGTTCGAATGTGCCGTCGCCGCGATTGATGAGAATGCTGATCTGCGCGGTAGTCGAACCGTCGTCGCTGCCCGCGACTATGTCAATATCGCCGTCATTGTCCAGATCACCAGCCGCTATTGCGAAGGGCTTGGGACCCGTTTCGTATCGTTCCGGCGTCGCATAGCCTCCGCTGGACCGGCCCTTGAATATCCAGACGCCGCCAGGGGAGGCGAAGTCCGTTACCGCGATATCCGCAATGCCATCGTCGTTGAAATCGGCGGTGGTCATGAAGACGCTGTTATCCAGCTGTTGCGGGCCGTACAGTAACGACGGATAAGCCGCCGGCGCGCCGGTGGAGCGGGCGGTGCCCATGACAAGGAAAAACATGGCAGCCGCAACAACCACGTGGTGGATCGATTTGCGCATTTTGAGCCTCCCTGAGTATCCGCTGACGGGATGAGGGCCTATTAGACGCGGCGGGCCGCCGCCAGAAAAGGCCGGGAATGCGTCAAAAAATGCTCATTTTTTGCTCACCGGACGGGCCGAAAACAGCCGGAGTACGCTCGCGCGGCGCCACGGATGTCGCTGGCGCCGAAGACGCCGCTGATAACGGCCAGGAAATCGGCGCCGGCGCCGATCAACGACGGCGCGTTCTGCGGCGTGATGCCACCGATGGCGACGAGGGGAATCGACACCGCGTCGCGCGCCTCTGCCAGCAGGCCGATTGGGGCGCGAACCGCGCGAGGCTTGGTGGGAGAGGGGAAAAAGCTGCCGAAGGCGATGTAATCCGCACCGTCGTGTGCGGCTTGTCGGGCTCGCGCGAGCGAGTCGTAACAGGATACGCCGACGATGGCGCCACCGGGGAGGCGGGAACGCGCCTGGGCAATGTCCATGTCGTCCACGCCCAGATGGACGCCATCGGCCGCCGCGGCGGCCGCCAGTTCGACGTCGTCATTGACGATCAGGATGGCGCCCTGGCGATGGCAGGTTTGCGACAATTGCGTTGCTTCGCGCAGTCGGCGCGCGCTGTCGCTGGTTTTGTCGCGATATTGGACGATGACGGCGCCGCCGGCGATGGCGGCTGCGACTGCGCTGTCGATATCGCCGCCGATCGTGGCGGTGTCGGCAATTGCGTAAAGGCCGCGGCCTGGCAAGGTCATGGCATGCGATTGGGTATCGGCTGGCCCCGGCCCGGCCGGTGGGCAGACTGCAGCGACCGGAAGGTGAATTCCTGCGCGGCAACGACGGCATCCGGCACGATCATGCCCTTCGCCAGTGCGGCGGCAGCGGCGGCGGCGAGTGTGCAACCGGAGCCGTGGAAGGCGCCCGCGAGCCGTGGCCATTCGTATTGTTGCGGTGCCGACGACGGGCGGTACAAGGTGTTGCGCACGACGGTGGTGTCGTCGTCGCCGCCGGTGAGGAGCAGGTTCGCGCAGCCACCGGCCAGCAACGCCGCGGCGCGTTCGCTATCGCCGCCCGCGCTGGTGAGCCGCAGGAATTCCCGGCGATTGGGTGTCGCCAGCGTGGCGCGCGGCAGCAATGTGTCGCGCATCCTGTCGATCAGTTCGTCTTCGGCGAGTTGTGCGCCGCCGCTCGCGACGAGTACCGGGTCGAGTACGACGGGCACCTCGGGTAGTTCGTCCAGCAGCGCGGCGACAGCGCTGCCGGTCGCTGCGCTGCCGAGCAGGCCGAGTTTGACGGCGGCGATCGGCATGTCGGCGAGTATGGCGCGCGCCTGCGCGACCACGAACTCGGCCTCGAGCACGCGCACCTGGCTGGCGTTGGTCGTATCCTGAACGGTGAGCGTTGTGGCGACGGCGGCGGGATGCACGCCGAGGGCGGTCAGCGTCTGGATGTCGGCGACCAGGCCCGCGCCGCCGGATGGGTCGAGCCCCGCCATGACCAGTACGGTCGGAATCGTTGCGGTTCGCATGCGACTTATATTATCAGCCGTACGGCGGTTTCGCCGTGGGGCGGATCATGGGAAAATAGCGATCTTTCCACTCCTGCTGCAATCGAAAAAATCGACGATCGATGAAGACTTACATGTGCGTGATCTGCGGATTCATTTACGAAGAGGCAAAGGGCGATCCGGAATCGGGCGTCGCGCCGGGGACGAAGTGGGAGGATGTGCCGCTGAACTGGACCTGTCCGGATTGCGGCGCGGGGAAGGAAGATTTCGAAATGATCGAGGTGTGAGTGCGGGAAGCTTGTCGCGCGGGGCGATCCGTGTTGCCTTCCCTGCAGGCTCGCCTCGGACATCCCTGTCCTCAGACGGTCCTGGAAGACAACACCGGACCGCCTCGAGACGTTACCGCCTCATTGTCCCGCGGTTCCAGCCAGCCGCGCGATGAAAGCGGTTTTTGCCGATAGTTCCAGCGAACACGTCCACTTGTACGCCAGATTCAGGCTTTCCGCCTGCGCGTAAACGCCGTGGCCGCGCACGACGGTGATTTTGTGATCGCTTAATACGTTCGCGACCAGTGCGGGTGCGCGTTTGACGTATTCGTCGTACGGAATATCGATGACCGGCACCTGGGGAAAGTAGAAACCGCCCTCGAAGTCAATGGGCGTGAATGATTTGCCGTGGAGTGTCAGTGCGACGCTGTGCGCGCCGTGGCTGTGCAGTACGGCGCGCGCAGTCGCGTTGCGGCGGTAGACGTTTACGTGCAGCGGCGCGTCGAGTGAAGCGCCTGCGCTCACATCGCCGTCGATCGGGCAGGCGACCAGGTGATCGGCTTCGAGCGTGTCGGCGCAGGCGCCGGTGGGTGTGACCCAGATGGTGTCGCCGTCGCGCACCGAGGCGTTGCCGCTGTGCGAGTCGTTGAGGCCGTATTGGCGCAGCCAGCGGTAATACCGCACCAGTTCCTGACGCGGGTCCATCAGGCGGCGATCCGGACGACGTCCGATTCAAGGCTGCCGTCCGCATGCAGCCTGAGACGTCGATAGCCGGGGGCAATGCGGTCAATCGCCGGATCGGTGACGCCGGCGCGAAACTGCACCGATGTCGACGGCGTGGTGAAGAAGTCGACGGCGCCGCGGCGTACGTGCGTATCCTGGTGAACGTGGCCGGCAATGACGCAGCGCACCGCTTCGTGGCGGTCGAGCACTTCAAGAAACTGCTCGGCGTTGGTGAGGCCGATGGCATCGAGCCACCGGGCGCCGACCGGTAGCGGCGGATGGTGCAGGCAGACGAGCGTCGGCCGGTCGGTGGCAAGCGCGGTGCCGAACCATTCCAGTTCGTTCTGCTCCAGGCGGCCCCAGGTCTCGTTCGTGACCGGCGTGTGGAGTTGTACGATGCGCCACGCGCCGATGTCGTGAAGCTTGTTCATGCTGACGGTGGTGTTCGCGAACGCATCGGCCATCGCGCCGGTGTCGTCGTGGTTTCCGGGGAGCGCCAGCGCCGCGATCGGTGCCAGTCGCTCGGCGAGACGCCTGTAAGCTTCGCGCGATTCGTCCTGCGCCAGATCGCCGGTCACGAGCACCAGGTCGGGCGATTCGTTCGCCGCGATGGCGGCCACGACATTGGCGAAGCTCTCGTCGGTATCGATGCCGTGCATCTGCATGCCGGGCCGGGCAAACAGGTGCGTGTCGGTAATCTGAATGACGTTCAGGGTTTCGTCCGTTGACTGATTGGGATACGCTTTCATTCGAGCTTTCGTTTGCTCCGGCGCCATCACTGATCCTTGGTTTATAAAGATGTCTCACCGCACGATCAATATCAACGACGCACTCTACCAGTACTTGCTCGACGTGTCTGTGCGCGAGCCCGGCGTTTTGCGCCGTTTGCGCGAAGAAACCGCCCGTATGCCCAATTCGAACATGCAGATATCCCCGGAGCAGGGGCGCTTTCTGGCGATGCTGGTGCAAGTCATCGGCGCCCGGCGCTGCATCGAGGTCGGCGTGTTTACCGGCTATAGCAGCCTGAGCGTTGCGCTCGCGCTGCCAGAGGACGGGCGCATCGTTGCCTGCGACGTCAGCGAGGAATATACCGATGTTGCACGGCGCTACTGGAATGAAGCCGGGGTAGCCGACAAGGTCGACCTCAGGCTCGGGCCGGCGCTGAATACGCTGGAGGAGATGATCGACGCGGACGAAGACCGCCAGTATGACTTCGCCTTCATCGATGCCGACAAGACGCACTACGCCAATTACTACGAACGGACGCTCAAGTTGTTGAAGCCGAACGGCCTGATCGCGGTCGACAACACGCTCTGGAGCGGCAGGGTGATTGACGATGCGAATGAGGATGAAGACACCGTCGCCATTCGGGAGTTCAACGAGAATTTGTACGGCGACGATCGGATCGATCTGTGCCTCGTGCCGATCGGGGACGGCTTGACGCTGGCGCGCAAGCGGGGAGCATAAGGCTTTCGCCCCTCTCCCGGCGGGAGAGGGGCTTCAAACCTTTCTTTAACGGCCGATCATCGAGCCCGAATTCGACGCGGGCGGCGTATAGCGCGCGAGCGTGCTGTTAAACACATTTACACTCGACGGCACCGTGTTCATCTGAAACAGCACCGTCCGCGGGTCGGAAACCGGCTGATTTTTATAGACATCGCTGGTGGATGTCTGATCGTAACCCAGCATCGAGCCGCTCAGGCTGATGCCGGCGAACAAGCCGTTGCTGTTGAGCTGGTAGCTCACGACGGCAGCCGGCGCGCCGTTGACGGCGGCATTCCATCCGACCGGCCCCGCCGCGATGCCGACGTCGGCGCCGAACTTGATATCGTTCGAGGTCAGCGCATTGGTCGCTTGCGGCGTGAGAAACAGCAGGATGATGCTGCTCGACTGGATACCGGCCTGGAAGCCGACGCTGCCGCTGGAGAGCGTATAAAAAGCGGGAGAAGCATTGTTCCAGCTCTGACCGTTGCGGCTCCGGCATGCAATGATGCCGTGGCCACGGGCGCCGCCGACCACGAAAGCGGCCTTTGTAAAGGAGGGGAACACGCCAATGCAATGTGCGCTGGCGAGCAGCGCCTTCGGGATGCGCTTGTTTTCGGGCCGCGACATCTGCCGCTGCAGCACATTGGCGGCCTTGGTCGCCAGCGTCTGTTCTTCAAGCGGTTGCGCGTTGGGCGCTTCATTGTGCATCGACGCGCAGCCGACGAGGGCCAGTGCGGCCGAGGCTGCGATGAGGCTCTTTATGTACATGGTGACGCTCCTTGTTCCAATGTAATTGCCTCATTAGAACGCGAGCGCCGGCGGGGGCGCAACGGCGGATTTCCCTTGCCGATATACGAAAAAGCCGCGGTAGGCCGCGGCTTTTTCGGGTAGGTCACAACGCCGTCAGTAGCGATAGTGATCCGGCTTGAACGGCCCTTCGACAGGCACGCCGATGTAATCGGCCTGTTGCGGCGTCAGTTCCGTCAGATGCGCGCCCAGCCGCTCCAGGTGCAGTAGCGCCACCTTCTCATCCAGGTGCTTCGGCAGTACGTACACTTGGTTCTTGTACTGCTCGGGATGCGTCCACAGCTCGATCTGCGCGAGCACCTGGTTGGTGAACGAATTCGACATCACGAAACTCGGATGCCCGGTCGCACAACCGAGGTTCACCAGCCGCCCGCGCGCCAGCACGATGATGCGCTTGCCATCCGGGAAGATCACATGATCGACCTGCGGCTTGATCTCGTCCCATTCGTATTTTTCGAGCGAGGCGATGTTGATCTCGGAATCGAAGTGGCCGATGTTGCAGACGATGGCCTGGTCCTTCATCTTCGCCATGTGGTCATGGTCGATGACGTGGTAGTTGCCGGTCGCGGTGACGAAGATGTCGGCCTTGTCGCAGGCCTCGTCCATTGTCACGACGCGGAAGCCCTCCATCGTCGCCTGCAGCGCGCAGATCGGGTCGACTTCCGTCACCCAGACGGTCGCGCCGAGCGAGCGCAGCGACTGCGCGCAGCCCTTGCCGACGTCGCCGTAGCCGGCGACCAGCGCAATCTTGCCCGCGACCATCACGTCGGTCGCGCGCTTGATGCCGTCTACCAACGACTCGCGGCAGCCATAAAGATTGTCGAACTTGGACTTGGTGACCGAGTCGTTCACATTGATCGCCGGAAACGGCAACCGGTCCTGCCGGGCCATTTCATAGAGGCGATGCACGCCGGTGGTGGTTTCCTCGGTCACACCCTGAATATTGGCGACGACCTTGGCATACCAGCCGGGGTTGCTCTTGAGTCGCTTGCGGATCGCCGCAAACAACGCGGTTTCCTCTTCGTTGGTCGGATTTTCGACTAGCGCCGGGTCTTGCTCGGCGCGTGCGCCGAGTATTGCGAGCAGTGTCGCGTCGCCGCCGTCATCGAGAATCATGTTGGCCGTTTCGCCGTCGCCCCAGTCGAGGATGCGGTGAGTGAATTCCCAGTACTCGTCAAGCGTTTCGCCCTTGTAGGCAAATACCGGCGTGCCGCCTTCGGCGATCGCTGCCGCGGCGTGATCCTGCGTGGAATAAATATTGCACGAGGCCCAGCGCACTTCCGCTCCCAGCGCCTTGAGCGTTTCGATCAGCACCGCCGTCTGGATCGTCATGTGCAGCGATCCGGCGATGCGGGCGCCCTTCAGCGGCTGCGCGTCGGCGTATTCGCGGCGCGTAGCCATGAGGCCGGGCATCTCCGTCTCGGCGATCGCCATTTCCTTGCGGCCCCAGCCGGCAAGAGCGATATCCTTGACGTGGTAATCGGAAGTTTTGTTGTCTACGACTGCGTTCATCGTGTTGACTCCATTGTGACGTGAACGAGCGCCGTTGAAGGTAAAGCCCCAACCTCCGAGCCTGACGGGTCTGTCGCCCGTTGCAGCGCTCCTCGGAGCGGAGAAGTAAATTAAGCCGTGGCGGGCGACGACAACAAAGCCGTCGCACTCATCGCTCTTAAGCCATTGCCGTCTGCTTCACTCCAGCCGCCTCGCGCAATTCCTCTGCGCGATCAGTCTTTTCCCATGTGAAATCGGCGTCTTCGCGGCCGAAGTGGCCGTAGGCCGCGGTCGCTTGATAAACCGGCCGCACCAAGTCGAGCATCTTCAGAATGCCGTACGGACGCAGGTCGAAATGTTCGCGTACGAGTTGCGTCAGCCGCGCCTCGTCGATCTTGCCGGTGCCAAAGGTCTCGACGCTGATGGACGTCGGTTCCGCGACGCCAATCGCGTAGGACACCTGCAGTTCGCAACGGTCGGCGAGGCCGGCGGCGACGATATTCTTGGCGACGTAGCGCATCGCGTAAGCCGCCGAGCGATCCACCTTGGACGGATCCTTGCCCGAAAACGCGCCGCCGCCATGGCGGGCCATGCCGCCGTAAGTGTCGACGATAATCTTGCGGCCGGTCAGGCCGCAGTCGCCGACTGGTCCGCCGATCACGAAGCGCCCGGTCGGGTTGATGTGATAGCGCGTCCTGGAATCGACCCACTCGGCCGGCAGCACCGGCTTGATGATCTCTTCCATGACCGCTTCAGTCAGTGTCTTCAGATCGACGTCCGGCGAATGCTGCGTCGACAGCACGACCGCGTCGATGCCGACCGGCCGGTCGTCTTCATAACGGAACGTGACCTGGCTTTTGGCGTCCGGGCGCAGCCACGGCAGCGAACCGGAGCGACGCACCTCGGCCTGGCGCTGCACCAGCCGGTGCGCGAACGTGATCGGTGCGGGCATCAGCACGTCGGTTTCGTTGCTCGCGTAGCCGAACATCAGGCCCTGGTCGCCGGCGCCCTGTTCTTCCGGCGCGGCGCGATCCACGCCTTGCGCGATGTCGGGCGACTGCTTGCCGATGGCATTCAGCACGGCGCAGGTTTCCCAGTCGAAACCCATGTCAGCCCGGTAGCCGATGTGCCGAACGATCGGCCGCACCACTTCTTCGAGGTCGACCCACGCCTCGGTGCTGACTTCGCCGGCGACGATGACCATACCGGTCTTGACCAGCGTTTCGCAGGCAACGCGGGCGCGCTTGTCCTGGCGCAGAATCTGGTCGAGGACCGCGTCCGAAATCTGGTCCGCGATCTTGTCCGGATGGCCTTCGGAGACCGATTCGGAAGTAAAGAGATAGGTTCCTGACATGCCTTGATACCTGGAAAACAAAAAGGAAGCAAAGCGAGCAGTTTAACCCGCGGCGGCACGAAAATCGACGCCGACGGCGTTTTGTGACGCGGTCGGCTGCCGCGCTCCATCCCCTTTGACATAGTGGCCGCTGGCTTTCGCCTTGGGCAGGGGCGGGCCGACAATCCTCTTCCACGACAGGAAGTTGCCAACAAGAACATGGAGGACCCGATGAAAAATCCTTCGCGTACGCGCGTTCGTATTATCTCTCTGCTGGCCGTGGCGGCTCTCGCGCTGCCGGGGCTGACGCTGGCCCAATCCGACGGCGGCGGTGAAACGCCGGGCCATTACATCGGAATCGGCGGTGGCATAAACTGGTTGCACGACTCGAACATTCACGGTGTCGGCGGGCCGTTCACGTTCTACAATTCGGTGCAGTACGACACCGGGTGGGCCGGGATTCTGACGTTCGGGCACTTGTCGCCGAGCGGATGGCGAAGCGAGCTGGAATTCAACTATCGGCGCAACGACATCGATTCGAGTAACCGCTACGGGGTCGGCCGTCTTGACGCGACCGGCGATGCGGTTTCCTACGGCCTGTTTTTCAACGGTCTGTACGATTTTCAAACCGGCAGCGTGATCACGCCTTATATCGGCATCGGCCTGGGTTACATGAGAGTCGATTACCGCGACGCCGGACCCTTCGGCGTGACCGCATCTCATCCGCAGGGCCGCCGCGTCGACGGCTTCGATGCCGGCATAGGCGGGCAGGTTATCGCCGGCCTCAAGTTCAATCTCAGCGACCATATGGCGCTCGCCGTCGATTACCGCTATTACGGCCCGATTCATCTGTTCGGCTTCGACCCCACGTTCGATAATACCGACGCCACCTGGAGCGGCAACACGTTGATGGTAACGTTCCAGTTTGGCTTCGGCGGCCATGAAGCGCCGCCGCCGGCTCCGGTCCAGGCGCCGGCCCCGCCGCCGCAACCGATGGATTCGGATGATGACGGTGTCACGGACAACGTGGATCGGTGCCCGAACACTTCCCCTGGCACGGAGGTCGACAATACCGGCTGCTCGACGGATCTCGATAACGATGGGGTGGCCAATGCGCGGGATCAGTGTCCGCACACGCGGGCGGGCGCCGAAGTGAATTACCAGGGTTGCCTGGTTCTGCGCGAGCGCAAGCTGAACAGTCTGCATTTTGCATTCGACAGCGCGAAGCTGACACCGGAAGACAGGCGCTATCTCAACACGGAAGAAGACAAGATCAACAACGCGCTGTCGAAGTATCCGCACGCGCAAGTCGAGATAGCGGGCTACACCGACAGTATCGGTACCGACAATTACAACAAGGAATTATCGCAGCGGCGGACTGACTCGGTGCGCAACTACCTGGTTACTCATGCGGTTGATCCCGGCCGGATCATCTCGCATGGCTATGGTGAAACCGATCCTGTGGCGACCAACAATACGAAGTCCGGCCGCGCGCGGAACCGTCGCGTCGAAGTCCGGCTGATCGGGCACAGGAAACAGCCGCAAAGCATCGTGAAATGACATGAACGCCCTCTTCGGAGGGCGTTTTTTTTTACCGGTATGCCATTTTCGTCCGCGTCGCGTGCTTTATCCGATGCGCCTTTTCAGTGCCGATTCTCGCGCCGAGTTGCCGCGCCTGCTCCTCGCTCAGGATGTGACGCGCCTGCGGGAATATCCGGTTTTCCTCTTCGTCGACATGCGCCTCGACGTCCTTGTGGAGAGCGCGGCACTTATTCATCCACTCCTCACCCTGGTGGTTCATCGACGACATCTCGTGCAACAGCTTGTCCATCCTGCTGTAGCGGTCGGCAGCATGTTCCACAAGATCATGCGTCTGTTCGTGATGTTCCAGCAGCGGGAAAAGCAGTGTGCGTTCTGCGGAGGAATGAGCTTTGAGCGCACGGCTCAGTTGAACGAATGCGTCGCGCCGTTTGCGCACGGCGGCGCTGTCGGTGTCGAAGAGCGTTTCGAACAAGACGGAAACTTCGTCATGGTCGCGCGTCAGCGCTTCGTAGATGTCCATGCGTCCTCCTTGACGTTTGGCCGGTGCCGGAGCCTTTAAGCTACCACAGCTTGTTGAACGATACTGCAGGGGAATTTTCCCTAGTCGATCTGTATCACTCCGTCGTCCGTTCCCAGCAGCAGCACGTCCGCGGGTCGCGCAGCGAAAAGACCGACGCACACCACGCCAGCGATGCCATTGATCTCCCTCTCCAGTCTGGTCGGTTCGGTGATGTGGAGCCCTCTCAGGTCGATGATCTCGTTGCCGTTGTCAGTCACGACACCTTCGCGCCAGACGGGCTGGCCGCCCAGCTTGACGAGTTGGCGCGCCACATAGCTGCGCGCCATCGGAATGACTTCGACCGGCACGCCGAAGTCGCCCAGCACATCGACGAGCTTGCTGTCGTCCGCAATGCAAATAAATCGCTTGCTTGCCGCGGCGACGATTTTTTCGCGCGTCAACGCGCCGCCGCCGCCCTTGACCAGGTGCAGGTGACGGGTCGCCTCGTCGCAGCCGTCCACATAGATCGGAATGTCGCCGCTGCGGTTCAGCTCGATGACAGCAATTCCGGCGGCACGAAGTTTCGCGGTCGTTGCCTCGGAACTCGAGACGGCGCTGTCGATGCGGCCCTTGATGGCAGCCAGCGCTTCAATGAAATAGTCGACCGTAGAACCGGTGCCGACGCCGATAATTTCGGCATCGCCGATGTGGTCGATGGCGGCTTTCGCGGCCGCGCGCTTTTTAGCGTCGATATCCATCGGTTGATCTTAACATGGGGGGATGCCTTACCTGGCGCTCCTCAAAAGAATCGGGCCCGCAAAAGCGGGCCCGATGTCTGCCCAATCCCGGGGCAATTCCCCGTCAGCTCAGCTTCAACTCGGCAAGTCCTGAATGAGGAACGTCGAGCCTTTGCCACCACGCAGACCGGCCGTCTTCTTGCGGCGGGTCTTTTTGCGTACGGTTGCCGTTCGCGGCGTCTTGCTGGTCGCCGTACGGCTGCCCGTGGCCTTCTTCTTGCCCGTGGCCTTTTTCTTGCCCGTGGCCTTTTTCTTGCGTGTGGCCGTCTTCTTTTTGGCCGTACCGCGCTTCTTCGACGCAGCCTTCTTCTTGCCGGCTGCCTTCTTACGCGCGGGCCGCTTTTTGGCGGCCGCCTTCTTGCGTGCCGGACGCTTCTTGGCGGTCGCCTTCTTTTTGGTGCGCGTCTTTTTCTTCGCCGCTGGTTTCTTCCGAGCTGCCGTCTTCCTTTTAGCAGTGGCCTTCTTCCTGGTCGACGCCTTCTTTCTCGTCGTGGCCTTCTTCTTGGCAGCTGCCTTCTTGCGCGCCGGCCGCTTCTTGGCTGCCGTCTTTTTGCGTGCAGTCGCTTTGCGTTTTGTTGTAGCCCGCTTCTTCGCCGCTACCTTCCTGCGTGCCGTAGCCTTCCTTGCCGTAGTTTTCTTTTTCGCCGTTGTCTTCTTTTTCTTGCTCGTTGAAACTCTTTTCTTCGCCGAAGTTTTACGTGTAGCCATTGAGTATCTCCCGGAGTACTGGAATGCTCGCACTTGAGTATATACGAGAAAAGTCAAATTTCCAGCAGAAATATGCGTGTATTTTTTTCACGCGTCAACGGTTTTTATCGGCTTTCTATTCGATCGACTCGTCGGCGAGTTTGTTTATGAACTTCCATTCGGCTTTTTCGACCGGTGTAATTGAAAGCCGATTGCCTTTTCTGAGCACCGCCATTTCACTGAGTTCCGAATAGGACCGCAGTTCGTCTAGAGTGATTTGACGCTGGTATTTCCTTACGAAATGAACATCGACACGAAACCATCGTGGACTTTTCGGGTCGCTCTTAGGGTCGAAATGCGGGTCGTTCGGGTCAAACGCCGTATCGTCCGGATAGCCTTCCTTGTAAACCTCCATGACGCCGACAATGCCCGGTGGCTGGCAGCTGGAGTGGTAGAAAAAAATTCGGTCCCCGAGGCGCATTTCGTCGCGCATCATGTTGCGCGCCTGGTAATTCCGCACGCCATCCCATGGTTCAACCTGTCCCGGCCGGCGTGCGAGGTCGTCAATCGAGAACGTGTCCGGTTCGGATTTCATCAGCCAGTAATGCATCACTCATTTCCTTCTTTGAGGTTCCCATAGGTTGCCTGTTCGGTAACGACTCCGGCCAGCGGCACGTCCCATGGTGCCGGTTCAATGTTGTCGATGCGCTGGAATTCATAGCCGACACCCACCAGAAGTGGCCGCCGTGGCGCACCGGCGCCACGCAGGAATGAAAACGCGCGGTCGTAAAAGCCAGCGCCCATGCCGATACGGTGGCCGGACCCATCGAAGGCGACCAGCGGAGCCAGCACCATATCCAGTTCGCGTGGATCGAGAACAGCTGTTTGCGAAACGTCAGGCTCGAGGATGCCGAACCGGTTCTTCCGCATTGCTTTTGCCGGATCGTGAAGCGCGAACTGCATGGTGCGGTCGGCGCCCGGATGGACAACCGGCAGATACCAGTGTTTTTCGGCCGGGGCGTGGGACCAGAGGCACGCCAGGTCTAATTCACCACGTACCGCTATATAGACGGCGACATGGCGCGCCTGTCGATAGATGTCCAGGCGCCGGACCCGTTCGGCGGTCGTGGCGGCCGCTGCGGCGCGCGCTGCTGACGGCATGCGCAGCCGCTCGCGGCAAAGGCGCTTGCGCAGCAGGTCGAGATTGGTCAAAGGGGATTCCAAAGGAAAAGACACCTCCCGCCGATGCCGTCGCAAGCTTTTCCCTTGAACCAGTGGTTCAGGTGGGGCGCTTTGACGGCGCTTCAGGCTTTTCGCTCGGTGGCGAACATGCTCACGGCAACCGCTTACCACGCCCCCGGGTAGAAGTTAGGCTCAAAGAGATACCCAGCTCGCGTCGAACACCGCAGGAGATGCCGGTATCTATTTTATATGTTCGAGTTCGTTTGGCGAAGGAGGATTTACCGGCTTGTGAGGCGGATCACGAAGCCGCGGCGTCCTCGACCAGCGTCAGTTCCACTTTCTCGTGCATGCGCTGCAGGCGCTTCGCCACGTCGTCGGTCATGAACTTGCGGGTGGCGTCGGTTTGCAGAAATTCGTGCGCGAGATTGAGCGCGGCCATCACCGCGATCCGGTCGAGGCCAACGACCGCGCCGGAGTTTTTGATCTCGCGCATCTTGCGGTTCAGCAGCGCGGCCGATTCCAACAGCGCCTCCTGTTCATCCGGCGGGCAGGCAACCTGGTATTCACGGTCCAGGAGGCGGACGGTTACGCGCGTCGTCGCATCGCTCATACGTTCTGTTCCAGCGTCCTCAGTCGGCCGATCATCGCTTCGACGCGGGTGCGCGCTTCGTCGTTTTTCTGCAGCAGCGTCGCACGCTCTGTGGTCAGCCCTTCAAGGCGATCCATCAGCGAACGGTTCTGGGCGCGCAGCCGCGAACAGACCGTGGTCAATTCGTCGATCCGCACTTCCAGACGGGCCAGTTCGCTTTCGATGATTTCGTTGGCGGATTCCATTGGCTCACTATAGAACCGCGCCCTGAAACGGTCAACGATGATAGTATTGTCACTCACGCATGACGCCCCGCCTTTATGACCACCGCCGACCTCAACTTGTTGCTCGATAGTTCGCTCGCCGCCGAATGCCATGGCGCCCTGACAGGCCTTGCGTGCGGGGGCGGCGAAACACGCGACTGGCGCGCCGCGATGCCATTGCAGGACGACGCGACCGTCACGCCCGACGCGGATAAAGCGCTTGCCGCCCTGGGCGAGGAGACGTTGCGAACATTAAATGACGGCACAATGAACTTCGCGCCGTTACTGCCAGGCGACGATGAGCCGATCGACCAGCGCGCCGCCGCGCTCAGATTGTGGTGCCGCGGCTTTTTATATGGTTTCGGCCTCGCGTTCGCACCGGGCCACTCGGCGCCGCTGCCGGACGAGGCGGGCGAAGTCCTCGGTGATTTCAGTGAAATAGCCCGCCAGGAGCTGGCGGCTGAAGACGGCAGCGAAGCCGACGAAGCCGCCTACACCGAGATAGTGGAATACGTCCGCGTCGGTGTGCAGCTGGTTTTCGAAATATTGCATCCGGCCAGCGGGCCGGCACCCGTATTGCATTAAACGGAACATTTATGAAGTCACAGGAATTCGCCAAACGCCGCCGTCAATTGATGCGCATGATGGGGCGCGATTCCATTGCCATCGTGCCGTCGGCGGTGGGAAAAATCCGCAACCGGGACGTCGACTACCCCTTCCGGCAGGACAGTGACTTTCAGTACCTCACCGGCTTTCCTGAACCGGATGCGGTGGCGGTCCTGATTCCGGGCCGCGAGCAGGCCGACTATGTGCTGTTCTGCCGCGAGCGCGACCCCATGCTGGAAACGTGGCACGGCCGTCGTGCCGGCCAGGAAGGCGCGATGCGCGACTATGGTGCCGGCGACGCGTTTCCGATCGCGGACATCGACGATATCCTGCCGGGCCTGATGGAAAACGCCGACCGCGTGTTCTACACGATGGGCACGCACCCGCAGTTCGATCAGCGCGTAATCGGCTGGGTGAACCAGTTGCGCACCAGCCGCGGCCAGGGCGCGACCGCGCCGCACGAATTCGTTTCGCTGGAACCGTTTCTGCACGATCTGCGGCTTTACAAGAGCCGCGCCGAGATTGCGCTGATGCGTCGGGCGGCGAAGATCTCGGCCGGTGCGCACGAGCGCGCGATGCGCCACTGCCGGCCCGGCATCAACGAATACGAACTGGAAGCCGAACTGTTGCACGAGTTCCATCGTCACGGCGCGCGAGTCGCCTACAATTCAATCGTCGGCGGTGGCGGGAACGGCTGTATTCTGCATTACACCGAAAACGACGCCGTGCTGAGGGACCGCGAACTGGTGCTGATCGATGCCGGTTGCGAAGTTGAAGGCTACGCATCCGACATCACCCGCACATTCCCGGTCAACGGCCGCTTCAGCGAACCGCAGCGACAGATCTACGATCTGGTGTTGCGCGCGCAACTGGCGGCCATCGATACGGCCCGGCCGGGCAATCACTGGAACCGACCGCATGAAACGGCGGTAAAAGTATTGACCGCCGGTCTCGTCAAGCTGGGTCTGCTGAAAGGGTCGGTCACGAAGCTGATCAAGGACCACGCGTATCGAAAGTTTTACATGCACCGCACGGGCCATTGGCTCGGCCTCGATGTGCACGACGTCGGCGATTACCGGTTGGACGACCAATGGCGCGAACTGGAACCGGGCATGGTGCTGACGGTGGAGCCCGGCATTTACATTCCCGCCGGCAGCAAGGGCGTGGCGAAAAAATGGTGGGACATCGGCGTGCGCATCGAAGACGACGTGCTGGTGACGCGCGACGAGCCGGATGTGCTGAGCGGCAAGCTGGCCAAGGCGCCCGACGATATTGAAAGGTTGATGCAAGCAGCGAAGGCAGCGTGAACGTCAAACCTGAATACGATGTTTTGATTGCCGGCGGCGGCATGGTCGGCGCGAGCATGGCGCTGGCGATCGCCAACCTCGGCCTTAACATCGCCGTGGTCGAGCCGACACCGGTACGTTCCGGCAGCCAGCCGAGTTACGACGAGCGCGTGACGGCCTTTTCCGCTGGCAGCCGTCGCATTCTCGAACAGATGGCGCTCTGGCCGGCGCTTGCCGGGCACGCGACGCCGATCGAACACATTCATGTCTCCGAACGCGGCCGCTTCGGCTTCAGCCGGTTGCACGCGGCCGATGAAGGCGTCGAGGCACTGGGCTACATCATTCCCAACCGCGTATTCGGCATGGCTCTGCATGCCGCGATCGGCGAGCGCGGCGGCATATCCATGCTGTGTCCCGCGCGTGTCGAGGACGTGACGATTGAACCGGCCTGGGCCGAGGTGCGGCTTGCGGATGACGAAGGCGAAACCCGGACGCGCGCAAAACTGCTGATAGTGGCCGACGGCGCACGTTCGCCGCTGCGTGAGCGCCTCGGCATTCATGCCGCGGTTCACGATTACAGGCAGACCGCGATCATCGCCAACGTGACGCCGAGCGAGCATCACGGCTATTGGGCTTACGAGCGTTTCACATCGCAGGGGCCGGTGGCGATGCTGCCGATGAGCGAAGGGCGTGTCGGTGCGGTGTGGACGGTAGCGAGCGAGGCCGCCGACACCGCCGTGGCGCTCGACGACGAGCGGTTCCTTCACAACCTGCAGGCGCTGTTCGGCTGGCGGCTGGGCCGCTTCGAACGTGCCGGCAAGCGCTTCGCTTATCCATTGCAGATGCTCCAGGCCGAGCGACAGATTGGTCCCCGCGCTGCGATCATCGGCAATGCCGCGCATTCGCTGCATCCCGTCGCGGGACAAAGTTTCAACCTGTCGTTGCGCGATGTCGCGACGCTTGCGGAAGTGGTCGGTGACGCCCTGTCGCGTGGCGAAGATCCGGGTGCGATCGCCGCCCTGCAGCGTTACGCCGCGCGGCGCAATCGCGACCAGCGCCTCACCGTTGGATTGACCGATGGCTTGATGCGGCTGTTCGCGCCGCACTTCCGGCCGCTGGCGCATGCTCGCAACCTGGGCCTGGTGGGATTCGATTTGTTGCCGGGCGCCAAGCGGCCGTTTGCGCGCCAGACGATGGGGCTTGCGGGGCGTGTGCCGCGCGTCCCGACAGGCAAGGCGCGGTGAGCGCCGATTACGACGTGATTATCGTCGGCGCCGGCGTGGTTGGCGCCACGCTCGCCGCCGCGCTCGCAGACAGCAATCTGAACGTCGCGCTGGTCGAGGCGCGCGCACCCGAACCATTTGAAGACAGCGCACCGCTCGATTTGCGCGTGTTCGCCATTTCACGCGCGTCCGAGCGTATCCTGCGCGCGCTTGGCGTCTGGGACAGGATCGCGGAAGCGCGCGTGAGCGCGTATCGCGGCATGCGCGTCTGGGATGCGAGCGGGGCCGGTGAAATCGCGTTCGACGCGGTCGAGGTCGGCGAGCCGGACCTCGGCCACATCGTCGAGAATCGGCTGTTGCAATCGGCATTGCTGGGGCGTTTCGCCGATCATCGTCACATTACGACGTTATGGCCATGCGCCTGCACCGGTCTCACGGCCAATCCCGACGCCATGAGCCTGAAGCTCGACGACGGTCGCGAGCTGCGCGCGCGGCTCGTGGTCGCCGCCGACGGGGCCGGCTCGCGCCTGCGTCAGTGGGCCGGTATCGAAGCGCCGGCGCATGCGTACGGGCAGCGCGGCGTCGTCAGCCATTTAACGACCGAGCGGCCGCATGGCGCGGTCGCGCGACAGGTTTTTCTGAAAGAGGGCGTGCTCGCGCTCCTGCCGCTCGCCGACGGCCGCTCGTCGCTGATCTGGTCGACCGGCGACAGGCATGCCGACGAATTGCTGGCGATGGATGAAGGCGATTTCTGTCATGCGGTCTCGCACGCGATCGACTACGCCGTCGGCGCGGTGACGGCTGCCGATCGACGCGCCGCCTTTCCGCTGCTGCGCATGCACGCCGAATGTTACGTGCGACCGCGTTTCGCGCTGATCGGCGATGCCGCGCATGCGGTGCATCCGCTGGCGGGGCAGGGCGTCAATCTCGGCATGCTCGATGCTGCTGCGCTCGCGGAGGTGCTGAAGGACACGGCGGCGGGTGGGCGCGATATCGGCTCGCTGGGCGTGCTGCGCCGCTATGAACGCTGGCGGCGCGGAGAAAACGCGACGATGGTCTGGTCGCTGGACGGGTTTCAGAAGCTTTTCGGGGCAACCGGGCCGGTTCGCGCGATCGGCGGCTGGGGAATGAGTCTCGTCGATCGCTGTGCGCCCGTAAAGAATGCCTTTATACGCCGTGCATTGGGAATCGAAGGCGATCTGCCGGCTTTGGCGAAATAGGGTGAGGGCCGTTTATCGCTCCGCCTTTTTTCTTTCCAGGGTGACGAAACTGTAGCGATACAGATTCTTTTCATCCGGCCCATGATCCTCGCGCTCGACTTCCCGCCACGCCCTGTCATCAAGCGCCGGAAACCAGGTGTCGGCCGGAAAGCTTGCATGAATCCGCGTCAGATAAATGCGGTCGGCGCGCGGCAGGAGCACCCGGTAAATCGTGGCGCCGCCAATCACCATTAACATTTTGTCCGGTGGCGCGTCGGCCATTGCCAGGTCGAGTGAGGCGAAAACGCGGCAGCCTTCCGGCTGAAAACTGACGTCGCGGCTGACGACGAAGTTGTCGCGCCCCGGCAGCGGCCTGCCGATCGACTCGAACGTGCGCCGGCCCATCAGAATGGTGTGGCCCATCGTCACGGCCTTGAAGTGCTTGAGATCGGCCGGGAGATGCCAGGGCATCCTGCCGTCGTGGCCGATCTCGCGTTCGTCGCCCATCGCGACGACGAAGCCGATCGGCGGAGTGTTTTTGTTGTCGTCGGCCATGGACGTTATTGTACGGGCACGAGCCGTGGCGGGTCACGCGGGGGCCCGTGATAAACTTCCAAAAAAACCGCCAGGAAGGCTCGTATGGTTCCCATCAGCCCCAGCGTCGATCTGTCGCGCGGTCAATTCGCGTTCACGCTGATATTTCACATCGTCTGGCCGGTGTTCACGATCGGCATGTCGTCGTTCCTCGTGGCGATCGAGGCGCTGTGGCTCAAAACCGGCGACGCCGATTACTATCGCCACGCCCGCTTCTGGGCGAAGCTCCTGCTGCTCAACTTCGGCGTCGGCGTCGCGACCGGTCTGCCGCTCGAATTCGAGTTTGGCACCAACTGGGCGCCGTTCTCGCAGCTCGCCGGCAACTTCTTCGGTAACATCCTCGGCTTCGAAGGCTCGATGGCCTTCATGCTGGAAGCCGGCTTCCTCGGCATCATGATGTTCGGCTGGAAGCGCGTCGCGCCGGCGATTCACATGTTCGCCACCTGCATGGTGGCGCTGGGCGCATCGATGTCGGCGCTGTGGATCATGTCGGCGAACTCGTGGATGCAGACGCCGACCGGCGGTCACGTCGCCAACGGCCACTTCGTGGTCGACAATTACATCGAGGCGATCTTCAATCCATCGGCGCCGTGGGGCATCACGCACATGTGGGTCGCCTGCCTTGAAACGACACTGTTCGTCATCGGCGGCCTGAGCGCGTGGTACATCCATCGGAAGCAGCATCCCGACTTCTTTCTGCGCTCGTTCAAGGTGGTGGTCATTGCCGCCATCCTGATCACGCCGATCCAGATTTTCCTGGGCGATGGCTCGGGCGGTGTCGTATTCGAATACCAGCCGGCGAAGGGCGCGGCGATTGAAGGCCACTGGAAGACGAACGCGCCCGGCGAGCCCGCCGCGTGGTCGTTGCTCGCCTGGCCGAACCAGGCGGAACAGAAGAACGACTGGTCGCTCGACGTTCCCTACGGGCTGAGCCTGCTCGCGACCCACACGCTCGACGGGCAGGTCAAGGGTCTGAGCGATTTTCCGCGCGACGAACAGCCGCCGATGATTCCGCTCCTGTATTACACGTTTCGCTTGATGGTCGCGATCGGCTTTTTCTTCTTCTTCCTGATGCTGTGGACGATGTGGCGCTGGTGGCGCTACGGCCTCAAGGCGGACAATGCCGATCGCCACAAATGGCTGTGGCGGCTATGGATGGGCGCCATTCCGCTCGGCTACATTGCGGTCGAGTGCGGCTGGACGGTGCGCGAAGTCGGCCGCCAGCCGTGGGTCATCTACGGCATCATGCGCACCGCGCACGGCGCCTCCGATCTGCCGGTGTCGACGGTTGCGACAACGCTGATTATCTATGGCGTCATTTACGCGATACTGCTTGCTGCCGTGTTGTACTTTGCACGCCGCATCCTGCTCAAGGGACCGGATGTCACGATGCCCGCGCCGCCACGGCGTGGCGGCGGACTCATCGACACGCGCACCGCATGGGAGGCGGGCGAAGGTTCGCGCGAGGAAAGCGCATGAACGGCGCCTATCATTTTCTTGCCGATGTCTGGTTCGGCCTCATCGGGATCCTGCTGATCCTGTACGTCGTACTCGACGGCTTCGACCTGGGCGTCGGCATCCTGTCGCTGTTCGCGCACGACGAGCGCGAGCGCGGCATCATGATGGGCACGCTCGGCAGCGTCTGGGACGCCAACGAAACCTGGCTGGTGCTGCTCGGCGGCGCGCTGTTCGGCGCGTTCCCGCGCGCCTATGCAGTCGTGCTGCACGCCTTGTACGTGCCGATCATGGCTGCGCTGTTCGGGCTGATTTTCCGCGCCGTGGCATTCGAGTTTCGCGAAAACGCGCGCCGCAAACCCGTCTGGAACATTGCCTTCGGTTGCGGCAGCCTGCTCGCCGCGATCGCGCAGGGCTTTGCCCTCGGCGCCATCATCGACGGCATCCCAGCCGGACCGGCCGGCTACCAGGGCGGCGTGATGGACTGGTTTTCGCCGTTCGCGCTGCTGGTCGCGATCGGCGTCGTGTTCGGCTACATGCTGCTCGGGGCGACCTACCTGATCGTCAAGACCGTCGACAAGACCCAGGCACGCAACTACCGCTTCGCGACGCTCGCGGCATGGTGCACGGTACTGGTCGGGGTCGGCGTCAGCTTATGGACGCCGCTTCGGTTCGACTACGTCGCCCACAAATGGTTTGGCGAGCACTTTTATGCGCTGGGCGTCCTGCCATTGTGCGCGGCGCTGGCTTTCGCCGCGCTGCTGTTCAGTCTCAGGCGACGCCGCGAATACGCGCCATTCGCCTGGAGCATTCTCATTTTTCTGTTCTCGTTTATCGGTCTCGCCGCAAGCCTGTATCCGAACGTTGTTCCGCCCGACATCACGGTTTACGGCGCAGCATCGTCCGCAAAGACGCTGGTGTTCATGCTCACCGGCATCGGCATGCTGATCCCGATCATGCTGATCTACAACGCGTACCAGTACCTGGTGTTTCGTGGCAAGGTGACGGAGGCGGGCTACGGCGGCGGCGAAGACTGAAGCCTGTTCAGTTCGCGCTCGCTATCACGCTGCTGGCGCGTGAATCCTTCTTTTTGTATTGCTCGACCAGTGCCTGAAAACCGGGCGCCGAACGGATGGCGGACCAGTTCGGATCGACCTGGATCAACGGGATCGAGATGATGTACCCGCTCGGCATGGCCAGCAGCTTGCGGAGATCCGCCATGGCTTGATCCGTCTGCCCCAGTTCGGCCTCAACCTGTGCCAGCATGGCCACGGCGTTCATGTTGGGGACCGGGTGCTTGTCGGCCGGGGCTATCTTGACGGCAAGCCGAACCTGCCGAAGCGCCTTTTCCTTATCGCCGAGCCGAGCGTATATCCAGCCCAGCCGTTCGTGGAGCCAGCTATTCGGATTATTCGCGATCCTCGTTTCCATCAGGCTGGCGGCGCGCTGGTAATGACTCCGCGCTCGCGCCTGGTTACCGGCGGTCCACTCCAGATCGCCCTGTTCCATTTCGAGGCTCCAGTCGGATGAAGGCTTGCCTCCCGTCAACCTTTTGAACAAGTCGCGTGCGGCATCGAAGTGGCCTTGCGCGACAAGCAGCACCGCGCGTTGATCGAGCACCACCGGGTTGTTGCGTACGGACGGGGGAGCGGTTGTCAGCACGGCCAAGGCGCGGCCGATATCGCCGGTATGCAGAACGTACGCCGAAATCAAGAACAGTGCGGTGTTCACCGATGTCGGGTCGATGCTCAAGCCGCGTTCAAGCAGCGCTTCGGCTTTCTTGTAACGGTGAACGTACATGTCGGCCGTGGCCAATTGCCAGATCGTTCTGAGGTTGCGCGGATCGGTCACGAGCGCTTTGCGGAGATAACCGATGGCGTCTTCGACATGCCCCCGATTCTCATAGATGACGCCGATGCCGAACAGCGTTTCGGGACTGGTCGGATCGAGCGCAAGCGCTGCCTGGAACGCCCGTAACTGGCCGTCGAGATCGTGGTGGACGTAGTCGCGATAGTAGCCTTCGGCCAAGTGTGCCTGAGCCAGGTTGGGGGCCAGCGCCAATGCCTTCCTGGTGCTGATTTCCGCGCCGCTTGCCAACGCTTTGTCGAAGTCGCCGCGGTGATGCATGATGTGCAGCTTGAACGATTGCGTCAGCGACAAGCGCGCCCAGGCAAGCGCGAAACGCGGATCGATTTTCACCGCCGCCTTATAGTTCTTGATTGCCGCGTCAAAGTCGGCGTCGAGCAAGCTGGAAAAGGCGCGATCGGCATAATACTCGCCGCGCAGGTACGAATCGTAGGCCCGCACGTCCGCGGTCGGTGCATCGTGCAACCGGGCCGCGTCCTTCGCCGTCAGCTTGGTCCCGAGTGCGACGGCGATCTTGTCGGCAACTTCGCCCTCGACGCCGAAAATATCGATGATCTTGCGATCGTAGCTGTGCGCCCACAGGCGCGCGTAGGTGCGGGCGTCAATCAACTGCACGTTGATATGCACCGCGTCCCCCGATCGCTGGACGCTGCCTTCAAGCACGGTGCCCACATCGAGCTGATCGGCGATGGTCCTGATGTCCACCGGGTGGCTTTTGTAATGCGCGGTCGAGGTCCGTGCGATGACCTTGAGAGCCGGAATACCGGCCAGCCGCGTCATGATTTCGTTGCGGATACCGGCGGCGAAATAGGCGTTTGCCTTGTCGGCGCTCAGATTCTCGAACGGCAACACCGCGATCGCCGCCTCGTACGATTGCGGCGTCACTGCCGGTTGCGATGCAATTGAAGTGCGCGCTTCCTGCGTCGGCGAAAGCACCCAACCCATCGCCCCCAGCGCGATCAGCGCGAGCACGCCGAGCAGGCTGCGGCCGAAGGTGCGGTTCAGAATGCCGTGCGGCAACGAGGTGCCGTGGGTGGCTCGCAAAGGAACGATCGGCGCAGTCGGGGCATTGCGCAGCGCCTGTTCCGCTTCCCACAGTTGGCCGGCCAACGCGTGTACGGCACTGGCCAGCCGCCGGCGATAGGTGCTCCAACTGAGGTGCAGCGATTCCGCGACCGCCTGTTGCGACCGCATCGGCTTGAACCAGGTGCGCTCGAGCACCCGTTTGAGTTCGGCAGGTTTGGGCGCATCGCCCAGTTGCGCGCACTGGCTCTCGAGAACGTCGCGCAGCGCCTGCACTTCGGTGATTGGTGGATCCGTCGCGGCCCGCGCGGCTGCGACCAGCGCGGACTGTGTCAGCGCGTTGTCGCGCAGCCGGTCGGACTCATGAAAATGGCGGAGCGCGCTATGCACCGCTTCCATGAATTCGGCTTCAGTCACTGCCGACGTTCCCCTTTGGCCACGCCTTCCATTGCGGAAAACTCCAGCCGGCGCCGAGCGCGATGCCGCGCGGCGACGAATCCGGCACATCCAGTAGATGCTCGAAGTATAGCAGTTAAATCGGGCACGAAACGAGCAAAAAATGAGCATCGATTGGCGTAGAAAAATGCCGGTGCAGGCGCGCTTAATTCAACCATTCGGCGCCGGTCCGGATCCGGCAATGCACGACACAGGAGAAAACGCAATGAGTACTGTTGCTCTGACTCATATCCCGTTGGCCCAGCGGGCGAGGAACATTCTGTTCAGGCCGCGGCAGGAATGGGACATCATCGCCGCCGAAGACACGCCGGCCAAGGCGCTGTACCTGCGCTACATTCTGCCGCTGGCGGCCATCGGGCCGGTTGCGGCATTCATCCGCGACAGCATCTTCGGCGTATCGATTCCGCTGGTGGGGCACTACCGCATCCCGATTGGCTCCGGCATCGCCGAAGCGGTGGTCGCTTACGCGTTGACGCTGATCGGCGTTTATGTGCTCGCGTTCGTCATCGCTGAACTGGCGATGGCTTTCGGCGGCGAGAAAAGCCTGCCGCAGGCGCTGAAGGTGGCGGCTTACTCCAGCACGCCGGTCTGGGTCGCGGGCGTTTTGCACCTGGTGCCGCTGCTCGGCATTCTGATCCTGTTCGCCGGCATTTACAGTCTGTACCTGCTCTATCTCGGCTTGCCGCCGCTCATGCGCGCTCCGCGGGAGAAGTCGGTCGGCTATACTCTGGGTGTCATCGTGGCGGCGATCGTCATTTACATCGTGATTGGCGTGATCGCCGGAAGCCTCGTGACATTACCGACGGCCAGCTTCACTATCGGCTGAGCGGCTCGAAAAGGAGGGTCAATGCCATGAGCAGGTTACGCACCGCGCTGCCGGTGGCGGCGATGGTCGCCACGGCGGTCACGCTGAGCGGATGCCCGTCATCGCAACTGATTCGCGTCGCCACGAGCCACGATCCGCGAGCCGCGGCGGAACACCTCGTCCAGGACAAGGCGCAGTACTACGAATATCACCCGAAGGAATTTCTGGCGGATTTCAAGAACCTCGTCGCGAAGCTGCGCGGGCACGCGAAACGCGAATGGGGCAAGCGCGAGGCGGTCACGCCGTCGCGCAAGCGCTACGTCAAGTACACGCAGAACTACAAGAGCCGCGCGCTGGTCGATTTCGACCAGGGTACGGTCACGATCGAAACAGTGGATGCGTCGCATCCGCAAATCAGCTTGCGTACCGCGATCGTCAGCACGCTGCTGACGCCGGAAGATCCGCGTTCGGTCGATCTGTACTCGGACAAGCCGGTGCGCCTGAGCGGTACGCCATATCTTTACGGCCTCGTCGTCGACCGGAATGGCAAGCCGATCGGTACGCCCGGCGCGGCGTCGGCCTACGCCGATTACCTCGTCAGGCATATCGAGACCCGCAAGGTTCAGACGGCGAGCGGCGCGCGAATCGATCATTACGTTCGCATCGCGATGGTGCCCGATCACGAGAATGTGCAGGCGGACAAGTATCGTCCGCTGGTCGATCGCTACGCCGCGCGTTATCACGTCAGCGAAAGCCTGGTGTTCGCGATCATCGAGGTCGAAAGCAACTTCAATCCGTACGCCGTCAGCAGCGCCGGCGCGTTCGGCTTGATGCAACTGGTACCGTCGACTGCCGGGACCGATGCCTACCAGGCTGTATACGGCAAGCCGCAAGCGCCCAGCCAGGATTACCTGTTCGATCCGGCCAACAACATTGAACTCGGCACCGCGTATCTCAACGTCCTGACGACGCGTTATCTTGCCTCCATCGTGAACCCGGTCAGCCTCGAGTATTGCACGATCGCTGCTTACAACGCCGGCGCCGGCACGGTGTTCAACCAGTTCTCGCCGCACCAGAACGATGCCATTGCACGCATCAACGCCGACAAACCGCCGAGCGTTTACGATGCGCTCGCCAACGGCGACGGTCCGCTGGAGATGCGCCAATACCTCGTCAAGGTGCTCAACGCCCGCCGCGGCTTCGTCACCGAGACTGCTCGCAACTGAGGATTGAACATGAGTTGGTTGTTCACGCTCGCATTGCTGATTCATTTGCTGGCCGCGCTGCTGATGACCGGTGCCCTTGGCCTGCAGGCGACGATTACGCTGCTTGTGCGTCGCGCCGCCACCCCGGCGGAAGTGCGTCGCCTGGTGGATGCGGGGCGCTGGATTCCGCGCGCGTTCGCACCCGCGACGCTGCTGCTGCTGTTAAGCGGCTGCTACATGGGAGCCATGCTGATTCTCGCGGGCGTACGTTGGGGGTGGATGGCCGTCGCGTTCGTCTCGCTGGTGGGGATCGCGTTGTGGAGCAAGTCGACCGGACGGCGGCGCAACATGGCGCTGGGCCGGCTTGCGGCGGACTGCGACAGCAGCCTGTCGCCGGAGTTGTGCGCCGCGCAGCAGGATCCGGCACCGCTGGCGCACACGGCCGTTGGGGGCTGGGCCATCGCCGGCGTGGTCGTGCTGATGGTTTACAGGCCCGACATCTGGATATCGATCGCCGTTATGGTCGTCGCGCTGCTTGCGGCCGCGGCGATGCGTGCGTTGATGTTTGCCGGTCCGGCGGCTGAACCAGCCGAGGCGAACGCCGCCAATGAGGTGTAATGAAAATGATGAAGGCGTTGGTGCAGAGCAAACAGACGCCGGTGTATCATCAGATTTGCTCGGTGCCTTTGTGCGTATTCCAAGCCGACCGCCGGCAAAGGACCCTAATTCGAAAACCTCGCCCGGGGAGGGCACGTTAATGCGTTACGCGATTGTGGCATTCATTACGTTCGTTTTCGCGGCGCCGGTGGCGTTCGCCGCGAATCACATCGATCTCACGGGCAAGATGCGCCCGGGCTTGTACGAAGCGACCACGCACATGACCATCAAGGGGATGGGCGACATGCCGGCGAAGACCAGCAAATCGTGCGTGACGAAGGAGGATCTCACCGACTTTGGACACTGGTCGAAGGCTGATCCGTCGGCCAAAATCACCGACGTTTCGCTCAAGGGCAATCACCTCCATTTCAAGATGACGTCGAATAAAGGCGGCGGCCTGACGACGATGGTGGACGACATCATTTTCAAGGATCCGGAGCACTACCAGTTCCGTGGCAATATCAGCAAGGATGTCAATGGCCAGACGTACGAAATGACGATGAAGAGCGACGCCCATCGCATCGGCGATTGCACCGACGAGCAGAAGAAATAACGGCGGGCCGCCGTGGACTTGCGCGCGGCGATTCGCTAAAATCCCAAGATTCTGTTTTCCGTACGTTTTTTCGGAGCATTTATGGCCCGTGTCACCGTCGAGGACTGCCTCGACAACGTCGATAATCTGTTTCAGCTCGTGCTGGTCGCGACCAAGCGCGCACGCCAGTTGAGCCACGGCATGGAGCCGCAGGTGCCGCTGGAGCGCGACAAGCCGACTGTCGTCGCGCTGCGCGAGATCGCGGAAGGCTACGTCGGCCGCTCGATCCTGAGCGAGCCGGACCGGCCGCGCCCGGTGGAGGTCGAGGAGCAGATCGTCGAGCCGTCGCCGGAAGATTTCTCCGCTCCGCAAGACGAGGCGGAGATCGTTCACTAATCGCTGGAGCCCGGAGCCGGCCACGCTGTAAGATGGTCGGGTCATGGCTCACGCGACTTCCATACTCACCCGTGCCGGACGCGAACGCCGTTCGGCCGGGATCGACCACCTTCTCGCCCGGCTCGAAACCTACCTGACGCCGGAGCAGGTGGATAGTATCCGCCGCGCGTATGACTTCGGTGCCCACGCGCACGAGGGCCAGCGGCGCGTCTCCGGCGAGCCCTATATTTCCCACCCCGTCGCCGTCGCCGGCATTCTCGCCGACATGCGCATGGATGCCGCGACGATCATCGCGGCGGTGTTGCATGACGTCATCGAAGACACCCCCACCGCGAAGGCCGAGATCGCCGCCGAATTCGGGGACGAGGTCGCGGAGCTGGTCGACGGCGTCAGCAAGCTGACGCAAATCCGCTTCCAGAGCCGCGCCGAGGCGCAGGCGGAAAACTTCCGCAAGATGCTGCTCGCGATGGTCGAGGACATCCGCGTCATCCTGATGAAGCTCGCGGACCGGCTGCACAATATGCGCACCGTGGGCGTGATGCCGCCGGACAAGCGTCGGCGGATCGCGCGCGAGACGCTCGAAATCTACGCGCCGATCGCGCACCGGCTGGGCATGAACGCGATGCGCCTGGAGCTCGAGGATCTCGGCTTCCGCGCGCTGTATCCGAAGCGCTACCGCGTGCTGGCACGCCAGCTCAGGCGCAGCCATGGGCACCACAAGGAAATCGTCCGCAAGATTACCGGCGTGTTCCGCCACGCGCTCCGCCAGGAGGGCCTCGACGCACGCATCGCCGGCCGCGAAAAGCATTTCTTCAGTGTGTACATGAAAATGCGCACCAAGCGGGTGCCGCTGCGCGACATCATGGACATGTACGGCTTCCGCATCATTGTCGACAGCGTCGATGCCTGCTATCGCGCGCTCGGCATCGTTCACGCGTGCTACAAGCCGGTGCCGGGGCGGTTCAAGGATTACATCGCGATCCCGAAGGGTAACGGCTACCAGTCGCTCCATACGGTGCTGGTCGGCCCGCAGGGTGTGCCGGTCGAAGTGCAGATCCGCACCGAGGCGATGCACAAGATCGCCGAATCCGGCGTGGCCGCGCACTGGCTGTACAAATCCAACGAAACCACGGCGACGGCGCCGGAAGCGCGGGCCCGGGAATGGCTGCGCGGCATGCTGGAAATGCAAAAGGGTGTCGGCAGCTCTGTCGAATTTCTGGAAAACGTCAAGGTGGACCTGTTTCCGGACGAGGTCTACGTGTTCACGCCGCAAGGCGACATCCGCCGTCTGCCGCGCGGCGCGACGGCGGTCGATTTTGCCTACGCGGTTCACACCGACGTCGGCAACGCCTGCGTCGCGGCCAAGCTCGACCGGCGCATGGCGCCGCTGCGGACGCCGCTGACCAATGGCCAGACGGTCGAGATCATCACCGCCAAGGGTGCGATTCCAAATCCGGCATGGCTCGATTTCGTCGTCACCGCCAAGGCGCGCGCGAACATCCGCCACTACCTCAAGGACATCAAGCACGACAAGGCCGTCACGCTCGGCCGGCGGCTGCTGGAGCGTGCGCTGGCAAGCTACAAGTCGAAGCTGAAGAAGCTGCCCACCGGGCAGATCGACGCCGTGCTCAAGGAATTCAAGCTCGCCACGCTCGACGACCTGATGGAGCAGATCGGCCTGGGCGAGCGCCTCGCGCCGCTGGTCGCGCGGCGCCTGCTGCCGGATGCGGCGCGGGAAGCGGAACCGGCCACGGCGGGGCCGCTGTCGATCAAGGGCACCGAAGGCATGGTCGTCAGCCTCGGGCGCTGCTGCCACCCGATTCCCGGCGACCGGATCATCGGTTATCTGAGCGCGGGGCGCGGCATCGTCATTCATCGCGACAACTGCCGCAATCTCGCCGACTATCGATCGCAGCCCGACAAGTGGCTCGACGTGCAATGGGAAAAGGACATCGGCCGCGAGTTCTCGGTCGAGATCCGCTGCGACGTGACCAACCAGCGCGGCGTACTGGCCACGGTCGCCGCGACGATCGCGGAGCTCGGATCGAACATCGAGCATGTCGAACTCAAGGAACGCGACGGCCAGACGTCCACCCTGAGTTTCGTGTTCTCGGTGCAGGACCGCAAGCATCTGGCGCGCATCATCCGGCACCTGCGCAACATGCCGCAGGTGCTCCGGATTTCGCGCGGGTGGGCATAAAGCTAATCGAATGCTTAAGGAGCAACAATGAAATTCGCAGCCATTTCCACCGACAAGGCCCCGGCCGCGATTGGCCCCTATTCGCAAGCCATCCGCGCCGGCGATACGGTGTACCTGTCCGGCCAGATCGGGCTTGATCCGCAAACCGGCGAACTGGTCGCGGCGACGGTGGAAGCGCAGGCGCGCCAGGTATTCGACAATCTGAACGCAGTCGCCGCGGCGTCTGGCGGCGCGCTCAACAAGGTCGCGAAGCTGACGGTCTATCTGGCCGATCTTGCCGATTACCCGGTGGTGAACGCGGTCATGGCCGAATATTTCGAGGAACCGTATCCGGCGCGGGCCGCGATTGCCGTTGCGGGTTTGCCGAAGGGCGCGGCGGTCGAGGTGGACGCTATCCTGGTTTTGTGAACCGCGTTTTGAACGCAGTCACCGTTCCCGAAGCGTCGACGGTTGACGTGACCGCCTTGACCGGCGTTGGCGCGCGTCTCGCCGAACGCCTGGCGAAGCTCCGCATCGCGACGCTGCAGGATTTGCTGTTCCACCTGCCGCGGCAATATGAGGATCGGACGCGCATCAGGCCGATCGGCAGTCTTCGGCCCGGCGACACGGCCGTCGTCGAAGGTGAAATCGAGTTGACCGAAACCGTGTTCCGTGGCCGTCGCAGCCTGTTGAGCCGCATCGGCGACGGCAGCGGCGCGTTGACGCTCCGTTTCTTCCATTTTTCCGCCGCCCAGGCCGCCGGCCTCCGACGCGGCGCGCGCGTGCGCTGCTACGGCGAGCTTCGCCCGGGCAAGACCACGCTGGAAATGATTCATCCCGAGTATCGGCTTGTATCGGACGCCGCCCCGCTCGAAGAGGCGCTGACGCCCATTTATCCCGCGACCGAGGGGTTGGGGCAGCCGCGCCTGCGTGCCCTCATCGGCCAGGCGCTCGACCGGCTGGACGCCGGCCGCGTCACGCTGCCTGACTGGATGCCGGCCGGTGCGCTGGAAGGTGCCGAGTACCCGGCGCTGGAAGACGCCATTCGCTATCTGCATCGGCCACCGCCCGACGCCGATCGCGAGCGCCTCGCCGCCGGCACGCATCCGGCGCAACGCCGTCTTGCCTTCGAGGAATTGCTCGCTCATCACCTGAGTCTCAGGCGGCTGCGCCTGGCGAGCGATCGCCGCCGCGCCTGGCCGTTGCCCGACGGCGGCGGACTGCGCCAACGCTTTCTGGATTCGCTGCCGTTCAAGCCAACCGGCGCACAGCAGCGTGTCGACGGGGAAATCCGCGGCGATCTTGCACTCGCGCGGCCGATGATGCGCCTCGTGCAGGGTGATGTCGGCTCCGGCAAAACGCTGGTCGCGGCGCTGGCGGTGCTGACGGCCGTCGCCAATGGACGCCAGGCCGCCGTGATGGCGCCGACGGAGCTGCTGGCGGAACAGCATTTCGCCAACTTCAACGGCTGGCTCGAGCCGCTTGGCCTTCGCGTCGTCTGGCTCAGCGGTACGCTCGGCGCCGCCGCGCGGCGCGAAGCGCAGGCGGCGATTGCCGCCGGCGGGGCGGCGGTCGCCGTCGGCACCCATGCGCTTTTTCAGGCCGGCGTCGACTTCGCCGATCTCGCGCTCATCGTCATCGACGAGCAGCACCGCTTCGGCGTGCATCAACGGCTCGCCCTGCGTGAAAAGGGCGAGCGCGACGGCCGCTATCCGCATCAGCTCATCATGACCGCGACGCCGATTCCGCGCACGCTTGCGCAAACCGCCTACGCGGACCTCGATACCTCGATCATCGATGAGTTGCCGCCGGGGCGTCAGCCGGTCTCGACCGTAGTCATGCCGGAAAGCCGCCGCACCGGGCTCGTCGAAAGCCTGGTCGGGGCGCTGGCCGAAGGCCGCCAGGCGTACTGGGTCTGCCCGCTGATCGAGGAATCGGAGGTGCTTGAATGCCAGGCGGCCGAGGACACGGCGGCGCGGTTGACCGAAGCGCTGCCGGACTGGCGCGTCGGCCTCGTGCACGGGCGCATGAAGCCGACGGAGCGCAATGCCGTGATGGCCGCCTTCAAGCGCGGGGGGATTCACCTGCTGGTCGCGACGACGGTGATCGAAGTCGGTGTGGACGTCCCGAACGCGAGCCTGATGATCATCGAAAATGCCGAACGCCTCGGCCTGTCGCAACTGCATCAACTGCGCGGCCGTGTCGGCCGGGGAAGCGAGCAAAGCAGTTGCGTGCTGCTATACCGCGGGCCGCTGTCCGCCGCCGCGCGAGCGCGGCTCAACGCGATGCGCGACACCGGCGACGGCTTCGAGATCGCGCGCCGCGACCTGGCGCTGCGGGGGCCGGGCGAAATGCTGGGCACACGCCAGACGGGCGCGCTGCAGTTGAAGATCGCCGACATTCAGCGCGACGAATCGCTGCTGCCGTGGGTGCAGCGTATTGCCGGCGACTTGCTTGGGCGTCATCCGGATCGGGTTGCGGCGTTGATCCGCCGCTGGGTGGGCGATGGCGGTCGATACGGACGGGTTTGAATTCCGGGGGAGCAACCTTTGGTCTCGTGCCAGCCTACATTTATCCGGCGACGGCGCCGCGTGCGCGGGGCATCCTGTTAAAATCGTTGCATGACTAACCAGTATGCCGAAACCACGGCGGCGCCCGTACTGGAGTGGCGCGCGCCCGAAACTTTCCCCGACAATGTCCGTCCGTGCTCGCTCTGGCCGTGGCTCGTCGAAACCGAATCCCTGACGGCGCGCCTGCGCGCGCGCTGCCCCACGGGGTTTCGGGTGCGCGTATTGAGCAGCGGCGATGCCGACCTGACGGCCGACGAGGCCGAATGGACCGGCCGCTCGCACGGGTTCCTTCGCGAAGTTCATCTCTGCTGCGGCGAGACCCCCTGGGTTTACGCACGTACGCTCGTGATGAATGGCGGCGACTCCGAGGCGCGTCTTCGGGGATTGGGGGAAAAACCGCTCGGCGACTGGGCGTTCGAGCAGGACGCGACCTGGCGGGATGCGCTTGAAGTTGCGCGCCTTGATCATGCCGCGCTCCCCGCAGCCCTCGCCGAGGCGGTCGCCCTCTGGGGCCGGCGGTCAGTGCTGCGCACCGGCGACGACGCGCTCTACATCTCCGAATACTTCCTGGACGGCGTCACCACGCCCTGGCGATGAGCCGATCTTTCAAAAGCCGGCCGATGAAGTGGGACAAGTCGCGCAAGTCGCCGCGGCTCAAAGCGAAGCGGCCGCCGCGGGTCACCCCGCCGTTGTGGCGCCGCGTGCTCGATCGCCTGCCGCGCATCGAGCAAGGGCCGCCTGACTACGCGAAACGTTTCCGGCGCGCGCGGCAAAGCGCGTTTGCGACGAAAACGCTGCCGGCCGCCGGCAATCGCCTCGACGTTTACATGCGTCTCACCCGGCTCAACAAGCCGATCGGCGCGTTCCTGCTGTTGTGGCCGACGTTGTGGGCGGTCTGGATCGCCGGCGGCGGCCATCCCGATCCCAAAGTATTCGTGGTGTTCGTGGTCGGCGTATTCGTCATGCGCTCCGCCGGCTGCGTGATGAACGATTTCGCCGACCGGCGCTTCGACCCGTTCGTGCGGCGCACGAAGGACCGGCCTCTGGCAACCGGCGAAATCGGCGTACCGGAGGCCATGGCGGTCTTCGTGCTGCTGGTGCTGGTCGCCGCCGGACTGGTGTTGACGATGAATCGCCTGACGCAATATCTCGCCATCGCGGGCCTGGCGCTGGCGGTCAGTTACCCGTTCATGAAGCGCTACACGTGGCTGCCGCAGCCGTATCTCGGCATGGCGTTCGGCTGGGCGATTCCAATGGCGTTCGCCGCCCAGCTCAACACGTTGCCGTTTGTGGTCTGGCTGCTGTTTATCGCCAACATTTTCTGGGCGACCGCCTACGACACGGCTTACGCAATGGCCGATCGCGAAGACGATCTCAAGATCGGCGTGAAGTCATCCGCCATTCTGTTCGGCGACAACGATCGGATGATGATTGCGGTGCTGCACGCCGCCGTGTTGATCGACCTCGCGCTGATCGGGCGCAAGATTCAGCTTGGGCAGGCGTTTTACTGGGGGCTGCTCGCGGCGGCGATATTCGCGCTGTATCAGCAGTGGCTGATTCGCAAGCGCAAGCCGCAAGCCTGTTTCCAGGCGTTTATGAATAACAACTGGTTTGGCGGGGCGATCTTTGTCGGGCTGGCCTTGAGTTACATTTTCAATCCGTAGAATTTCACTCGTCCGCTCGGCGTAACTCAACGGTTGCTCCGTCCATCGCCACCTGAACATCGAACTCAATCGGCTGGCAACAAACGGCGCAATCTTCGATGTAGCTTTGATCGCCCGCGCTCAAGTCGAGCAACACGCTGAACGTTTCTCCGCAGTAGGGGCAAGTGACATCCCTTTCCTCAAGTGCATTCATGCGGCCTCCGGCAGGAACAGTGCCTGCAAGTCGTTGAGCCACGCGCGTCCGCGGTCGGTCGGGTAGTAGCGCTCGCCGTCGCGCGCGAGCAGTCCTTTGTCCATCGCCAGCGCCAGCGGAGCCTCCGCGCGCGCCAGATCGCAGCCCGTCCGGCTCTCGAACAACGTGCGATCGAAGCCGGCATTCAGGCGCAACGCGTTCAGCATAAACTCAAACACGCGATCGTCGCCGTCAACCGCGTTCTCTGTAAATGCCTTGGCGTGGCCGGCTGCACCGCGGTACCGCGTCGGATGACGCAGCTTCGCGCGCCGCAACACTTCTGGCCCGTGCGTCAGTTTGCCGTGCGCGCCGGCGCCAATGCCAAGGTAGTCGCCGTACTGCCAGTAGTTGAGATTGTGCCGGCATTGGCGGCCGCTGCGTGCATAGGCCGACGTTTCGTACTGCCTGAAACCCGCATTTGCGAGCGCAGCCTGGCACGTCCTTTGCATCTCCCAGATCGCATCGTCGTCCGGCAGCGGCGGCGGGCGCCTGGCGAAGGCCGTTTGCGGCTCAAGCGTCAATTGGTAATGCGAAATATGAGCAGGCTTAAGCGCAACGGCGCGTTCGATGTCGTCCAGCGCGCCGGCGAGCGTCTGGTCGGGCAGGCCGTACATGAGATCGAGATTGAAGTTGTCGAAACCGGCCGCGTCGATTTCGCCGACCGCAAGGGCGATTTCGTCCGGACCGTGAATGCGGCCCAGACGTGTTAGAGCGGCCGCGTCGAAGCTTTGTGCGCCGAGCGACAGCCGATTGACGCCGGCGGCGCGGTAGGCGGCGAACGCGCCATGCTCTACGGTGCCGGGATTGGCCTCAAGGGTGATTTCGGCGTCGCCGGCCAGATGGCCGCCAGTTGCATCGAGTACGCGGCCGATGGCGTCCGCGCTGAAAAGGCTCGGCGTGCCGCCGCCGAAGAAGACGGTTTCGATGGCGCGGCCGGGGATGCGCGCTAGTTCTTCGTCAAGATCGCGCAGCAGCGCGGCGAGGTATTCGGGTTCGGGCAGACCGCCACGCAGCGGGTGCGAGTTGAAGTCGCAGTAGGGGCACTTTTTGACGCACCAGGGGAGGTGGACATAGAGGCTGAGGGGCGGGTTCCGGAGGCTGGCCATGCGGCCATTTTAACGCTGGGTTAGGGAGAGGGGGTGTCGATCAAACAAGCGCATGCCGCAATGCCGCCAACGCCTGCCCCCGGTGCGACAGCCGGTTCTTCTCTTCCGGCAAAAGCTGCGCCGCCGTCTTCCCGAGCTCCGGCACAAAAAATACCGGGTCGTAACCGAAGCCGTTATCGCCCACCGGCTGTGTTGCAATGCGGCCGTTCCAGCTACCCTCAAAAATGAGCGGCGACGGGTCGTTCCCGTGGCGCATCAGCGCGAGCACGCAGCGAAAGCGGGCGCCGCGTTCGTCGTCAGGCCGGCCGTGCAGCGCATCGAGGAGTCTTTTGATGTTCGCCTGATCGTTGGCCGCCGGCCCGGCGTAGCGCGCGGAATAAATGCCGGGCGCGCCGTCCAGCGCCTCGACTTCGAGGCCCGAGTCGTCGGCAAGTGCCGGCAGGCCTGTCGATTTCGCCGCATGGCGCGCCTTTAATATCGCATTTTCGACGAACGTCAGTCCGGTCTCGTCCACCGACCCGATATTGAAGTCGCTCTGCGGCAGCACGTCCACCCCGGTCAGCAGCCCGCGAATTTCGGCGAGCTTTCCACGGTTGCCGGTGGCTATGACGAGGCGCTCGAACTTCACGAGGCCGCCAATGCTTCGGCCTGAATCGCGTGCAGCCGGCGAATGCCATCGCCGGCCAGATCGAGCAGTCGGTCCAGTTCGTCGCGGCGGAAGGCATGGCCCTCGGCCGTGCCCTGAATTTCAATGAACGCACCGGCGTCGTTCATCACCACGTTCATGTCGGTTTCGGCTTGTGAATCCTCGGCGTAATCGAGATCGAGCACCGGCTCGCCGCCGACAATGCCGACCGAGATGGCGGCGACGGCCCCATAAACCGGGTTGCGCTTGATGAACTTCTGCTTGAGCAGGCCGTTAACGGCATCGACGAGCGCGACGTAGGCGCCGGTAATGGCCGCGGTGCGGGTGCCGCCGTCCGCCTGGATCACATCGCAATCCAGAATGATCGTGCGTTCGCCAAGCGCTTCAAGATCGGCGACCGCGCGCAGCGACCGGCCGATCAACCGCTGGATTTCCTGGGTGCGTCCGCTTTGCTTGCCGCGCGCGGCTTCGCGGTTGCCGCGCGTGTGCGTTGCGCGCGGCAGCATGCCGTATTCGGCGGTGATCCAACCTTGCTTCTTGCCCTTCAGAAACGGCGGCACGCGTTCTTCGACGCTGGCGGTGCAGAGTACGCGCGTGGCGCCGAATTCGCATAGCACCGAGCCTTCGGCGTGATGCGTGTAATGGCGTGTGAGGCGGGTTTCGCGCAATTCGTTGTGCGCGCGCTGGCTGGGTCGCATGGGTAGTCCGTGCTTTGGTGGAGTCGGGCGGGGATTATACCGAAGTGGTTAAATCGAAGGCCCGACCTGCACGATCAAGGTTCTTTCCACCCGTTGCGATGATCTTCGAGAAACTGCAGAAAATCGTCGTGCGACATTGGCTCCGCGACGTAATACCCTTGCACCCCGTCGCAGTCGAGTTCGCGCAGTGCATCCAGCGTCGCTTGATCGGTGACGCCTTCCGCGATGACGCGCAGATCGCACTTGTGCGCGAGATCAATCAGCGATTCGACGATATCCCGATCTTTGTGGTGATCGAGAATCTTGATGATGAAGCACTTGTCGATCTTGATTTCGCGCGCCGGCAGGTTGCGGAAATAGGAGAACGACGAATAACCGGTGCCGAAATCGTCGATCGAAATGTTGAGGCCCATGTCGTGCAGCCGTTTGACGGTGGCGTAGCTCTCGTCAAGTTCGTGCATCAGCGCCGTTTCGGTTATTTCCAGCGTGAGCCGTTCCGGGGCGATGTCCCAGATGGCGACGGCGCTGGACACCATGCCGGAAAATTCCGGGTCGCTCAGCAAACCGGCCGAGATATTCACGCCGACGTTCAGCGCCGGCTCGCGCACCGGCCATTGCGATGCGCGCTGCAACGCCATGTTGAGCGCGCTCCAGGTCAGCGGGCGAATTTGGCTGCTGCGCTCGGCGGCATCGATGAAGAAGTTGGGCGTCAGAAACCCGCGCAACGGGTGGCGCCAGCGCATCAAGCCTTCGGCGCCGGTGATTTTGTTTGTCTTCAGATCGAGTTGCGGTTGGTAGTACAGCTCCAGCTCGCCGTTTTCGACCGCCTCGACCAGCTCCGCCTCGACATCCCAGGACGCCGTCGTCGCAAGGGCGGTCGCGTCCTCGTACGTGGCGTAGCGTTTCCCGGTGTCTTCAGCACTCGCCAGCGCCAGTTCGGCGCGCTGCAGCAGTTGCGCGGCTTCGGCCCCCTGGCCGGCGAACGTCCCGATGCCGATGGTGACACTGATTGTGTGCAACGTGGCGCCGACACGAAACGGTTCGGCGACGGTGCTCAGGATCTTGGTCGCGGCCAGCTCCGCGTGCCCGCGGTTGGACAGGTTGGGCAGAATCAGCCCGTATTCGTCGTCTGCGATCAGGTGGATCTGATCCTGCCCGTGCAGAATGCCGCGCAGGCGTTCGCCGAGACTGGCAACGACCCGGCGGTTGACGATGTGGCCGAAAGTCGCGTTGAGCCGGTGCAGGCCATGAACGCGCACGACCAGCAGCGCCAGTGTGCGCTGCGGCGGGTTCATCAGCACAGCTTCGTCGAGGGCGGCGGTGAAATCGTCGCGGCTGACTCGGCCGACCGTTTCTTCGGGTCGGAAGACCACTACAGATACAATTCCGCGGGATCGATGCCGTAAGCCCCGGATTCGAGGCTGCTGACGATGCGCAGTTCCTCGCCGGAGCGATGCTCGCTTTGCATCAGCAAGTCGATGGATTCAAAAGATTCGAGTCGCTCCTTGGCCTTGTTCATGATGATCATGATCTTGGGCTGCAACCGGCGCGTACGGTTTTGCGCGATGACGACGCCCACCTCCCCGCTGTTCAGTTCCACCAGCGTGCCGGTGGGGTAGACGCCCACTGCCTGCACGAACTGGTCGACAATTTCCGCCTGGAATTGACGCCCGCGCATCTGGTGCAGTTTTTCAATCGCCTGAATCGACGACATCGCGGGCGCCGCCGAATAAGGCTTGATCGTGGCCTGGTACCAATCGACGATGCCGGCCATGCGCGCGAACACCGGAATGTCGGAGCCACGCAGGCCGTTCGGATAGCCGCTGCCGTCGAAATGCTCGTGGTGCGCCCACACGCCGGCAATGACCTGCTGGTTGATGTTCGGCGTGTTCTGCAGAATTTCGACGCTGTAATCGACATGCCGGCGGATCAGCGATTCGTCTTCCGGCGAGAGCGGCGGCGTGCGCGTGATCAGCCCCGGAGGCAACCGGCTCTTGCCGATGTCGAACAGCATGCCGATCATCGACAGGTCTTCCAGCACCGAACGTTCGAGGCCCAGCGAGCGGCCGAAGATGATCATCCAGACGGCGCAGTTGATCGCGTGCTGGTAGACCAGCGACTGGCGCTCGCGCAACTGCGTCAGCCAGGCCATCGCATCCGGGTTGCGCAGGATGCTGTCGATCATCGAGTTGAGTGCCTCGCGCAACGACGCACTGTCGATGGGATTGCCGGCGCGCGCTGCCTTCATCACGTCGTCGACGACGCTGGCGATGTGCTTGCGCACTTCCTTCGCCACCGGCAACTCTTCCTCCATCGGCAGCGCATCCTGGTAGCGTCCATGACGCGGCTTGATGCTGTCGACGGCTGGTGGCGCGCGGAAAGGCGGTGGACTCGACGTCACACGCGACGTGGTTCCCGCCTCGGCTTGCTTCGCCGGGGCCTTTTCCACCGGGGGCGCGCCGAGTTCGATGTCGATGAAGACGTATTGGCAGTGCCGCGAGAGTTCCTCGATTTCGTCCTCGGAGCGGATGGTGAAACCCTGGAACAGAAACGGCGTATCAAGCCACGGCCGATCCAGCTCCGCGACATACATGCCCGGCTTGAGATCCTGAACCTTTAGCTTGATCAATGACAGCGGCATAAAACCAGCCTTTTCCCTAATGCTTAAAAGGGCTTATGAAGCATTCTTTTACCAAAATCCAACCTTTATGGAAAGGTAGTCTTGGAAATATATGCCATAACAGCTTATCGACGCGGGTTTGTTACCTCTTTATATGGCTGAATGGACGGATTTCAGGCTCTGGCGGCACTCCACAGCAGAACGCTCTCGGCACCGGTTGCGCGCAGTGCGCGCGCAACGGCCTCCGCGGTCGCGCCCGTGGTGACGACATCGTCGACGATCGCCCAGCGGCGTACCGGTAACGGACCGCGGGCGACAAACGCATCGCGAATGTTGCGCCGGCGCGCATCCGCCGTCAGCGACGATTGCGCCGACGTGTCCCGGCGGCGTTCGCAGACATGGGTGACCACCGGGACGCCGAGCGCGGCGCCAACGGCGCGCGCAATCTCCGTGGCCTGATTGAAGCCGCGATGGCGCGCCCGTTTCGGATGCAACGGCACCGGCAGAATGGCTTCCGGCAGCGCGACGTCACGGCGCGCGATCTCTTCCGCAAGCAGTCGTCCCAGTTCGCGCGCGTAGCCGAGCTTCGCCTGGAACTTCAATCGGACCAGCAGGCGATTGATCGGAAACCGGTAGTGGAACGCGCACAAGGCGGCGTCGAACGGCGGCGGCGTCTGCAGGCAGCGGCCGCACATCTCCTGGTCATCCTCAAGCGGGATTGCGCAGCGCCGGCACGCATCGGTGTTCCACGGCAGGTCCGCATGGCAGTCGTCGCAGCAGGACACCGCGCCGCGCCCGTCGCACGTTCCGCCGCAGAACAGGCAGCGCCGCGGGAATTGTATAAATTTATTCCAGATGTCGACCATCGTCAGGTCTTCAGGTTGACAGTCTGCCGCAGCCCGCTACACTTGCCGCTTTCGTCCCGCCCCAGGATCTCCGATGAACGCATTGCCGCAGACTGACAACGATGTCCGCCACGACTGGACGATCGTCGAAATCGAGGCGCTGTTCGCGCTGCCGTTCAACGATCTGCTGTTTCGCGCGCAAAGCGTGCACCGCCGCTATTTCGATCCGAACGCGGTGCAGGTCAGCACGCTGCTGAGCGTCAAGACCGGCGCCTGCCCGGAAGACTGCAAGTATTGCCCCCAGAGCATACGCTACCACACCGGCGTCGAAGCGGAAGCCCTGATGGATGTCGAGGCGGTTCGGGAGCGCGCGGAGGCTGCAAAGGCCGCGGGCGCAACCCGCTTCTGCATGGGCGCGGCCTACCGTCATCCGAAGGATCGCGACATCGACAAGATCATCGGCATGGTGAAGGCGGTGAACGATCTCGGCATGGAAAGCTGCGCGACGCTGGGCATGCTGACGTCCGCGCAGGCGAAGCGCCTCGCCGACGCCGGCCTCGACTACTACAACCACAACCTCGACACATCCGAAGCGCACTACGCCGACATCATCACGACGCGCACCTACCAGGACCGTCTCGATACCCTCGCCAACGTGCGCGAAGCGGGTATGAGCGTTTGTTGCGGCGGCATCGTCGGCATTGGCGATACGGTCACCGACCGCGCCGCGATGCTGCACACGCTCGCGACCATGCCGGTGCACCCGGAAAGCGTGCCGATCAACCGGCTGGTCAAGGTCGAAGGCACGCCGATGGCCGACGCGGCCGATGTCGACTCGTTCGACTTCGTGCGCATGATTGCCGTCGCGCGCATCCTGATGCCCGAATCGCACGTGCGCCTGTCGGCGGGCCGCACCGACATGAACGACGAGCTGCAGGCGCTGTGTTTCTTTGCCGGCGCGAACTCGATCTTCTACGGCGAAAAGCTGCTGACCACGCCGAACCCGGAATCGAGCGACGACATGCGGTTGTTCGACCGTCTGGGGCTGACGCCGGAGTCGCGCTGCGAAGCCGGTGCCTGATTACAGCGCGACCCGCGCGACACTCGAAGCGCCGCTCAATGCAGCGCTGGCGGGTCGCCGGGAAGAAAATCTCTACCGCATGCGGCGCATCGCCGACGGCGCGCAAACCATTCGCCGCCGCATCGACGGTCGCGAATACCTGAGCTTCTGCAGCAACGACTATTTAGGTCTCGCCGCCGAACCGGCGCTGGCCGAGGCCTTCAAGGCCGGGGTGGAACGCTACGGCGTCGGCAGCGGCGCGGCGCACCTGGTCAACGGCCACACGCGCGCGCACCACGAACTTGAGGAAGCATTGGCCGATTTCGTCGGCCGCCCGCGCGCGCTCACATTCTCGACCGGCTACATGGCCAACCTCGCCGTGACCGGCGCACTGGCCGGACGCGGCGACGCCGTCTTCGCCGACCGGCTCAATCACGCATCGCTGCTCGACGCCGCGCTGCTCAGCGGCGCGCGCCTCACGCGCTACGCGCATTGCGACCCGGCTGCGCTTGAGGCGAGGTTGAAGGCGTCGGAAGCGCCGACGCGGCTGGTGGCGACCGACGCCGTCTTCAGCATGGACGGTGACAGCGCGCCGCTCGCTGATCTTGCGGGAGTCGCCGCCGCGCATCAGGCCTGGCTGATCGCCGACGACGCACACGGCATCGGCGTGCTCGGCCCGCGGGGACGCGGCAGCATCGCCGCCGCCGGCCTGGGTCTCGACGAAGTGCCGGTGGTTATGGGCACACTTGGCAAAGCCTTCGGCACATTCGGCGCCTTCGTCGCCGGCAGCGAGACGCTGATCGAAACCTTGATTCAACAGGCGCGGCCCTACATCTATACGACAGCGCCACCGGCCGCATTGGCCGTCGCGACGCTGAAGGCGCTCGACATCGTGCGCACGGCGGACGACCGCCGTGACAAACTGGCGAACTTGATCGCGCGTTTTCGCGCCGGCGCAGCGGAACTGGATTTGAAGCTGATGCCATCGGCAACGCCGATTCAGCCGATTGTGCTGGGAGAGGCCGAGCGAGCGCTTGCGGCGAGCGCCGCCCTCGAAGCGGCGGGACTTTTGGTGACGGCAATCCGCCCGCCGACAGTTCCGAAGGGAAGCGCACGGCTGCGAATAACTTTGTCGGCGGCACACACTGAGGAAGATGTCGATCGCTTACTTGATGCGCTAACGACGCTTTGAATGGAGCGGAGTTCTTCTTCCAGCTCTTAGCCGGCCACGAAGGCCGGCTTCTTGTCCCGCGACATGGAGCGCAGCCCGATCTTCGGGAAGTCCAAAGTGCAGGATGCACTTTGGACCAAGCGGTAGGAGCAATGGCTTTGGTTACTTTCCCCGAAAGGAAAGTGACTCGGCCGCCGGCCGAAATCCGGCCCCAATTAACCCGCCGAAGGCGGAACAAAATCGTCTTAAGCAACAGCAATGAAATTGCATACCACGACAACTGGATCGGGCTCACCACTAGTCCTCCTTCACGGCTGGGGCCTCCACGCCGGCGTCTGGAACGAAACCATCCCGACGCTTGCTCAGCACCACCGCTGCATCGCGATCGATCTGCCAGGTCACGGCGAAAGCCCGGTCATAGAAGACGACGTCCATGCATGGGCCGAAGCCTGCCGCGCAGTAGCCCCCAAAGGCGCCGTTTGGCTCGGCTGGTCGCTCGGCGGCATGGTTGCTCTGGCTGCTGCTTTGCAGTTTCGTGGGGAGATCGCCGCGCTGCGGCTCGTCTCGACAACGCCACGCTTCGTCACCGCTCCCGACTGGCCACACGCGATGGCGCCGGAGACTCTCGCAAAGTTCGCGGCCGAACTGAAGTCGGACTGGCGCGGCACCGTCGAGGATTTCCTGGTACTGCAAACGCTCGGCGCCGCGACAGGCAGGGCTGCCCTGCGAACCTTGCGCCATGAAGTCTTCGCGCGCGGCACGCCCGATCCCGCCGGACTCGCGGCGGGGTTGCGTATCCTCGAAAATATAGACTTGCGGTCGCGGCTCTCCGAGATCGACATCCCTGTAAAGGTGATGAGCGGCGAACGCGATCGTCTCACGCCGCCGGCCGCGGGCCGGGCCTTGGCCGACACCTTGAACGGCGAGTTCAAATCGGTACCGCGCGCCGCGCACGCGCCGTTTCTTTCCGAGCCGGCCCTGTTTGCCGATTGGGTCTTGAACAGCTAATGAACATCGACGACGAATTCCAACTCGACCGCCGCGCGATGCGCCAATCGTTCGACCGCGCCGCGACAAGCTACGACGCTGTAGCCGTGTTGCAGCGCGAAGTGCAATCGCGCCTGATCGAAAGGCTCGACTTCACCACGCTCAAGCCGACGGCGATTCTCGATGCCGGCGCGGGCACCGGAACGGGCGCGCGCGAGCTTGCCTCACGTTATCCCGATGCGCGTCTCGTGAAAGTGGACATTGCCGAACGCATGCTGAGAGCAGACGCCACGGGCGCCGTTTGCGGCGATATCGAAACGCTGCCGTTCGCCGACTCCCAATTCGATCTCGTCTGGTCCAATCTCGCGGTGCAGTGGCTCGCCGATCCGGATCGCGGCTTCGGCGAGTTGCGGCGCGTGTTGAACGACCGCGGCTTGCTGCTGTTCAGCACGTTTGGCCCCGACACACTGAAGGAATTACGCGCGGCCTGGTCGGACGTGGACGGCTTCAATCACGTCAACCGGTTCCTCGACATGCACGACCTCGGCGACGCACTGGTGCGCGCCGGCTTTGCCGAGCCGGTGATGGATACCGAACAGTTGACGCTGACTTACGAAGATCTCGGCGGCCTGTTGCGGGACCTGAAGGGTCTCGGCGCGCACAACGTCACCGCCGGCCGCCCGCGCGGGCTGACGGGCAGGGCGCGGCTCAAAAAGCTGGAAAGCACCTATGAGCAATGGCGTCGCGATGAGCGTCTGCCGGCGACGTGGGAAGTCGTCTATGGCACCGCGTGGGCGCCGATGACATTCGAACGCGCGGTGCTCGCCCATCAGGGATCCATCGCGCCGGGAGACTTGCGCGAGTTGTTGCAGAGAGAGCGGCATGGCAAACGGTAAAGGTTTCTTCATCACCGGCACCGATACCGAAATCGGCAAGACGGTTGCCTCGGCAGCGCTGATCCGCGCGCACAATCGTCGCGGCATCAAAACGGTGGGCATGAAACCCGTCGCCAGCGGCTGCGAGACGACTGACGCCGGCTTGCGCAACGACGACGCGATGCGCCTGATAGAAGCATCGGCGACGGACTGTCCTTACGAGGACGTCAATCCTTACGCGTTCTCACCGCCGATCGCGCCGCACATCGCCGCGGCGGAGGCGGGCATCGATATTCGTTTCGATCGGATTCTCGAATGCTTTGGGCGCCTGTCGGCGCGCGCCGATTGCGTTGTTGTTGAAGGCGTCGGGGGCTGGACCGTGCCGCTGAATGCGAAACAGTCCGTCGCCGATCTGGCCGTTGCCCTCGGTCTGCCGGTCGTGCTGGTGGTCGGCATGCGGCTGGGTTGCCTGAATCACGCCCTGTTGACGGCCGAGTCGATGCAACGCGCCGGCGTTCAATGTGCCGGCTGGGTGGCGAATGACCTGGACAGCTCGATGGCGCGGCTGGAACAAAATGTCGCCACGCTCAAGCGGATGATGCCGTTCCCGATGATCGCGCGGCTGCCGGTCATGAGCGATCCGGCAGCCGCGCCGATCGAGTTCGATTTGCGCTTTACCGAATCGTCGTAAAGAACACGATCTGGCCACGGCGCACCGTGAGCAGCAGCGTGCCCTGGTACTGCGACAAGGCGTTGCGGAACTGCGCCAGGTTCTTGATCGGGTGGCGGTTGACCGCGACGATCACGTCACCGGGACGCAGTCCGGCTTCGGCGGCCTCGCCATCCGGCTTGACGGACACGACCAGCGCACCATGCACCTCGCCGAACAACGGCGAGTCCTTGGTGATGTCACTGAAACCCGCGCCCAGCTCTTCGTTCTTCGTTCCGCCGGTCGCGCTGTTGGCGCTGTTCTGATTGCCTAGCGTTGCCTTGACTTCCATCGTCTTGCCGTTGCGCACAAGCTTGATATTGACGGACGTGCCGGGTCGCTTCAGGCCGATGACATTGCTCAACTCGTCGGGCCCGCTCACTTCATCGCCATTCACGGCGACAATCGCATCACCCTGCTTGATGCCCGCCTTGTCGGCAGCCGAGCCCTGCACGACGTGCGTGACCAGTGCGCCCTGGTCGCTCGGCAGCCCCAGCGCCTTCGCGATCTCCGGCGTCAACTTCTGGATATTCACCCCAAGCATGCCGTGCTCCACCTTGCCGTACTTGATGAGCTGGTGCATGACGTTCTTGGCCATATTGATCGGAATCGCGAAGCCGATGCCGATATTGCCGCCGGTGCGTGAAAAAATCGCCGAGTTGATGCCGACGAGTTCGCCGCGCAGGTTCACCAGCGCGCCGCCCGAGTTGCCGTGGTTGATCGCGGCGTCGGTCTGAATGTAATTCTGATAGGGTGAGCTTTGGGCGGTGTGTTCTTCGATCTGCCGGCCCAGGCCGCTGACGATGCCGTACGTCGCCGTGTGCGACAGCCCGAACGGGTTGCCGATCGCGACCACGTAATCGCCGACGCGAAGTTGCGCGGAATCGCCGAGGGTAATGGCATGAAGACCGTCAGCCTTGATCTGCACCACCGCGAGGTCGGTCTGTTTATCCTTGCCGACAACCTTCGCCTCGAACTTGCGGCCGTCGTTCAGGATCACCGTAATCTTGTCAGCGTTTTCGATGACGTGGTTGTTGGTCAGGATGTAGCCCTTGTCGGCATCAACGATGACACCCGACCCGAGCGCCTCAAAATGACGGATGCGCGGCGGCATCTGTCCGCCAAAGAAGTGGCGGAAGAAGGGATCGTTCATGAGCGGCCCCATCGGTTGCTGCCGCACCTTCACATGCCCTCGCGTCGAAATATTGACGACGCTCTGGGTGACCTGGCTGATCATCGGCGCCAGGCTCGGCATCGCTTTCGTGCCAAGCATCGGAGGCGCCTCGGCTTGCGCCGACAGGGGGATCAGGAGGGCGAAGGCGGCGGCCGCGAATACGGCCGTGAACGCTGGTTTCTTCATGTTGTGGCCTCGTTTGGCAGAGGTGGGAAAAGAAAAACCGCCACGCATCGCCCTCGGGCTTCAGCCCGAAGGGATGACGTGGCGGTCATGTTCAGGGACAGCCGCCGAAAGCGGAAGTTCCCGATTGCGGACTAATGCTCAACATTGATCTTCCGCGGCTGCGTCTTCGCATGCTTCGGAATCGTGATCTCCAGTACGCCATTGTTGCCGCGAGCCGAAATGCCTTCCGAGTCGGCCGTATCCGGCAGCGTGAAGCGGCGATAGAACTGGCCGCTGATGCGCTCGACACGGTGATAACCGTCCGACTCGCGCGTCTCTTCCGAGCGCCGTTCGCCGCGGATCGTCAGCATCCCGTTCTCCATCGTCACTTCGATGTCCTTGGGATCGACCCCGGGCAAGTCCGCCTTCAGGATGAAGCTGTCCTGCTGCTCCCTGATGTCCACCGCCGGAACCCAGTCGGTCGTGACGACGCTGTCGTCGTCGCTGTAGTTGTAGCGGCCGAGCCGATGATCGAACATCCGGTTGATTTCGGAATGGAGCTGATTCATCAGGCTCCACGGTTCGTAAGTCGTGAGTGCCATGGTAAAACCTCCTTTCGAGTGAATGGGACTATGGCCGGTATCTATGGGCGCCGGCATGGGTTTCAAGTCCTTTTTGCGGTTTTGCAGGGCTTGTCGGGGCCACTAGATATAGTGTTTATTTATGTGCGGCGAATTTGCGGCCGCGAGGGAGCATTATTAAATAAGTATTTGAAATACAAGTAAAAAATAGTGTGGCTAAAGCGCTTGACAGCATCTCCCGTCAGGCCTATGCTTTGGGCTCAGCCTACAAGATGTTGTGTCTTTATATCCACAACTTCTCCACAGCTTGTACACGATATTTACGACCGAAAGAAGTCAAAAATCCGGAGGGCGGGTCATAGTATGAAGACAGCAATGAAGCGCGAACCCACAACAGTCATGGAAATCCCGGTGCAGGAAGCATCCGCAGACATCTGGGACAAGAAATACCGCCTGAAGACCAAGGATGGCACGATTCTGGACGAGACGGTTGACGATACGTACAAGCGCGTCGCCCGCGCGCTGGCCGAAGTCGAAGAACCGGCCAATCAAGAGGAGTGGTACGAGAAATTCCTGTGGGCGCTGCGCCATGGCGCCATTCCGGCCGGTCGCATCACGTCCAACGCCGGCGCGTGGGAGCACAAGCCGGCGACCTCGACGATCAACTGCACCGTTTCCGGCACGATCCGCGACTCGATGAACGACATCCTCGGCAAGGTGCACGAGGCGGGGCTCACGCTCAAGGCCGGCTGCGGCATCGGCTACTGCTTCTCGACGCTGCGCCCGCGTGGCGCCTACGTCGCCGGCGCCGGCGCCTACACCTCCGGCCCGCTGTCGTTCATGGATATCTACGACAAGATGTGCTTCACCGTCTCGTCGGCCGGCGGCCGCCGCGGCGCGCAGATGGGCACCTTCGACGTCGGCCACCCGGACGTGCTCGACTTCATCCGCGCCAAGCGGGAGTCCGGTCGCCTGCGCCAGTTCAACCTGTCGCTGCTGGTCACCGACGAATTCATTCAGGCGGTCAAGAACGACGCCACCTGGCCGCTGGCATTCCCGCTCAACCAGATAGAAGTGGACGCCGAGGAAATCGACATCAACGACCCGGCCAAGGTCGTCTGGCGCGAGTGGGAAACCACCGAAGGCTATGTCACCAACGAAGCGGGCCTGGTCGCCTGCAAGATATACAAGACCCTCCCGGCGCGCCGCGTCTGGGACATGATCATGACCTCGACTTATGACTTTGCCGAGCCCGGCTTCGTGCTGATCGACAAAGTCAACGAGATGAACAACAACTGGTTCTGCGAAACCATCCGTGCGACGAACCCGTGCGTGACGGCCGATACCCGGCTGCACACACAGTACGGGCTGGTCCCGATCGGCGAGCTGTATCAGTCGGGTGTGCCGCTGTCCGTGACGGTGGACCGTCGCGCGTTGGGTGATGATGATCGCGGCGTCGAAATTCGCGACGCCAAACCTGCTTTTATGACGGCACGCGAAGCCGACGTATACAAGGTCGTCACCGAAGCCGGTTATGAAATAAAGGCCACCGAATGGCACGATTTCTACACTCAGCGCGGGAAGATCAAGCTGTCAGAGTTGCAGGCCGGCGACGAATTGCTGGTGCAGTCCGGCAAAGGGCAGTTCGGCAAGGAGGGCAGTAATCAGTTGGGCACGCTGCTCGGGCTCATTACGGGCGATGGTCACTTCACCAACCGTGGCAAGGATCAGGAAGCGGTCATCGTTAACTTCTGGAACGAAGAACGTACGCTCGCAAACGGAATAGCAGGCTATATCAACAGCTTGATCGCCAGCGTGGCACAAAGCGCCAGAAGCTACGAGGTCGCACCCGTAGCAGTACCGGAGCGGAACCATCTCTTTATCCGCTCGGTGTTGTTGGCCCGCGTACTTGAGCATTACGGCTTCACCCGGCAGAGCAAGTTAAGGGTGCCGGAAGTGGTCTGGCGCGGCTCCGAAGCATGCGTAAAGGGCTACCTGCGCGGCCTGTTCCAGGCCGACGGTACGGTCAATGTCTCGTCCAACGGCCAGAGTTGCTCCGTTCGTTTGGCTTCAAGCTATCCGAGTCTGCTCAAGGACGTTCAGATGTTGCTCGCCAACTTCGGCGTGTACTGCCGCATCCACCAGCGGCGCCGCGCCGGCAAGCGCATACTTCCTGATGGTCGTGGTGGCCAGCGCGAATATGCCTGCCGGGCGGATCATGAACTGATCATTGATGGACAGTCGCGCGGCGTATTTATGCGCGAGATCGGCTTCCTGATGGATTATAAGAACGAGAAATACGCGCAATGGGTGGCCGACAAGGCGCTGCGCAAGACGCAACGGTTCGCGACGAAGATCAAGGAAATAGTGTTTGTTGGTCGCGAGGCGGTTTTCGACACCACGCAGCCCGATAACAACACGGTTATCTTCAACGGCCTGGTGACGGGGCAATGCGGCGAACAGCCGCTCCCGCCGTACGGCTCCTGCCTGCTAGGCTCCGTTAACCTCACCAAGTTCGTGCTCGACCCGTTCACCGATCAGGCGCGTTTCGACTGGGAAGAATTCCGCGACGTCGTCAAGACGTTCACGCGGATGCTCGACAACGTCGTCGAGATCAACGGCCTGCCGCTGGAGCAGCAGCGCAACGAAATCTTCAGCAAGCGCCGCCACGGCATGGGCTTCCTGGGGCTAGGCTCAACGCTGACGATGCTGCGTATGAAATACGGCGCGCCGGAGTCGGTCGACTTTACCGACCAGGTCTCGCGCGAACTGGCCGTCGCCGGCTGGGAAGAAGCGCTGGAACTGGCGAAGGAAAAAGGCCCCGCGCCGATCCTCGTCGAGAACTTCACCGTCACCGAGGAAATGCTGCGCAAGCGCCCGGAAATGGCGGCGGACGGCTACAAGGTCGGCGACAAGGTTCCGGGGCGCATCCTGCACTCGAAATACAGCCGCTACATGCAACAGGTCGCGACTGTCGCGCCCGAACTGGTGGCGGAACTGGCCGAAGTGGGCGCGCGCTTCACGCACCACAGCTCGATCGCCCCGACCGGCACGATCTCGCTGTCGCTCGCGAACAACGCCGCCAATGGCATCGAGCCGAGCTTCGCGCACCACTACTTCCGCAACGTGATCCGCGAAGGCAAGAAGTCGAAGGAAAAGATCGACGTCTTCTCGTTCGAGCTGCTGGCCTACCGCGCGCTCATCAACCCGAACGCGCTGCCCGAGTCCGAGAACGAGCACGAAAAGCTGCCCGACTACTTCGTCACGGCGGAACACATCACGCCGAAGGAACACGTCGACATTCAGGCCGCGGCACAGAAGTGGATCGACTCGTCGATCTCCAAGACCGCCAACGTCCCGACCGACTACCCGTACGAGGACTTCAAGGACATCTACCTGTATGCCTACGACAGCGGCCTGAAAGGCTGCACCACGTTCCGCTTCAACCCGGAAGCGTTCCAGGGCGTGCTCGTCAAGGGCTCCGACCTCCAGAACACCACATACAAGTTCACGCTGGAGGACGGCACCGTAGTTGAAGCCAAGGGTGACGAAGAAATCGAATACGACGGCGAAATGCACACCGCCGCCAACTTATTCGACGCTCTTAAAGAGGGCTACTACGGCAAATGGTGAATTCTCATCCCCTCTCCCTCAGGGAGAGGACTAGGGTGAGGAGATAAATTTCCAAGGACTCAGTTATGACCATAAAGATCGACAAAAAAATCGTAAGCTACAACGTAGCCAAACCCGCCGAAGGCGAAGCCGAGAAATCAACAATAGAATCGGCAGTAAACAAAAAAGCCGCCGCCCAAGCGGCGGAGAAAAAGCCAAAGGCCGAAGTCATCCGCATGCACGAAAAGCTCGAGCGGCCGGAAAGGCTGCTCGGCTCAACGTACAAGGTCAAAACGCCGATCTCCGAACACGCGATGTACGTCACCATCAACGACATCCTGCTGAACGAAGGCACGGAATACGAAGTTCGCCGCCCGTTCGAGATCTTCATCAACTCGAAAAACCTCGACCACTACCAGTGGATCGTCGCCCTGACGCGAATCATCTCCGCAGTTTTCCGCAAGGGCGGCGACGTCACCTTCCTGGTAGAAGAGCTGAAAGCGGTATTCGACCCGCGCGGCGGCTACTGGAAGCCGGGCGGCAAGTTCATGCCGTCACTGATCGCCGAACTCGGCGAAGTGATCGAAAAGCACCTCGTCACCATCGGCATGATGCACAAGGAAGAACTCGACGAGCACCAGAAAAAGCTGATCGAAGAAAAGCGCGCCGAATTTGAAGCGCAGACAAAGCAGCAGGACGCGTTTGCGGAGAATGCGTTTCCGGCTGGGGCGCAGCTTTGCGCCAAATGCAACACGGCGGCTGTTGTGATGATGGATGGGTGTATGACTTGTCTTAGTTGCGGCGATAGCAAGTGCGGGTAGGCAAATTCGGCGCCATCTCCGCTAGAGTTATATTTATAATTGACCGCTGAACAGCATCAGGGGAAAGCACGTAATGCAAGCACTGGGTGACCGATGGAGGCAATTTGGTGCGATTGTTTTGGATCCGTGGACGGCATGCCTTATGTTGGCTGTAGCTGCGCTCTTTTACATGTCACTGCACCAAGCAAACGCAGTTGGTTCAACGCTTCTGTTTGTCCTAATTACGCTAACATCTGCGGTACTCGGTGGGCGCATTACAAAGCAATGGGTAGAAGCAACAGAGGGTGGAGTGGTAGTAGCTCGGGGGCGATCTGCCGTACGCAGCCTGAAACTTCTGCTCAGAACAATATCTTCGTTGGAGTCACGCATACGTGCGTTTAGGGATGCGGAAGGTGAAATAGAGCAACATCCGCTAATGGTTCGACGGAATTACGAGGAAGCCATTCAAGCATGCAACCTACTCCAAGAGGAAACCGTGAGTTCGATAGAGAACTGGACGGACATAGTTCCGGAGGCAGACATCAAGACTCAGATTGGCTTAATCAGTGAACTCAAGAAGAGCATCGCGGACAAGGAGATCGAGCTTAGCAATTTAGATGATCAACTAAGGGAGACGAAAGGTCAGTCTGAAGCCGAGCGGACTCAGCTTAAACAGCAGATAAGGGATAAGGCGGCGCAGATTGATAAACTGCAACATGAAGTAATGGAACGGAAAGTTAATGTAGGGGGCTTCGGTCTCGCAGATGTTGGAAGGCTTGAAGGTCCTACGGGCGATGTGCCGTTGGCTGCGTCGGATGTGAAGTCGCGAATCGCAAAGCTTATAGAGGCGATGAACTCAAAGACGGAGTAGAAGGTGTTCGAGCTTGGGGCAGATCTTCTGAACCGGGAGTGTTAAGAATCAGAGAGCAGGTAAATGAAAATTGTAATGCGGCGCGACGTATGCAAATCGAATACGTACACCTTGATGCGGATGAAGCTTGGAACGCGGATGCTCAAAGGTGGGAGCTTGCCACTGTGTGCGACAATGCCACCTGCGAAATGTGCGGCGGAGAGACGTCAATCGAGGAGTTCAAGATTGGCGGTGACAGATCAAAAGCGATGCCAAGACAACGACTGGAGAACCGATGAAAAGGCGATTGACGCTTGAAGTCTTGCAAACAGAAGCTGCCAAATTTGCCGAGAGAGAGACTAAGTATGACGAACCGAAACTATATGGCGTCACTGACGGCAAGGCCGTTGGAACCTATCTTGAACACAAGTTCACAGTCTATCTGCTGGAACGCTACAAGTTCGACAAGGGCAACTCGGCCGTGGGAATCGACCTACCGGGGCTAGACGTAGACATCAAGGTGACGAGCATCAAACAGCCACAGTCGTCGTGTCCTTTTAAATCAGCCAAGCAAAAAATTTATGGTCTGGAATACAGCTTGTTAATATTCGTTTATCAGAAATACGACGACCATAAGCGTCAGACCGGGCGTCTCAACATGAAGCACGCCATCTTCGTGGCGAAGGAGCGGACCGCGGACTATCAGACCACGAGAGGCATTAGGGAGATACTCGACCGAGATGGAAATGAGGATGACATCGCAGCCTTCATTATGGAGCGTAATCTCCCGGTAGACGAAGTGGGCGCGCGTTCCTTGGCAGAAGCGATCCTGAAAAAGCCGCCGGAACTAGGGTACGTGACGATGTCTAATGCGCTGCAATGGAGGTTACAGTATAAACGGGTAATTGAGCGGGCCGGGGAAGTTGACGGGCTAGTGAGGATCAGATAGACGTGGCGACCAAACACCCTGAAAAGTGGGAGTATGGCGACTTTCAGACACCCGATGCCTTAGCAAGAGCAGTTGTCGGGCGGCTTGCTAAGAATCACGGTATAGCCCCGAGGACAATCATAGAGCCAACTTGCGGTGAAGGCGCATTCGTGCGCGCCGCGTTGGAGGAATTCCCCGATGCTGATGTCGTGGCGTTTGATATTAATGGCCAATACGTCAAAGCAGCCCGAGAACAATGCCATTCCACCGGAGCAGGCGGCTCCATTTACATAAAGCAGGCGGACTTCTTTTCGTTGGACTGGGACGAAATTTTGAGCAATATCGCGCCTCCCATACTAGTGCTCGGAAACCCGCCTTGGGTGACTAGTAGTGAGTTAAGTGCACTTAATAGCAAAAACCTGCCGGCTAAATCCAATTTCCAAGGTCGAAGAGGCATTGAGGCAATAACAGGGGCCGCGAACTTTGACATATCGGAATGGATGTTGCTGCGGCATGTGCGGTGGCTAAGTCGCGTCGAGGGAACTATCGCTCTGCTATGCAAATATTCAGTTGCCCGCAAGGTAATGCGGCAAATCCAGCAGAATCAGGAGCAGCGGCTATTCGGCCACATCTACTTCATAGACGCGAAGCGTCACTTCGGAGCTTCGGTAGCGGCTTGTCTGTTCGTGCTGACAACCGACCGCGGTAATGCGGATTGCGAGGTCTACGACGATATGGAAGCCGCTAGCCCGGCGCACGTCATAGGAGGACGTGACGGGCTTTTAGTCAAGGATGTCGACAGTTATGCCAAATGGCGCCATCTACGCGGCCAAGACAGCCGACATATATGGCGTTCGGGAATGAAGCATGACTGCTCAAAGGTCATGGAGCTAGAGCCCCTCGGAAACGGCATGTATCGAAATGGCTTACATGAAGATGTAAGGATAGAGCTGCACTACCTGTTTCCGCTGCTAAAGAGTTCTGACATCGGAAATTCAAGAATAAAAACTTACCGGAAGGTAGTGTTGGTGCCTCAGCGTAAGGCCGGCGAAGATACTTCGTCCATACAGTCCGCGGCTCCAAAAACATGGGATTATCTTCAGGCACATGACGAATTATTGGCCGGCCGGAAAAGCAGCATATACAAGAATAAACCAGCCTATTCTGTGTTCGGTATCGGCGACTATAGCTTTAAGCCATGGAAGGTCGCAATATCCGGGTTCTACAAGCACCTAAAATTCCACCTCGTTGGGCCGATGGAAAACAAGCCCGTTATCTTCGACGATACAATAAGTTTTCTCGGATTCGACACAAAGGCCGAAGCGCAATTTATCCACGATCTACTGGCTTCCGAACCGGCCCATCAATTTTTAGCCTCGATGATTTTCTGGGACGAAAAGAGACCCATTACGACCACCATCCTCCGGCGCTTGTGCTTAAAGTCGCTTTCTATTGAGGTGGGCCGCTCGGCCGAATATCTTCGCTGGTGCAAGGGATCTAGCATTGGCGAGAATGGTCAGCAACTTCTGGCTATAGGGGAACAACGAGCGCCTTTCTCGACTCACGGAAGTCTGACCGATCACGCCTAACGTACTGCTTTTCGCAATCGGGTTCCGCTTCTTCCTACTGCTATCAGCAGCTTTTGAGGAGGATTGCCAATGCTCCCGTGACCCCTACGGCGATGTCCTCTCCACTCGAAGGAATGTAGCAAGATCATCTTCGTCTCCCGCCCCCTCATGCAGCATAACCTGCCAGCCGTAGGTTGATAATACGTCGTGTACAAATAGTTGCGCACGCATCCGTTCGGCAGAATAATCACGTCGTAACGCTTCGCGCGTTCCGTGGCTTATCTGAGATCGCCCTCTCTCATATATCTCCTTCACGACTTGCTTCACCGATTTGGCAGGTACCTTATCAAAGTAAGGGTCATCAGCTTCACGATTTAGCACAGAAGTTGCCATATCAATGATTCCACTGGCTTTGCCGCCATTCGCGAGTGTATCTAAGCAAATGCCGGAATAGACAAGAGATTCAAAGTCGAATGTCGTGGTCATAGCCCGGTGAAACCAATGAACGGCCGACAACCATCTGTCGCCAAGTTTCGGGCACCGCCAACGCCCGTTGGGAGCTTCACTATCACCTACGTAAGATTCCAGCATGCGCCCTAGCGCCACACAATATGCTGCAAAGTTGCCCGCCCCATCGTGAGCAATAGCATCACCTTCCTTCAGACGTGTTGCGTCGAAAGACCATCCGGGAAACGTTATAGCGTCCGTTCGGAAGGCCATGCCTTTCTTCATCATCGGACGCCAGGGTTCATCCAAGAGATGGGCATGGGCAATGGCCGGAAGGCCAAGGGGGAGTAAGACTGAAACCAATGCAAGCCGCGCAGCAGCATGCGCTAACTGATCCGCGCGCACCATTCCTAAGCTCGGTGTACGGACGCAAATAAAGGTCGTAGCTCGATCGGCCCATTCATTTACATTCTTGACGGCTTGCTCACACGCGTCCCGCGCAAACTGCGAGTCAGTGCTGCCGAATCCAACGCATCAGCGCCTCGTAGCCGGCCAGGGTAATAGGTGTGCTGCCGCGTCCATCTGCTGCGGGAAGCATCGGCGGAAACGGCATGTCCGGTTTTTTGTCACGCCACTGTTTAAAAACGTCGCGGCCAAGCGATTTCGCTTCAACTATCCCCTCTATCGCGGCTGCTAGATCCTCGTTTAACTCCAGTCCGTGTTCGTCAGCAAGATCATTCTCCGCCAAACCTTCGCCTCCGGTAGCACCAACGGGTAGCAATTAAATGTATGATACTAACGACCCGTATAAGTATACAGGTTACCATTCGCACAAAGGATGCGGGCTTGGGGGAATGACGGCTGAAGTCGCGTTTTGGCGGGTACAGTAGTAAATATCTACTTTGTGTGTGACTAAGAAGTGTGGATCAGTGGGATCAGACTGAGGCACCCCCGTTTTCACGGACAGATAATTAAGATACAGCAACTCGTTCTTCATAATGCAGAGGGTTGATATAGCCCAACGTCTGATGCGACCTCTGTCGATTGTAAAACATTCAATGTAATCAAAAATTTCCGCCCGTGGCATAGCGTCCAGTGGAAGCTAACCGATTAAACGGACACTGAAGTTTGGGGTCAGGTCTCGAATCGTAGCATTCAGCGGGCGTAGCTGGGGCTCGGGGCCGTCGGCGGGCGCCAAGAATTGCTTGCGCATGGCATCCAGCCGAGTAGCTTGATCCGGGGATCAGTTTTCGCTCTGTAGGGAGCAAAAACCCGGGGTCAAAAATCCGGGGTCAGGTCTCGAATCGTAGCATTCGCCAAGCATACTCGGGCATCTCTTTGCCTCAGTGGCCTTTTAAAGGGCCGGAACGCCAATATCCGTGAGTAGAGCGTGGGCCGGATCGTAGTATTCTGCCTTTCGAGTGGGGTCGTCGACGCTACCTTCTGGGACAACGATTACCATACCTTGCCTGGCGCGGGTGAGGAGTACGCGGTAGGCATTCAGTAGGTAGTGCTGTCGAATACCTTTCCGTACGCGCTGCCACCGCTTGCCTTTGAAGCTGAAATAGTCCCAGTTCGTCTGGTTCATGCGCAGGTCACCGTCCCATACGACGCAAGTCCAATCGAGCTCCAGTCCCTGTACTTGAAACTCGGTGGCGACGTCCTCCAGATAGTAGGAAGACCGGACGTCATTCTTGCCCTCAAGGAACCACCGTACCGGATCGACTTTAACTCGCACATCGATGGCGTGCGGCTTCAACCGCTGTGCCTGGGACGACACCACAATGCCGTAACGTTCACTGCCACGGGCTTGTTCACGCAGCCAAACTTTCGCCTTATTTAAACTGCGAGTCACACGAATCGGAAAGTTTGGCAAAACGTGCGATAGCGTGTCCCGAGCCTGTTCCAACTCAAGGTTGAGCAGTTGGTTGACGAAGTCAGATACGTTTTCGGATCGAAAAGATCGGATCGAAGTGGCGAGATGAAGAGCCTCGTCCCAATGGCCCCGCGAGTTGCTCGCCAGAGCGCGTAGTTCGTCTTCAGCGCGATATTCAATTTCCAATAGGCGGGGGGACAGATAGACAGACCACGAGTCGAAACGCTCTCGTATCGCCCGCAGCCATTCGCCGATACCGGCCTCGCCAGTGTTGATTTCCTGGCCGCTACCCACCAGACAGATGACGGCGGCCCAGTCGTCGTGCCGGTCGAGACACGAGATCAGAAATCCGGGTTCGGATTGATCGAAGTCGGGAATGCCTTTCTTTTGCCGCATGAAGTTGGTCGTTTGTTCAAGGCTCCACGCTCGCTGAGCCTCGTCAAACAGTGCGATGTGTTCAATCGGGGCGGCAGTGTTCGCGAGGCAGTCGTCGCGGAAGTGGTGAACGTTTTGGATGAACTGCTTCACTGAGCTGCGTGCTTCACCAATTCGAAGTTTATTGCCGCGCACTTTGGCCCGGCTAACCTGATCGCGAGCCAGCGCTTCGTGCAATACCTTAACGAGTGGCCCGTTGCCGGAAAGATAGACGCTGTAGAGATCGTCTTCCTTTCTTGTATGCCGGTTGGCGATGTCGAGCCCGACAAGCGTTTTTCCCGCACCGGGTACGCCGGTGACGAAGAAGATTGCCTTTTCACCGTGTTGCTGCGTCTGCGCGATCAGCCTGGCGAGCTGTTCAGAGGTGATAACGAGGTTTTCCGCTCCGGCGTAACTTCGGGAGATGTCTTCTACATTGTGTCCGGCATAGAGCGCGCGGGCCGCTTCCACAATGGTAGGAGTTGGATGATAACGGCCTTGCTGCCAGGCCTGAGGGTCGATTTGTGCTCCGGCGAAGTGTTGAGCTCCGAGCTGTAGTGCACGCGGCAGTCCCCGCTCTCCGCAACATAGCGGGACGGTGAGGCTGTCCTGGCGTGGCGTATCTTCAATCGATGTCGGAATATCTGGCGCATCTGTTGCTACCAGCACCGGTACAATCGGAATGTGGTGACTCGGTTCGTGAAAGTTCTTGAGATCGAGAGCGTAATCCCAGACTTGGTCAATGGCGTCGCGTGAAAAGGTGTCGCTGCCAACCTTGAATTCCAACACGAAGACAATTTGGTCAAGAAGAAGAACGGTGTCGATTCGTCTGCCAAGCCGCGGTATATCGTATTCGAGCAAGACGCCACCATCGATCGACTGAAAGTCGGCCAATAGCGTCTTAAGGATGTCTATCTGCCGCTTCCATGCGGCCTTCTGTGAGGGGTCGTCGGAAAAACTCGACCAGCTCGTCAACGCGCCAATAATGACATTAGTATTGTCATTGAGGAATTCTGCAATGGGCGCCCCGTACCCCCATCGTTTCCGCATTTGTGCTTGATCCATGCCGGATCATCCCCCGCCCGTGACCGCACCAGGTTAGCGGATGCCACGTGCGGTGTCACGCTCTGGCTGCTGTCCCTGATCGTGCCCTGGCCGAGGGCGAGAATGAAATCGATTCGGTGGTCTGACAGGTTGCAAAATCATGAGCGCTTTTGCTTACAGGCGCTACTTGTATCTCGACCGAACGCTATAATGACGGCTCCAGCCTTTGCATAGCCGTCAGCGCCTATGGAATTTCACGGACGCCTGCGCCACGTCGTCGCGATATTGCTTCTGCCGATCGTGTTCGTTGGGTGCGCGACCCAACCCGCCAGGCGTTCGCCGTCGGCGGCGGTGCAGGCCAAGATCGTCCAGCTGATGCAGTCCGGCGTCAGCGACGCAAGCGGGTGGGCGACCGACATTGATACGGCACTCGCGGTCCAGGACATCCCGGCAACGACGCAAAACATTTGTGCCATATTGGCGGTGACGGAGCAGGAATCGGGATTCAAGGTGAACCCCGTCGTACCGGACCTGCCGGAGATTGCGCGCCATACCCTGGAGAGGCGGGCCGCAGCCCGCCATATACCGGGATTCGTGGTCGATGCAGCGTTGGCCTTGAAGTCGCCGGACGGCCGGAGCTACGGCGAACGGCTGAAGAGCGTGCATACCGAGAAAGAGCTGAGTGCGCTGTTCGAAGACTTTATCGGCCGGGTTCCGCTCGGCAAGCGGCTGTTCAGTTCATTCAACCCAATCCACACGGGCGGGCCGATGCAGGTGAGCATTGCCTTTGCGGAAGCGCACGATCAGGACTACCTGTATCCGGTGGATGGCTCGATCCGCAACGAAGTCTTCAGCCGGCGCGGCGGCATGTATTTCGGCATCGCGCACCTCTTGGGCTACCCCACGCACTATCACCGTATCATCTACCGCTTCGCCGATTACAACGCGGGCTGGTACGCCAGCCGCAACGCCGCGCTACAGCACGCGATCAGCGTTGCCTCCGGCATTCCACTGGCGCTCGACGGAGATCTGGTCCGCTACGGTTCCGACGAGCCGGGCGCGACGGAACGGGCGGTACGATCGTTGCGTGACAAGCTGGACATGACGAACGAGGAGATTCACGACACGCTGGAACAGGGAGAAACCTACGAGTTCCAGGCGAGTCACTTGTACGAAGGCATCTTTGCGCTGGCGGACCGGATCGCGGGTAAGCGCCTGCCGCGTGCAGTGCTGCCGGGCATCAAGCTCGAAAGCCCGAAGATTACGCGCGACCTCACTACGGCTTGGTTCGCCAAGAGGGTCAGCGCACGATTCTGGCATTGCATGCCGTCGAGCTCGGGCGACTGAGACGCCGTTTCCGGCGCGCGCGCCCGGCGACCCGACAATTCCTGCAATCAAAATTGGAATTCCAAACCAACCGAAAATGTCGTGATCGATGTCGAATCGCCGGCTATTTTGGCCGTGTGATAATCACCATTCAGGCCGACCGCGACATCCGGGGTGATCCAATACCCGGCGCCGATGCCCAAATACGCGCCGGTCCAGTTCCCATCGTAGTCGGTAATTGGATTGAGGGGCCCGTTTCTGTTGCTACCGGTGGCTGACAATCTCATTAGACCGACACGAGGTTCCAGATAGAGTCGACCAATCTCGAAATTGATGTTCGCGCCTACTTTGACCGCACTCGCATCAATATACTCTCCATAGTAGGCGTTCGTGATCGAGGGTTCCCCGGAACTGGATGCAGCAAAATCCACATAGCCCAATGCAACACCTGCCGCAACGCCATCGCTAATTTTCCACCGATAACCGGCCAGGATGCTGGGCGTAAGCGTGTCATGCGTCTCATCGTAAATGTAGGTATGGCCGATCTTCACCTCGGCAAAAAAATTGCCGTCATCGCCGGGCGCCGCGACGGCCGTCGGAACGGCAAGTGCGGTACCCACACTCAATACCAGCGCAAGTTGCACTATTTTCATATTGGCAACCTTGAGGGTGTGAAAAGAACTGTGAATTGGCATGCGCCCCGAACCTTTGGACTACTTTGTCGTGGAAGGGTCGGCGGGCTGCGTCACTATGGTGCCCAGATTCTCGGCCGAAGTTTTTTTTGGTGGCAGATGAAAAATGTACGTAAAAGTAGCTCTCGTCGCTTTGGGCCCAGACTCACCCGACGCGGGTTTGAACACGGAGTTTGACAGCGCTTTGATCGCGGCCTTGTCAAACACGCCCGCCGGGCTGCTCCTTAGAACTTCAATATCCTCTGCCTTGCCATTACTGGCTATAGTGAATTCCAAAGTCACTCGACCCTCAACTCCGTTTTTTAGCGCGCTTTTAGGGTAATACGGCGTTATCGCTGTTATGGGTATCGCTCCCTTTGGCGCGGTGGAGTTGCCGTCAGCCATGACATTCGTCGACAGCGACAGTGTCCCGATTACCAGAACGGGAGCCAGCAAAGCGCCGGCGACCAGGTTACGCAATGGTTTTTTGTGGTGTGTGTTCAAGGTCATGATTCTCTCCTTGATGGTGCTCCTGGATTGCCAGGGTGAAACAACGGCTACCGCAGGTCGGCGTACCGCGGACTTTACGAGCGCGTGCCCATAAACTTGTCGCTCATGGCTGTGGCACTGACGCAATACCAGCGCATCGCAGGCTATTTCCTGATCGAAGCGGTAGCAGCGCTGCGCCACGATGAAGAGCGGGTGAAACCAGAACACGCAGCCGATGAGGCGCGCCAGCAGGTTGCAGAGATTGTCCCGGCGTTGCATGTGTGTTTTTTCGTGCGACACGATCAGGGTTTGCTCTTCGCTTGAGTATCGGCGCGTGAAGTCCTCGGGCAGCAATAACAGGGGCTTCAGCCAGCCTGCCGCGACCGGGGTGGAGATGGCCGTACTGAATCCGACTGGAATGTCGCTGGGACCCGTCGGGGAGAGCGCGTCCGAAGTCGCCGGGCGTGACTGGCGTACCAGTCGCCTCAGGGCGATCAGTTCCAGCAGCAGCCGCGCGAGACAATACGCGGCACCGACGATCCACATTCCACTCAACAGCCATACGGCCGTCGGTGACCCGGCAGACTGCGCCACCGCTGTGCCGGGTGTCGCGATCAGGGTCAGCGGTAGATCAATAGGCGCGACGCCGATGGTCTTCGGCAGAAGCAAGTTGCCGAGAACATGAAGTGGTACCAGAAGCCACAGATAGTAGGCATATTCGGCGCCAAGCCAGCGGGCCAGAGGCTTGCGCAAACAGAATATCAGCAGCAGCACGAGTCCCGCCGACAAGGACATGCCTGCGAGCCAGTTCAACAACGGCGTCATGGCTTGTCCCCCGAAGTGTCCAGCGAAGCGATTAATTCCCGTAATTGCTCCACGTCCTCGCGGCTCAGCGATTCGTGCTCTGCGAACGCCGCCACCAAGGGCGCCACTTTGCCTTTGAAAAACGTCTGTACGAAGTTGCGGCTCTTGCGCTGTAAAAACTCTTCCCGAGCGATGGCAGGGGCATAGTAGTAGCGTCGCCCCTGCTTGCGGTAATGGACCATGCCTTTGGCGGCGAGCCGGCTGATCAGGGTCCGGATGGTTTTGGCTTGCCAGTCGGTGTGGGCCTGCACGGCCTCGACAATATCGCCCGATGTGCGGGGGCTTCGTTCCCAAAGCGCCTCCATCACCTCGCGTTCGGCATCGGTAATCGGCAGGTTGTCGGTCATGCGGATCTCGATGGATTACAGTTGTAGGTAAACATAGACTACAATTGTAATCCTGTCAAGCTATCGCCGATCAGGCCTGTCGCCACGCGTGGGCTCTGCACGTACAATTACCAACGTTTCTAAGAGCAGGGAATCGAATATGCGCTTGCCCGAGTTCATATCAGGCAACATGGAGGCCATTTTGGCAGAGTGGGATGGGTTTGCCGCCACGCTGCTGCCGGCCGCCGCCGACATGACGTCGCGGGCCCTCCGCGATCACGCACAGGCTATTCTGGAGGCTGTCGCCAGGGACATCTCCACTCCCCAGACCCGGCGCGAGCAGTCGGAGAAATCGAAGGGCCACGCGCATCAGGCCGATGGTGCCCCGGAAACCGCTGCACAGACTCACGCCCTCCTGCGAGGGGAGAGCGGCTTCGACATCGTTCAACTCGTGGCCGAATACCGGGCGCTGCGCGCCAGCGTTCTCCGGCTCTGGATGGACGCCTATCCGCTCGATGAGTCGGGCATCGACGATATGCTCCGGTTCAACGAGGCGATCGACCAGGCCGTCGCGGAGTCGGTGGGCCATTTCCACGCTCAATCGGAGCGCGCCCGCAACCTTTTTCTCGGCGTGCTCGGCCACGACATGCGCACACCTCTCCACGCGATTGTGGCTACTGGATCGTACCTGGCGGCGCTCAACGCCGGAGAGCAGGTAACAGCAGCCGCGAAACGCCTGATCAGCAGCGGCGAGGCGATGCGGACTCTGCTGGATGATCTGGTGGACTTCAATCGAACGCAGCTCGGCCTGGGCATGAATGTCGTGCCGTCTGAAATAGACCTTGCGGCGACGCTGGCGGACGAAGTGGAGCAGTTGCGCGCCGCGCAGCCGGATCGCGAAATTGAGTTGACCGTCACCGGCGACAACCGCGGCCAGTGGGACGGCGCGCGCTTGCAGCAGCTGGTCCGCAACCTGGTGTCGAACGCGATCAAATATGGGCGCCCCGCCGTGCCGATCCGTGTGGCGCTTCGCGGCGAAGAGGCCGCCGTTCGCCTCGAGGTCACAAACCAGGGGCCGACCATCGACCCCGCGATCAGGAAGCAGATATTCGAGCCGCTTAAGCGAGTCTCCACGCACGGCGACACCAATCATGCCCCGGACGGCCTGGGGCTGGGACTGTTCATAGTGCGCCAAATCGCAGACTCGCATGGCGGTGAGGTCGAGGTGCGCTCCGAGGGGGAAGAGACCACGTTCGCCGTGCGCTTGCCCCGCCGCGCCGAAGTTGCGCCAGCGTGAGCGGCACCTGTCACTGAATTGCCAGGCGCTCCATGAGAAAACTGCTTGAAGACGCGACGCGGCGCGCCATCGCCTATCTCGACGGCCTCGACTCGCGTGCTGTCGCGCCGCCGCCCGACGCGGTTGAAAAGCTGACTGCGCTCGACGCCCCGCTGCCGGAGGGATCGAGCGATGCCGAGACGACATTGGCGTTGCTGGACGATGTCTGCTCCCCGGCCACGCTGGCAACGGCGGGGCCGCGCTTTTTCGGTTTCGTCATCGGCGGCGTGCTGCCCGTCACGCTGGCCGCCAACTGGCTGGCCGGCGCGTGGGACCAGAATTCGGCGCTCTACAACGTCACGCCGGCGACGGCGCGCCTCGAACAGGTCGCATTAGGCTGGCTGCTCGAACTTTTCGGACTGCCCCGCGACTGCGGCGGAGCCTTCGTGACCGGCGCGACGGTCGCAAACCTGAGCGCACTCGCCGCAGCGCGACATGCGGTGCTCGAGCGCGTCGGATGGCACGTCGAGGCGGATGGCTTGTTCGGTGCGCCGCCGATCACCGTCGTTGTCGGCGGCGAAGTCCATCCGACACTCGCCAAATCGCTGGGCTTGTTGGGGTTGGGACGGAGTCGCGTCGTTAGTGTGCCGGTGGATTCACAAGGCCGGATGCGGGTCGACGCGTTGCCGCCGTTTTCCGGCCCGACGATCGTCTGCGTGCAGGCCGGCAACGTCAACACCGGCGCCTTCGATCCGATCCCGGCCATTTGCGAAGCGGCGCACGCGGCTGGCGCCTGGGTGCATGTTGACGGTGCGTTCGGCTTATGGGCTGCCGCCGTTCCTTCGATGGCGCCGCTTGCCGCCGGGATAGCCGAGGCCGATTCCTGGGCGACCGACTTCCATAAATGGCTCAACGTCCCGTACGACAGCGGACTGGCGCTGGTGCGCGATGCCGAAGCGCTGCGCGCCGCGATGGCCATTACGGCGGAGTATCTTCCGACCGCCAGTGCGCTGCGCAACCCGTCGGACTTCACGCCCGAGTTGTCGCGGCGTGGCCGGGGCGTCGAGGTATGGGCCGCGCTGCACACGCTTGGCCGCAGTGGCGTCATCGAGCTGGTCGAGCGCACGTGCCGCCATGCGAGACGCTTTGCGGCCGGTTTCGAGGCCGCCGGTTATCGAGTTCTCAATGACGTGGTGCTTAACCAGGTGCTGGTCGAATTCGGCGACACGGACACAACGCTGCGCGTGATTGCGGAAATCCAGAAGGACGGAACCTGCTGGTGCGGTAGTACCGAGTGGCAGGGCCACACAGCCATGCGCATCAGCGTTTCGTCGTGGGCAACCACGGACGAAGATGTCGAGCGGAGTCTGAAGGCGATGATCCGTGTCGCCCGGCGCCCGTTTACCTGATACCGCCCGCAGCGCGACCTATGACGACGGCGTCGCTCGGGATGATCTGCACACCGATCGGCCACAGCGAAATCAAGGCCAGTTTCAGGTGCTGAATCCCGAAAGGGATGCCGATAATCGTGACGAAATCGGCGATGGCGCTGCCCAAATGGCCGAGCGCGAGCCACCAGCCAAAGACAATGAGCCAGATGATGTTACCCACCATGCCCAAGGGGCCAGTGCCGATATCTTCCCGGCCGGAGAGTTGGCGCCGGCTCACGGCCTCGCGCCCGAACGGCCAGAAGGTAAAGCTGCCGATCACGAAGCAGGCGCGGCCCCAGGGGATGCCGACGATGGAGATGAAGGCGATAACGCCCACCAGCCACCACGCGATTCCCATGAAGAAGCCGCCGAGGACGAACCACAAAATATTTCCGATCAGTCGTAACAAGCCCATGTCTTTCTCCGGTTGACGGCGGATACGGTACGCGAATGATAGCGCATATGGACGGGTGTCCCTGCGCGGCGTATAAGAACCGGGCGGGCAGCGGACCGATCCGTTTATCGAGGTGCAGCATGAACAGGGTGATGAAAATCGTGCGGTTTGGTGTGTTCTTCTTTGCCGCGAGTGCAATCTTTGTCGGCGTGTCCATGACGGCGCGAGCCGATGAGGCGCCGCCGACGATCAACATCTGGCCGGGTGTCGCGCCCGGCTCCGAGCACTGGACGTGGAAGGAGAGGGTGTTCCGCAACGTCGAGGTCGGGGGCAAACACCTTGGCACCATCATCGAAGACGTGGTGACGCCGACGCTCACGATCTACCTGCCGGAACGCGGCAAGGCCACCGGTGCCGGTGTTGTCGTCGCCCCCGGAGGTGCGTGCATCGGCCTGGCGATGGACATTGAAGGCGCCGATGTCGCGCGCGAATTGCAGAAGCGGGGCATCGCGGCATTTGTGCTGAAGTACCGGCTCAAGCACAAACTGGTGGAAGGGATGCCGAAGAATCTAAATGAAGATGAAGCGTGTCGCTGGGGCATCGCCGACGCGGTGCAGGCGCTCAAGGTCGTGCGCCGGCATTCAAGACAATGGAATGTGTCGCCAAACCGGGTCGGCATCGTCGGCTTTTCCGCGGGCGGCATGCTCGCCAGCGAAACCCTGGCGCAGAAGGACGCGGCCCTGCGTCCGGATTTTGCGGGGCTGATTTACGGTGCGCCGTTCGCGTCGATGCCGGCCATTCCGGCCACACTGCCGGAAGGCTACAAGCTGGTCAGTCCGGCGCTGCCTCCGGTCTTCATGGCATGGGCGCAGGATGACACTGATGCGGACTATGCGATGGTACGGTTCTACAAGTTGCTGAAGGCGGAAGGCTACGCGCCCGAGGCACACATTTATCACGCGGGTGGCCACGGCTTCGGTCTCGGCAAGCGAGGGGCCACAAACAGCCACTGGCTTCAGGAATTCTATTGGTGGCTGCAGGCCGAAGGCTTCACAAAACCGATCGCGAAATAAGGAATCGAGACTTATCCGCTTCCCATGCTCAAGCCCATCGCGACGCTCGCGCCGACGATCGTCATGGCCGAAAGCGCAATGCCCAGTATCGAGAAGGACTTGCGGCGCGGCTGCGCAATGCCATGTATGCCAAGCCGCAGGGCGATCAGCGCGCCGATCAGGCATACGAACAGGATCACCGGGAATCTGATGTCGATGGTTTCGCCGGGGCCGAGCGCCGACGCGGACCCGGAACCGAAGTAAAGTGCGGAAGCCGCCGTCAGCGCGGCGCTGGCGATACCGACTGCCACCGATGCGATTCCGGTTCCGGGATGTCTAGTCGATTTCACTGCGTCCCACTCATGCAATCCTGCCACTCCAGAAATACGTCCGCGCGCGCATACGGGGAGGGCTCGCTCGGGGTGAAATCGGTGAAGCCGAAGCGGCGATAGAGCGCAATGGCATTCGTCAGCCGGCTGTTGGTCTGCAACCACAGGCGCGTGCCGCCGCGTTCGCGAAAACGGCGGATCAGCATTTCGAGGATCTTCCCGCCGATGCCTTGGCCGCGCATGTCCGGCCGCACCGCCATCTTGGCGATTTCGTAGCGGCCTTCGCCCTCGTGAAATAGGGCGCCCGTGCCCACGATTTCGCCATTCAGTCGCGCCAGCCAGATTTCGCCGCCATCGTCGACGATGCGCTCGGGCTGCGATAGTTGCGCCTCGTCATGCGCTTCGACGCGGAACAGCGTACTGACCCACTCGAGGTTGAGGTCGCGGAAAACCGCGCTGTGCTCGATGGTGAACGGAATGATCTCAATCGTCGGCACGTCTAGCCATCTTGTCCATACGCTATGGCCATTGAGTGAGGTCTCCAAAACACAGGGTCTGCGCTGCCGTGTCATCGCCTGTCACGGTGGAAATGACGGTCTTCGATCCATCCGCGGCCTTGGAGTAGGTCGTGCATTTCGGTGTGAGGCTGACATAAGTGGCCAAAAAATTGTCGCCCTCGACCGTCACGGAGAACCACTCGTTCGGTTGCAGGCCCGCTTTCATGTCGGTTATCTGCGATGGCGACCAGGGCAGATCTTCAATTTCCTTCGCGCCGGCTTCCGCGTCGAAGGTGTCCCGTTGCGAATACAGCGACGTGGTCGCCAGGTACTTGATGCGGCTCGTGTCCAGGGCATTGACGTCAAAGCTGTACTGTACGGTCGACTTCCAGTACCCGTTGGCGGTGACGCGCGGGAAAATCTCCGAACGGAAGACATAGACCAGTGGCGCATCCTCATACTGACAGTCGATCGGCGGATCCTGATTCTGGCCACCGTAATACTCACCTTCGAGGAACTGCGGTTCGGTGATGCCGTCGGCGCTCTGGTCGCCATCTTTGTACGGCATGGCATCAGGATTTTCAACGATGAATCGGTCGGCAAGGTAACAGCGATAATCGGCCAGGTCGTCCTTCCAATCCAGCCAGAACGTGTTGCCCAGGTGCAGGTCGTAACCGGTCGATTCGTCCGTGCGGACCCAGTCCACGACGTCCTTGTAGGATTTCGCTGTCTTCAGCAAGCTGTCCAGTTCGACCGGCTGGTACGTGCAGGCGCCGGTCGGGCCCTCGCCGCATTGCCAGTCGACCAGATATTGACCGCCGAGCAGGTAAACCCCGTTTGCGGTGAGGAGTTCGGTTGCGGTCCATCCAGCACCGTCGGTAGTTTGCGCGTCGCCGTAAATCGATACGGTTAACGGAATCGCTTCAGGTGTGTTCCCCGCCAGGATGTCCGCGATGACCGACGTGTCGGGAAATATATTGATATTCGCGGGCGAGTCGTACGAGGCGAGAAATTTCTTCTGAAACTCGCTCGCCAACTGGTATGTCGCCTTGAAGTAGTCGCTGAGTACAGCCGCGGCTTGCGCCCTTTGACCATTGCCGTTCTTCACGAAATCGTCGTAAAAGGTCACCAACGAAATGCCTGCGGGCTGAAGAATGTTCTTTTGTATGGAATCGAGTTGGCTGGATACCTCGGCTGCGACCTCGCCGGCCGGGGATCCGCAACCGTCGCTCACAGCGATACTTTGTACGTCGGCCGAATCTTTGGCGTCCGCCACGACCGCAGCGAGCAGCGTTGTAAAAGGCGTGATGTTTACGTCCGCTTGCGTGTCTGTGTCGCCGGCGAGGCCAGGCGGCAGATAAACAAGTTTGAAGGGCGCGTTGACCAGGCCCCGATCGGTATCCTCGGCACCCTGTGGCACCTCGGCGACTATCGGCCGCTCACTGTAGCAGGGAAAGTCTGACAAGTCGGCGTCGCTGAATTCGAAATTGCCGTTCTCGGCAGAGGTGGCGACCGGTTCGCCTTCGTCATAACTGAGCGACCAGTTGACGTCGATAAATACCTTTGCGCCCTTTACGTAGCCATCAATGACATGCCCATCGATCGCCGGCGCCGGCGGCTGGGGAGAGGTGGTATCGCCGGCGCCAGACGACGCTCCGGAATCGGGAGGAGGAGATGCGGTGCCTCCGTCGCTGCCACCGCCGCCGCCGCAACCGCCAAGCAGTAACACAGCAAAACCGAGTACCAAAATCAGGCCGCGATGAACCGGCCTTGTCATGCCGAAGCTCGTCATAAATCCCCCTTTCGTTGCTCACATTTACTTATACCGCAACTCGATAACTCGTTCAAAGCGGTAAAAGCTTGACTAAGCCTGTGCAAGAGAGTGATAAAACAGAAATAGCAGCACGCGCCATAAATAGCCTGCTCAACGAGATCGAGGAGAACTCGGCGCAATGACGTTTTATGATGTGGTCGCTTGCTCTGTGCCTGACTCGGCTACGTCGGCATCAATGGGCGATTGGCAAGGCGAAGTTGCGACTTCCCGCTTCTCTTCCTCAGGGCCACAGCCACCCGAACAACGCGCCGGTCACGAGTCCGTAGATGAGCCCATCGATCACTTCCTTGCAGACGACTTTCCACGGCTGGCCGACCCAAATTCCAGTCGGAATCGAGGCAAAGGCGTAGGCCATGAAGCCGATGGTGCCGACGACGCGGAAGACCTGAATGAGAGGCGCACCCACCGTTAGCGTGCTCGCGGCGATGTAGGCGCAGAAGACCGAGACAATCAGCGAGTAAACGAACCATTGGATGAGGCTTCGGCCCATCCTCATCGGGCCGGGCCGGCGGAGAAGCAGGACGCCAACCGGGCCATCCTTGAACTTCACCTTCGTTTCCAGCTTTTTCATGTCTTCCATGTGGCAGTACGGCATCATGTACATGCCGGCTTTCGCGCGGCCGTTGCGGATCGCCGCGGCAACTTCATTTTCGTTCGGCAGCTCCTGATAGTCCGAACCGTGCCAGAATTTCAGGAGCATGTGCAGTATTGAGCTGGCAATGAACACGCCGACAGCAGAAAGCAGGGTGGGCAGCCAGAGTTGCGCTATTGAGGCCATGAGAGCCTTCCTTGTAGTTGTGCAGGACTAACGAAACTATAGCTGGATTTTACTAAATTTCCACCTGGCGGCGACGGCCTCGTGGTTTTCGTGTGTGTTTCCGACGTTCAATATCCGGGCAGGATGTTTTCCAACCGTTGCAGGTCGTTGATAACGCGCCATTGGCCGCCGGTCTTTTCGACGCGCTTCTTCCAGGATGCGACGCGGTCAAGGTACTCGCGCGGATCGACGTTGTCGCTGCGCAATTTTGTCACGTTCAACGCAAGGACCTGCACGCCGTTCAGTTTCAGGGCGACATCGCGCACGTATCCTTTGGGCAGATCTTCTTTCAAGTCGGAGAAGATCAATATGATCTTCTGGTCGGGGTTTATTTCATTTAACCAGCCGATACCCTGCAGAACGCCACCGGTGATATCCGTATAGGCGGAAGGGTGAACAGAACCGACAAAATGTCTTATCTGTTTCACAAACTGGCGTTTTTGTTTGTTGGCCACGCTGGGGCGGTCGGCAAACGTGGTCTGGGCGATGATGTCCTTCTCGCTGAAACTGGCGGTATCGATTCTGGCCACGGCCATCGAATCACCGGGTTTCAAGCGCGTCAGGAGATAGCTGATGATTTGCTGGGCCTTGTCGATCTCCTTGGTGTACGTGCCCGACGTATCAAGCAGCATGTAAACACCGCGTGTAGGCGTGTGGCCCATGCCTCCACATGCTGTCAGCGCGACCATGCTGACGCCAAGCACCAGCGTCAATTTCAGCGACTTTCGATTGAATAGCTTGCGCATGTTTATAACCCTTCTACTGCAGGCTTTCTGTCGCCGTTCTGCGCCCTGTAATTTTTTATCAGACTTTCAATCCACAAGGGCAGAAAGATGACCAGATCGTAAACATTGATCAGCAGGTTGGCTGTGCCGTGGAGTACGTTGCCGGTAACGCGCAAGGTAACGGCCAGGAAACGCAATACCGCGGCAGCGGCAATGCCCAGCACCGAACGCAGCGAATGGATAAACGTTTCCAGGGGAATCGCCACGAAGGTCAATGCAAAGGGCAGGATGAAGCTCATGCCCATTTGTGCTGCAGTGGTGATCCATGAGTGCGTCGGCTGAGCAAGAGCTGCTTCGTTACCGCGCAGGAAAGCAGAGGTTTCCAGCGAGTTCTGCATCAGAATCTCACGCATGAACGCCAACCCGGCCTCCACACAGGCAAGACACAACAAAATGCTGAACACGATCCACATCATGCGGGTGCGAATGCGGTCGTTCAATGCGCCGATGACTGGAAACAGGCGGGTGATCCGCAGCGATTCCATCAGGAAAAGTCCCATGGAGACCTCAACCAGAATAATCACCAATGCGGCGATGTCCGCGACCTGCCAACCCCCGAGCGTGTTGGTGCCGCCGACCATTTCAGCCATCGGGCGGGCGATAAGATTGAAATTGATGAACGAACCGCCCACCGCGATCAACAATACAAACGCGGAGATGAAAAATTGCGTCAACGATGACGCGGACAATGTCCGTACGGCCCGGTCGGTACCGCGCACGCTCTGCTCGTAATTGTCCATGTGCCGGTCTATGGTCTTGGTGCGATCCAGCAGGCCGGTAACGTTCTTGTCCATGTGGTTCAGCATGGCCGTCGCCTGACGCCAATAGGGCAGGGCGCGCTTGAGCAGTTGGTGGCGTTCGCGGCTGGAGTCGCGATAGGCCGCGAGCGCCTGGCTTTCGGCCTTGACCAGCGAGCTGTGGATATTATCCAGCACGTCGCGCACCATGGGTTCGCTGCGAGCCGGAATATTGGCCACCGCTTCAACCGCCTTTGCCCAGCCGGCTGGAGAGGGCGGCACCTCGGCACTCTTGACGTAGTCTTCCTCGATAGAGGTAATGGCTTCGCTGAGTTTGCGCTGCAACGATAGGTATTCAGCCAGTTCGTGTTGAACGGCAGTGTCCACCCGGTCGAACTCGCGCTCGACGATGCGTTCGCTCGCCTCTCGGCCCGCCGCGAGCAGGACCTCGCGATTGCGCAATACCAGGCGTTGTTCGGCCTGTTGCAGACTGGAGGCGGCCACGCGAAGACCATGATGCAGCGCGCGGGCCAGCGCTTTAATGGCTTGGTGGAATGGCTTCCGGGCGCCGTAAAGAACCAGAATTGCCAACACTATCCAGAGAATCAGCGATAACGCCAGGCTGGATGTGATCATGTACCAATCGTTTTGCATTGTTCCCCTCCACACGCGCTTGCGGCGCTTGATTCAGGCCAGAGGCTGGTCACGAGTCGACCTGAGCATAGGACGGCAGGGAAGACGGGCGGCTGAAATATTTGCCGGACGGCGATATCGCGGGGACGAGTGGTAAATCGGCGGAGGGGACTGGACGTAAAAAAAAGCCGCGCACGCCGGTTGGACGTGCGCGGCGTTAAAGGGTCGTATTACCAGATCTTTACGGGGTGCTTGCGGTCCATCGTCGAGCCGACCTTGCAGGTGAAGGCTTCCGCAAATTCCGGCATGTTGCTTGACGAAGCAAACGCGCGAATCTTCGCGGGTGCGTGCGGGTCGACGTTCAGCAGCAGTTCCGCCGTCTTCACGCGGGCAGTGCCTTCCCAGACGCGCGCAGAGCTGAGGAAGAAGCGCTGGTTCTGAGTCAGGCCGTCGATCTTCTTGCGCGCTTCCGCGGGATGCTTGTCGAGGGCAGTCTGCAGTGCGGTATAGGCAATATTGAGACCGCCCAGGTCACCGATGTCCTCGCCCAGCGTCAGTTTGCCCTTGACGTGCAGGTCCGGCTTGCCGGGAATCGGCGTGTACTGGTTGTACTGCCTGGCGAGCGCGCCAGTGCGCTCGTCAAAACGCTTCTTGTCCTGCTTGGTCCACCAGTTGACGCGATTGCCGTGGCCATCGAACTGGCTGCCCTGGTCGTCGAAGCCGTGGCTCGACTCGTGGCCGATCACGAATCCGATGCCGCCGTAGTTCACCGCGTCATCGCCGTGGGCATAGAAGAACGGCGGTTGCAGGATGGCAGCCGGGAAGTTGATCGTATTGGTGCTCGGATCGTAGTACGCGTTGATCGTCTGCGGCGTCATGTACCACTCTTTGCGGTCGGTCTTTTTGCCGATCTTGCTGATGTCGTAGTGGTAGTTGTACTTGCTCGCCGCTTCGAGATTGTCGAACCAATGGCCGGGCTGGATGGTCAGGCCGCTCCAGTCGCGCCACTCGCCCTTGTCCGGATAGCCGATTTTCGGCAGGAACAGGCTCCATTTCCTGAGCGCCTTCTTCTTGGTCGCCGCGCTCATCCAGTCCAGGTGCTCGATGTGTTCCTTGAGCGCGTTGCGCACGTTGGTCACCAGCTTCTCGGCGCGGGCCTTCGTTTCCGGCGGGAAGTATTTGGCCACGTACAGCTGGCCCAGGCCCATGCCCATGGCACCGTTGACGGCGCGCAGCACGCGCTTCCAGCGATCTTTCTGCTGCGGCTGACCGCGCAGGGTCTTGCCGTAGAAGCTGAAATGATTGTCCTGGAAGGCCTTGCTCAGCGCCGGCGAGGCGGAGCTGACCAGGTGGAACTTGAGGTAGGCCTGCCACTGCGACACAGGCGCCTTGACCAGCAGCTTGTCAAATTCCGCGATGAACTTCGGCTGGGACAGCGAGAAGCCTTTGCCAATGTTCACGCCCTGGGCCTTGAAAAACTTCTCCCAGCTGAAGTGCGGGCTGACCTTGTCAGCCTCGGCCACCGTGACGAAATGGTACTGGTTGTCGAGGTTGCGCATCTGGGTCGGCGACAGCGAGGCCTTGGCCATTTCGGTCTCGAAAGCCAGTACCGACTGTGCCTGCTTCTTCGCCTGGCTGGCCGAGGCGCCGATCAGTTCAAGCGACTTGGCGACGTACTTGACGTAGGCATCGCGGATGGGCTTGTACTTCTTTTCCAGGTAGTAGGCGCGCGTGGGCAGGCCCAGTCCCGACTCATATACATAGCCGATTTGCCTGGTGGCATCGTTGAAGTCGGCGCCCGAGCCGAAGCTGAACACGTAGCCGTCGCCCTCGTTATAGCTGGTGTCGATAAAGTTGACGATATCAGCCGTGTTTTTGAGGTTGTCGATCTGCGCCAGCTTGGACTTGATCGGCGTGTAGCCCAGCTTGTTGATAGCAGCAGTATCCAGGCCAGCGGCGTACAGGTTGCCGAGCTTCCGTTCGAGCGGGCTGCCCTTGTGATCCTGGGCGTCGCGCGCGGCGTTGACCAGAATCAGCTTCTGCTGCTGCAGACTCTTTTTGTGCAGAATGCCGAACGCGCCCCAGCGGGTTTCGTCGGCTGGAATCGGGTTCGCCTTGTTCCACTTCGCGTTGACGTAGCTGGCGAAGTCCTCGCAAGGATCGTACTGATCGTCGAGAGTGAACGCGATCGGCTGGTCGGGAATGACGTTGGCGCCGGATGCTGACGCCATATGGTCCGCCGCGGAGGCGCCGGAGGCGGCAAGCGCCAGGCCGACACCAATGACGAGCGGCGTGATCAGGTGTTTCTTCATGATTTGCCCTCAGAAATCGTTGCAATACCGGGTGGACCGGAGCCGGCAGTATAGGGCAATCACCGGCCCGCCGCACGCGAATCCTGTACACTGCGGCGAGGGTCGTGCTGAGGGAGGGACTACATGCTCCGCCAATCAATTCTGCTTGCGATACTGACGCTTGGGCCTGGCGTGATGCCGGCGCTATCCGCTGCCACACTGGATCCGTCGTTGTTGCCGCAGGTCGAGGCAGCCACGTTCGAGGTCGTGGCTGCCAAGCCGGCTCATGATCCCCTGACCTACGAAAGGCCGTTGCCGCTGAATCTGATCCCGTATCAGCAGCGCACCGACAAGTACTATTCGATCGGCACCGCCTTCGCCATCGGCCCCAACCGCTATGTCACCGCCGGGCACGTGCTGTTGACGGGGCTGAACAGCCTGTGGGGCCCGCTTGCCCTGCGCGACGACAGCGGCCACGTTTATGCGATCGCCAACGTCGAGAAATTTTCGCTGCGCAAGGACTTCGCCGTGTTTTCGCTGGTGAAGCCGCCGGCCACGTCCGCCACCTTGCCCATCGATACGCACCCGGCTTTGAACCAGGCCATTTACGCGGTTGGCAACGCACTGGGCACGGGCGTGGTGATCCGTGACGGGCTATATACATCGAACACGCCGGAACAGCAGGACGGCGAATGGAAATGGATGCGCTTTTCGGCGGCGGCGTCGCCAGGCAATAGTGGTGGCCCCCTGCTGAACAAGGACGGCAAGGTCATCGGCGTCGTGCTGATGAAATCGCCCAACGAGAACCTCAACTACGCGCTGCCGATCAGCCAGGTGCTGCACGCGCCCCCGCATCTGGCCGCAATCAACCGACGCCTGACTTATCAGTTCGATCTGATTGACGATACTCGTACAGGCACCTTCAAGGCGCAGTTCGCGCTGCCCAGGAGCCTGTCCGACTTCTACGCCACGTTCCTGAGACTCAGACATGCGTATGAGGGCAGCGAGCTCAAGGCGCTATTGGCGCAACAACCGGATGCGATGTTTCCGAATGGCTCCGGCTCCAACCGGGAGCTGCACAGCGCGGCTTCGCTGGACTCCCTACCCGTGCTGCTGGTGCGCAACAGCACCGGTGTCTGGAGGCGGACAGTAAAAAAGGGTGCCAAGATACCGTTGGGAGATAACGGTTATCTGTCGGTAGGGAGCGTCGGCTCCAACACGTTGTTCCATCTGCGCAGGCCGGACGGCGTGTCTGCCGACGAACTCTACGGCAGCCGCAAGGCATTGGCGCACCTGCTGCTCAAGGCCGGGTTTTTGTACCGTAATTTTGGTTCCAATCACATCAAGGTCACGTCGATGGGCAAGCCCACGATGATGAAGACCTTTACCGACCGTTGGCAACGGCCCTGGCAGGTAACGATCTGGCCGATTCCTTTTGGCAACTCCGAACTGATGGTGCTCGCGCTGCCGGTACCGGACGGATACGTTGGCATCGCCTATATGCCTGTTCCTGTCTCTCGCCAGTACGACTTCCTGATCAACCTGGAAGCGATGACCAACTTCTTTAACGTCGCCTACGACGGCACGCTGGCGCAATGGAAGGATTATCTTGAACAGACAACATTGTTGCCCGCGGCTTTAAAAGGCATCCGCATTGATGCGGATTACAACCGCAACTTCCGCTACGCCTCGCAGCGGGTCGAATTTTCCTTCACTCCGGCCGTGCAGACGATCGCTCCGGACAGTGACTTGACGCTGGGGTTCGGTTTCTTTCGCAGCCACGGCAAAGTGGTGTGGGGCGTGAGCGATATCTACGTGAGCACGAGCAATTACGACGACGACTGGATCAATATTGAACGCCGTGTCAAACCGTCCTCCGACCTGGGGGATTCGTTCAAAAGCCGTTGGCGCGACCTTACCGAGCGCCGGCACCCGTTCGATCGCGTGGCGTATATCGACGATGACATCATGAAAATCATCGGCGTCGTGACGTCAACCGGAAAGGATCCGTCGATACTGTATACCGCGTTCTATGCTCGCAATGGCAAACACCCGCAGGCGATGATGAAGTCCAGGCTGGACCTGCTGATGAAACATCTCACTGTGACGGAATCGGGAAACTGACAGATATCGCAACGATCGCCGGAATTCAAGCCAGACATGGAATCAACATTACTGGACCGGCCGGTCTGGTCGAGCCTCAGCGCCACTCATGTCAGCCTGTCCCTGGGTGACGAACTGGCACGGCGCTACGCGCCCGCCATCAACGTGTTTGCATCGGCGCGCGATGACAGCGATGCCGCGCTGGATCGGTTGGCAAGGCTGGTTGAGCCGGGCGAGCGGATAGTCACCCTTCAGGCGCCGGAGATTCGGGTTCCGCCGGGGCTGGTCATACTCAAACAGGCCAAAGGTGTGCAGATGGTCGCCGCCGAACCGGCGGCAGCTGATGCCGATGGGCAGGACGTCGGGCTGCTCGGCGAAGCGGATGCTGACGAAATGCTGGCGCTGGCGACGCTGACCGAACCCGGCCCATTTCTGCGGCAAACCTATCGCATGGGCCGCTTTGTCGGCATCCGAATCGATGGTCGGCTCGCGGCGATGGCCGGGGAGCGCTTCCGGTTTCCCGGCTACACCGAAGTAAGCGGCGTCTGCACACATCCGGATTTCCGCGGTCGCGGTCTTGCCCGGCGGTTGTCCCGATTTGTCGCCTCCGGCATCGCCGCACGCGGCGATATTGCGTTTCTGCATGCGTGGAAGTCGAATGTCGCAGCGATATCGCTATACGAGTCGCTGGGTTTCAAGCTGCGCTGCGAGGTGAACTTCGCGATCCTGGCAAAAAAATAGAGTGGCACGAACGCCGCCGGCGCCGCAGGAGCATCCCCAGTAGCGTCAGGCGGCAGTCTAAAACTGGACCTTTGCCGCGACGCCAATTTCGTCCGTTTTCAGCTCGCCGCTGTTATCGCTTCGGTTATCGTGTTTATAAACCAGCGCGATATCGATGTGCTCGCGCATCTGCCAGGCGACTCCAAAATTGTAATAGCGGTCGGTGAGGGACGGGTCGAGATCGTTGCTCAAATTGGCATGATCGTAGCGACCGAAGACGCTTGTTTTGCGGCCAATCGAAAAGCTCGCAAAAACGGAATAGCCGTTGGCGGAGTCGGGCCGCGCCGTTACCACGTTATTCCAATTATTCGCGCGAAAATACTCCGTGCCGATCCGGAAATTTTCCTGCACATAGGCTGCCAGAGCATCGAATCGCGTCGCGGTATGATTGGCCGGTGCATTGGCAAGATCCATGCCAAGGTGCCCGGTATAGCTGCCGAGCGCGAAGATCAGTCCCGCGACCGGCTGCACGCTGACCCGCGCGGAGAAATCCATGCTGTCGCTGCGCGCCGGATTCTTGTAACCGCCGCCGTTGACCAACGCCGTCTGATAACTGACGATTCCCGCAGTTGTGCCGCCGAGGTGCACACCCCAGTCGTAGGAATTGCCGAAATTCAGACGATCGACGATCACTTCGTCTACGAATCGGTAACCGTAGATGTCTTCGACAAAAGGAATCCACGGCATCGCCGCCGATCCGGCGCGAAAAATCGCGGCCGGGTTCAGGTCGGCCTGAACGTAGGCCTTTTTGATGTAGACCTGTGTTTCGCCATCCTGCCGCTTGTAGTTGAAGTCGGTCGTAATATTGGCCGACCACGTGTCGTCAAAGATGTGCTCGGCACCGAAGTAGAACCGTTTGACGTCAAGACCGTACCCAGCCAGGTCCGTGTCCTGCCCATCCTGCTGCTGATCCAGCCAACTGAAGTCGGTGAACATTTCACCGTGAATCGCGGTTGAATCGGCGAGCGCAGGGAAGCTGAAGCTGACGGCCATCGTCAAAGCTGCCGTTATTGCGGCAATTCTCTTGTTAATCATTTATCTCCAATAATTCGTTCAGGTGGACATCGGTAACTGAAAACCGCGCCGGCACCCGGCTGGATGTTTGGCAGTGGCAAGGCCGGAACCGGGGCGCCAGCCGGCGCGCCGTCAGTATGCCGGTTAAATGGACCGAACGCTTGAATTGCCGGGATAAACGGGCAATTTTCTTCGAGTCGGCGTAAATTGCGCGGTCGCGCAGAGGTATAATTTTATGTAAGGAGAATGGCCCCACGGCCGTACATGAAAAAGCAAGCACCCGTACCCGTCAAGGAAATTGTGTATGCCGCCGCCATGGCGACAGGCGGCTTTGCGGGCGTCGTCTGCGTGGCGATGCTGGATTCAGCATCCCTGCCATCGGTCGGTGTCATCATCGGCTTCGCGCTGTTTACCGTGTTGACGCTTTTGATGGAGTTTCCGGTCGGGACGGGCTTCATCGGGCTGGATCGCGTCAGCCAGATTGCGCTCATACTGATTTTCGATCCCGTTACGGCGGCTATCGTCAGCGTTGTTACTTATACCCTCTGGCCGTTTTTGCGCTGGCGCGAGCCAGGCTACAGCTTTTTATCCGCGATAGTCCGGGCAGTGCATGCCATGGGCATGATGGCCTTCGTTGTGCTGGCCGGCGGCGGCGTTTACTACGCATTGGGCGGGACGGCGCCGCTGACGCAGCTCGACGGCCCAACCATTGGCGCGCTGATCGCCATGGCGGCCGTCATGCAGATCATCAACGTCGGGCTCATGGGGGTCTTCGCGTGGGTGCGCGGCCAGACGTTCCGGCGCGCGTTGTCGATTTTCGGCAATCTCATGGAACTCGGCATGCTGCCGCTCGCGGTGCTGACTGCCATTGTCTACAACGTGTTGCCGTTAAGCAGTTTTCTGCTGTTGATTCTGGTGCTGTTGCTGCTTGCCACGCTGATGCGGAGCTTTGCGCTTAACCGGAATCATCTCGAAAAGCGCGTTGGCCAGATGAAGGCGGTCGGCCGCATGTCGCAGGCTGTCAACGCGTCGATCCGTCTTGAGGCCCTCGCCGAACTGACCTACAACCAGTGCCGCGAGTTGCTGAAGTTTTCGGCGTTCCACTTCGTACTGTACGACACGGTGGCCGGCGAACTGGATTTTGTATTGCATCACAGCCGCGGACAACGCATGCCGCGCCGGCGCGCACCGGCGGGCGAAGGGCTGCTCGGGTGGGTGATCGAAAAAAACGAGGCAGTGCTGATCGAGAACTGGGAAAAGGACAGCCGGCCTTTCAGACAGCGCATGGTGATTATCGGCGACACGCCGGCATCGTGGCTCGGCGTACCCGTCACGTATCGCGATCAGGTGCTGGGCTCGATCAGCGTCCAGAGCTTTGTTGCCAACACGCTTCACAAATCCGATCTCGATCTGATGATGGCGCTGGCCGGCCAGGTCGGCGCCGCGATCGCCAACGCGCGTCTCTATGGCGAACTGGAAGAATACAAGCGTGACCTCGAGCGCAAGGTCGATGAGCGGACCGAATCGCTGCGCAAGGCCACGGAGGCCAAGGAACAACTGCTGGTCGAATTGCAGCGCAAGACGGATGCGCTTGACCGCCTCAGCAAGGAAGACAGCCTGACCGGGCTTTTCAACCGCCGGTTCATGGATGAGTGCCTCGCGTCGGAGATGCGCCGCGCCGAACGCTTCAAACACGACGTTGCGATCGCGATGGCGGACATCGATCACTTCAAGCAGATCAACGACAGCTTCTCGCACAGCATCGGCGACGATGTGTTGCGCATTACCGGCCGTATCCTGCGCGACGCCTGCCGCTCGATCGATATCGTGTCGCGCTATGGGGGCGAGGAGTTCGTTATCTGTTTTCCTGAAACGAACCTCGCGGGCGCCATGGAGGTGTGCGAGAGAGTCCGCAGGATGATGAGCGACTACAACTGGGAATTTGTGGCGGCGGGCCTGAAAGTGACGCTGAGCATCGGCGTGGCCGGCGGTTTTTGTTACGATCAAGAGGTATTGCAGAAGGAAGCCGACAGGAAGTTGTATGCTGCAAAAGAGGCGGGACGCGATCGGGTTTGTGCCTGAATGAGAAGCACGCTGTGGTCACTGAGCGCGCTTTTCCTGGCCGTACTGGCGCTAATGCTTGGCAACGGACTGCTGGGTTCGCTGATCAGCCTGCGCCTCACGCTCATCGGTTACGGCGGCGGCATCACGGGTATCGTCATGTCCGGCTACTACGCGGGCCTGGTGTTTGGCTCGTTTGTCGCGCCGAGCGTCGTCAGGCGCGTGGGCCATATTCGTGCGTTTGCCGCGTTCGCGGCGGTCAACACCATCTTCGTCCTGCTGCACTCGCTGTACCTGTCCGCGCTGGCTTGGGGGTTGCTGCGCCTCGGTACCGGTATCGCGATGATGGGTCTCTACATGGTTGTCGAGAGCTGGTTGAATGAGCGGGCCGAAACCCGGATTCGCGGCCGCGTGTTCTCGGTTTACATGGCGACGACCTTCCTCGGCCTCGGCGGCGGCCAGTTTCTGCTCGGCGCCGGGCAGCACATGGGCAGCACGCTGTTCCTGATCGTCGCAATCCTGTTCGCGTTCAGTTTGATCCCGGTGACGCTGACCCGCGCCGTGCATCCGCAGCCGGTCGAGAATGTCCGCGTGCGCGTCGGCAAGTTGATGAAGCGCGCGCCGTTCGGTGTCTGGGGCTGTCTCGGCGCCGGGCTCGCCAACGGCGCCTTCTACGCGTTGGGGCCGGCGTTTGCCGTGCGCGAAGGTTTGAGCGTGACGCAGGTCGCCGAGTTCATGGGCGTCACCATTCTTGCAGGTCTCGCGCTGCAGTGGCCGGTTGGCGCGATTTCGGACCGGTTCGATCGGCAGTGGGTGATTGGCGTGCTGAGCCTCGCCGTCGGCGGCGCAAGTTGCATGTTGATGATCATCGGCGGCGGCGCGCTGGCCATACTGCTGGCGGTTGCCGGCATTTTCGGCGGCCTGACGTTCACGACCTATCCGGTATCGGTGGCGCACGCCAACGACCATATCGACGCCAGCGATGTGGTGCCGGCGAGCGCGGCGCTGATTTTGTCCTACGGGATCGGCGCGGCCCTCGGGCCAATGGGTGCCGCAGCGGTGACCGAAGCGGTAGGGCCACGCGGCCTGTTTCTGTTCATTGCCTTGGTTTCGGCGGGGCTTGGCGCAGCCGCGTTGATCGTTCCGAGACGCAAACCGGTGGCGCCCGAGGAGCAGGCGCCGTTCGTCGCGATGCCGCGCACGTCGGCGATTATCGCCCAGCTTGATCCGCGCGCCGAAGAGGAAGCGCCGGCGGAGCCGATGCAGCCGCAATAGTCGTCAGTTCAACCGATGGCCGCCCAGACCACCGCCGCCGCCAATGCGATGCTGAGTGCGATGCCATACGACACCGCGAGCATGAACCATTTGATGAACGTCTTGATCCAGCCCTGCGCATAGACCTTGCGCATCGCGATGATCAGGTAGAGCGTCAGATACAACCATAGCACCAGCAGAATGTTGCTCGTCACGACGAGAATGTTGAATCGTTCCGCGATGGCGTAGGCGATCAGAAAAATAAACGCGGCGAGAAATACGACGGCGTGGTAGTGGAAGCTGAATATCAGGTGTTCGACGTAGTACCGCTTGCGGCGAATGTAGAGTGCCTTCAGGAAAAACGCGAATAGCGGCAGCAGCAGGAACATCATCGTCGGCAACTTGCCGATCATCGTCGAAAAAAGCTTGCGCGGATCGTTTTTAACCGACACGGCTTTCTGAGTCAGCGCTTGAACCCACCGCGGTTCCTTCGCCAGTTGCGCCTTGTCCTTGACCGATAACTGCACGTTCGGGCCGTTGTCCTCTCCAATGTGCAGATTGATCAACTCCGGGCGTAGCGCCGCGAGCGACAGGAGAAAGAAAAACACAACGCTGATGAACAGGTACAGGCGCAATGGCGGAATATAGCGCGCGCGCCGGCCGGCGAGATATTCGGTCGTCATGAAACCGGGACGGCCGATCAGCGGCAAAATGCTCCGGGCAAGACGCGAGTCGAAGTTGAGATAGTCGCCGAAAAAGTCGTGCAGCAGTTCCCGAAGCGAGGTGACGCGGCTGTAGGAATCCTGCCCGCAAACGGGGCAGTAGCGCCCGCGCAACGGGGTTTCGCAGTTGCCGCAGAGGGCGATCGAGGTGCCGGGAGACGGATCGTCGTCCGCCGGTTCAAGAATGCGCCGCGTGGCGCTGAAGCGCTCGCCGAAGTGGTTGACGCTGTCGGCGCGCATATCGCTGGCGTACTCGTTGAAATACCGTTCCAGCGCCGCACGACTCTCGACGCGGTACCGCGCGACGCGCATGATGTGGCCGTCATCCGGCGGGTCCGCGCGTTCGATGTCGGCGTCGAGGAATCCCGGCAGATGCACCATGTCCTCGACGTGTCCGGCGAGCCACGTGTCGAACTCGCCGGCAATCGCGGCTTCGACCGTCAGCGTAACCTCGTAGGTGATGGGCTGAATGGTGGCCAGCGCTGCCAGTGCGGGTGTCACCGCGGTGGACACCGTCAGTCGTCCGCCTGGACCGTTTCGGTTTTCTTGCGTGACGTCGAGCGGCGGCGTGCCTTGCTTTCCGGCTTCGTGCCGATCTCGTCGGACGCGAAATCGTCCACCGCGATAATTTCGTCCGTCAGTTCCTTGAGTCGCCGCAGCAGCGTTGCCTCGCCGGCATTGATGACGCCGGCCTGTTCGGCCTGATCCGGATCGCTGTCGTCAAGCTGTCCGTCGCGCACCGCTTCGTGCAGGCGCTTTTCGACGGGCGCGGCCTGAACGGCGAGTTCCAGCGCTTCATTCATCAGCCCAACCGGACTCGCCGGATCGACGTTGTAGACGCCGGCCGTCAGGCGGTCGCGTGGCGGACCGGGGCGGGTGATGAGTTCCGCCACTTCGGCGCCAAGCGCGTCGCTGGGCGCGGAAAACGTGCGTCCGGTCGGGAAGATTAAAATGCGCAGCAGCAGCGCGCCCCAGCGGTTCGGGAAGTTGCGCAGCAGGCCATGAATCTGCTCCTGCAGTTTATAGAGCGTATCGCGGCAGGCCCATTCGACCAGCGGCAGATCCTCGCGCTGGCGGCCCTGGTCCTCGTAGCGCTTCAGCACCGCGGAAGCGATATACAGGCAACTCAGCGCATCGCCCAGGCGCGCCGAGATCTTTTCGCGTTTTTTCAAACCGCCGCCGAGCATGGACATGGTGACGTCCGCCGCCAGCGCGAACGCGGCGCTGTAGCGATTGAGCTGCTGATAGTAGCGGCGTGTGCCTTCGTCGCCCGGGGTGCCGGTGAAACGGGCATGCGTCAACCCCATCCACACGGCGCGCGCGGCGTTGCTCAGCGTGAAGCCGGCGTGGCCGGTAAAGGCCTCGTCGAATTTTTCCAGTCCCTGCTCGCGATCTTGCTCGTCGACCGCTTCCATTTCCTTGAGTACGTATGGATGGCTCCGAATCGCCCCCTGGCCGAAGATAATCATGCTCCGCGTCAGGATGTTCGCACCCTCGACGGTAATGGCGATCGGTACCGACTCGTAAGGGCGCGCGAGATAATTGCGTGGCCCGAGCTGGATGCCCTTGCCGCCGTGGATGTCCATCGCGTCGTTAATGACCTGACGGCCCATTTCGGTGACGTGGTACTTGGCGATCGCCGACGGCACCGCCGGCGTTTCGCCGAGGTCGTTCGCGCCCGCCGTCATCAGCCGCACCGCGTCCATCGCGTAGAGCGTGCCGCCCATGCGGCCCAGCACTTCCTCGACGCCGCCGAAGTTCGCGATCGGCAGATGAAACTGCTTGCGAATGCGCGCGTAGGCGCCGGTGGTGAACACTGCGAGCTTTGCGCTGCCGACGGCGCTCGACGGCAGCGAGATCGAACGGCCGGCGGCGAGGCATTCCGTCAGCATGCGCCAGCCGTGGCCGGCCATCTCCGTGCCGCCGATGATCGTATCCAGCGGCACGAACACGTCCTTGCCCTCCGTCGGTCCGTTCTGGAACGGGATATTGAGCGGGAAATGTCGCCGCCCGATGGTCACGCCGGGCAGGTCCGGCGGAATCAGCGCGCAGGTGATGCCGTAGGCCTCCGTGTTGCCGATCAGGTGATCGGGGTCGTACAGCTTGAAGGCGAGACCGAGCACGGTCGCGATCGGCGCGAGCGTGATGTAGCGCTTGTTCCAGTTGAGGCGCATACCGATGACTTCCTCGCCCTGCCATTCGCCCTTGCAAACGACACCGGTGTCGGCGATCGAGCCGGCATCGGAACCGGCACTCGGCGAAGTGAGTGCGAAGCAGGGGACGGCCTCGCCCCTGGCGAGCGCCGGCAGATAATGGTTCTTTTGTTCCTGCGTTCCGTAGCGCAGCAGCAGTTCAGCCGGGCCGAGCGAATTCGGCACGGAAACGATAGACGCCGCCGTCGGGCTGCGCGTCGCGATTTTCGCCAGTACCTGCGACACCGCCACGGCGGAAAAATCGAGGCCGCCGTAGTCCTTCGAAATGATCATCGAAAAGAAGCCGCTATCCTTGATGAATTGCCATACGTTGGCAGGCAGATCGCCGAGCTCGTGCGTGATTTTCCACTCGTCGAGCATGCCGCAAAGTTCTTCGGTCGGCCCGTCGAGAAACGCCTGTTCCTCGGGCGACACGGCCGGCGCGGGTGTCGACAGCAGCCGGTCCCAGTCCGGGCAGCCGCTGAACAGCTCGCCGTCCCACCAGACGCTGCCGGATTCGAGCGCCGCCCGTTCGGTCTCCGACATTTCCGGCATCACCTTGCGGAACAGGTCGAACAGCGGCGCGGTCAGCCATTTGCGGCGCAACTCGTCGAAATTGAACAGCGCTGCCGCCCAGATGAACAGCGCCCACCAGAACAGTTTCAGCCAGCCGGAATCGCCGACGAAGGTGTAGGCGATCACGATCGCCGCCGCGCAAGCGGTTGCGGTTCTCAGGCTGGCCCGTTGATAGGCGAGGATAATCGCGCCACCGACAACAATAATGGCCCAGAAAATAGCCGCCACGGCTGTCTCCGATTTATCGACCTTACCGGACTATAGCAGGGAAACCAGGATTATTCCGAGTCTTCACGGGATATTGATTGACATGCTTTGCGAAGTCCGGGAATAGCCGCCAAAAGCACCAGGCTCAGCAGACCCAGGGCACTGCCGCCACCGCTGCCGACGTCGCCAGACGGGGGTGGCGAAGCCGAGGCCACGGTGATCTTTACCGTGCCTTTGGCCGAGCCGGCTGCATTTTCCACTCGATAATCAATACTGTCGGGGCCGGAGTAGTCTCCTCTCGCCGTATATTGAAAGGTTCCTGTAAGTGGATCTGTCATGCGTTCTCGCCCATGGCTTGCGAAACGAACAATGCCGTAAACGAGTTTGCCGGGGCCGCTGCCTGGGAGCGTTCCGGCATAAGTTTTGCCAGGCTTGATCGTGATTGAAAGATCGTGGGCCGCAGGTAAGGCGGCATCGCCCCGACAGGTGATAACCGTTTTAACGGATTTGTCCTCGCCGAGCACGGCTCCGCCAGTCGGATCGGCGAGCGTCACTGTAAAGTCGTATTGTCCTTCGTCGATCGCGTTGTGCAGGAGCGGCACGGCGAGCGTTTTTTCAGTCTCACCGTCCGCAAACAGCAGCGTTCCTTCCGTTTGCAGGAATTGTTCGTTCCTGACTGCGGTGACGCCGGTGGCGGCGACCTGTAGTGTTACCCGGCCATCGGAGCCGCCGCTGCGCTTGATGAGGTATGTCGCCTGGGAGTCGGTGAAATTGACGGCCGTATCGCCGCTGATGCTGAAGTGGCCGGGCCGACAGGGCGCTGTCTTGAAGGTTGCCGGTGTGGTAGCCGCATCGCCCGTCGCGCTCAAGGCCGCCACGATGTATTGATAGCTCGTATTGCAGTTGAGTTTGCTCAACGTGAACGTTAGCGTGCCGGCGGCGTTCAATGCCATGAAGCCGCTGTCTCCGCCGTCATGCCACGTCTGCGGCCCGTACAAGATTGCGAATCGTGCGCCAGAGGTGCCGCCTGGATCGCCGGCAACCGTCAGTGTCGCTGAATGCGGGCCGGTGGCCGCAGCGCTGACATTCCCGATGACCGGGTTGGAGCCTCCACAGGCTGCGGTCGTGAAGCTGCCACCGGCTGGAAGTTCGCCACTGGCTCCGGCGGCATTGCTTGCCGAAATGCTCGTCGTGTAGTGGGTGCCACAGTCGAGCCCGCCGATCGTTAATGCCACGTTGGCAGCGTACGGGCGGTTCCCGGACGGCGGCCGCGCCGTGGCGATCGCGGTTGTCGCAACATCGCCAGCACCACCGGAAGCCGTGAGCTTGACGCTGGTATCGAGCCCCTCGGGTACCACCGTGGCCGTGAAGACCGCCTGTGTCTGCCCGGCCCGCGCCAACGTAAGCGATTGGACTTGTGGCGGCGAAAAGCTGACTTCGACAGGGGCTTGAAACGCCAGTTCGGGTGCATAAACAGGCATTATCTGAATCGCGTACGCGGCGCCGGGAGTGAGGTTCAAGGGTAGCTGATAGTCGCGGTCGTCAAGTTTGTCCCGCCCGATCGGCGCGCGGTAGGCAAGTACTCGCAGCGGTTGGTCATTCTCCAGTATCGTGACTTTTCCTATAGTGCCCGCCAGGCCATTGCTGACATTCATCTCGCTCAGCTTGAAAGATCCGCCGGGTTTGATCCCCTTGAGCGAGGACGATACATGCGGGCGCTGCTCGCTGTAGGCTGCCACGCGATCCTTGATCAGCCGGATCGTGAGCGCATTGTCTTCCTGCGTTCGATTGCCGCAGGGCGCGCCGCCGCAATTGATGTCAGGGTTTGAAAACAACCCGACGCTGTCGGGATAGACCATGATAGTGCCCTTGAGATTGCCGAAGCTGTGTGCATGCGAATAAGCGAATGCGCCGAGAGAATCCGGATTCAGATGGCCGGCGCCCAACGTATGACCCAGTTCGTGCGCAAGCAGGCGACCCGGAATCGTGTCGTCCGCGGCGCCCTCGGTTGTAAAGGGATGCGGACTGGCAACGGCGTAAGCGGTATCCGGTCCTGAACCCCCGATACCACCCTCGAATCCATATCCCGCTACACCGCCGCTCTCGTCGGGAAAGGTCGTTTTGATGATCATGGCGACTTCGTCCGCCCGGTACAGCGCGCGGAGATTATGAATCGCTTGAACAGCCTGGCTATCACAGCCGCCGACCCCGTCGGCCGCCGTTGCCACGTCGAGGCCCGCAATACACTGGGCAGTTTGCTCAACCGGCATGTCGCCAAAACCCATACCCAGCGTTTTGGCAAGATGAAATGACACGCCGGTATGACTGTCGGCGTAGGCCTGGTTTGCGCCATCCACGAGATTGCGCAGGAAGGCATCCAGTTCGGCACCGGGATGAGCCCTCGCCACCGCGGGACTGTAGACGAGCAACAGATCAATAGTGACATCGCTCGTTTCCGCATCCCGCTTGCGTTCTGCGGACGGAAGCAGGTTCCGCGGGCCGGTATAAGCCGCCGGCAAAGCAACGTCTTTTCCTGGCGGGCGATTTCGCGCGTGGTATGGCTTGTGTATCAACAGCGAAGTTTTGGTGTCGGCGGCGCGCACCTGCCAAATACGCGTTGGTGTTTGCACCGACCCCAACACCATACCGTTCGTCGCGCGCGTCAGCACCACAGCGTATGGCAAATGGTCGCTGACAATTCTGCCGAGATACGTGACCACACCATCCGCATGGGTGATGACCTGTTCCGTCACGACGCGGTAATCTTGTCCGAGTGCGAGCGTGAAAGCCGCGCCAGGCTGCGCATTGAACAATGCGGGGTTGATCCTGACCGTCCTAACCGCCGCATTTCGGGTGGCCGGTGCGTCGGTTACACGACGCAGGGCGGCCAGCGCTTTCGTCGTTACTGCAGGCGCTGGCGTGAACAGATGCTTTTGTGCCGCCAGGGCGGGCGGTATGCAGAGTGCGAGAATCAGGCACAGTATTGGTTTCATTGCTCGTCACCTCCCTTGGCAACCCGAGCTTCGATTTGATCTTTCTACGTAAGGAGTCTACTAAGCATAATGCGCACCCTGTCGGTTTGCATTCCGGTATTGAACGAAGCGGCAAGTCTGCCGCGGCTGCTCGCCCAGTTGCATGCTCAACAAGATGTCACGCTGGATGTCGTTGTGGCGGACGGTGGCTCGACTGACGGGTGCATCGAAACGCTGCCGCCCGGCGTGCGATTGGTCGTCGGCCAAGGGCGCGGCCGGGGCGCGCAGTTGAACGCGGCGGCGCGTATGGCCCGTGGCGACATGCTGCTGTTCCTGCATGCGGACTCCTGGATCGACGCGCCGCGACTGCTTGCCAACGCAATGACGGCGCTGCTGGCGACGCATCGCCAGGCCGGGTACGACCATGTTGCTGCACATTTTCCACTGCGTTTCCAGCGCACGCAGGGGCGATGCGAACTGCTGTTTCGCTATATGGAAGCCAAGACCAGGCTCAACCGCCCTGGCACGATCAACGGCGATCAGGGCATGTTGATGTCGCGCAATTTCTTCGAGTCGCTCGGTGGCTTCGATGAGACGCGGCCGTTTCTGGAGGATCAGGATATGGCAGCCCGTGTGTTTGCTACCGGCCGCTGGATCACGTTGCCTGGCCGGCTCGGCACGTCGGCGCGCCGTTTTGAATCGCTCGGTCCGTGGCGGGTGTATGCCTTTATGGCGATGGTCATGATTGCCTGGCACACGGGCAGCAACGGCTTTCTCGCGCGGGTGCCGGCGCTGTATGCCGCACGGCTTGACAGGCGCGCCGTATGGAAAGCGTGGCGGCAGACGCAACGCGAGCGGCGACTGTCGGACGTTGCCCGCTACGTCGGGCGCAATCTCTGGCAGATCGTCTTCTTCGTCAGTACATGTTTCCCGCGACGTAGTCGCGCAATTCCCGAATCTGCCCGCGCTGTTTCGCGATAATCGTCTTCACCACGTCGCCGATGCTCACGATGCCGATCAGCCGGCCGTCTTCGAGCACCGGCAGGTGACGCACGCGCCGGTCCGTCATCAGCGCCATGCAGTCCTCAACGCTGGTGCCCGGATCGACCGTATACACGGTGGTCGTCATCAACTCGCTGACCGCCGTGTCGCGCGACGATTTGCCCTTGAGGATGACCTTGCGGGCGTAGTCCCGCTCCGAAAAAATGCCCAGCAATCGACCGCTGTCCAGCACCGGCGTCGCACCGATGTTCTCGTCGGCCATCAGCTGCAGGGCCTCGTAGGCGGTCGCGTCGGGGCCGACGGTGAAGACTTCGCTATCCTTGTTATTCAGAATCTGTGTGACTGTCGCCATGGCAACCATCCTCTCCTTGACAGGTGTTCTAATAATAGAATAGTTCGCCCGTCGGCAGGCCGCCACACTTCATGATCGTTGAAAGTTTCGACTGTTCCGCAAATCGCCTCGCCCGCGTCCTGATCCTCGGCTCGATGCCTGGCATCGAGTCGCTGCGCCGCCGGCAGTATTACGCGCATCCGCGCAACAGTTTCTGGCCCATCATGGGGATGCTGTTCGGCGCCGGGCGGGATATACCTTACGCCAGGCGGCTCGCGAGACTCAGGCGACACCGCGTCGCGCTATGGGACGTGGCCGGGCGCTGCTTTCGCCCCGGCAGCCTCGATTCGAGCATCGCCGGCGATTCCGTGGTCGCCAACGATTTTGCGGCGCTGTTCGAGCGGAGTCCGCGGATTCATTCGGTTTTCTTCAACGGCAAGACGGCCGCGGCACTGTACGAACGGCTTGTTCGCCCGGCGCTGCCCGAGCGCTTCAGGTCGCTCGATTACGTTGTGCTGCCATCGACCAGCCCCGCCAATGCGGCGCTGACGCAGGCGCAGAAGCTCGAACAGTGGCGGGTGGTGGCGGAAGCCCTGAGTTGAGCGTGCGTCGCTCGACCGGCCGTGCGTGAGTTATCATGCGGGCATGATTCGCTTCGCGACCTTCACAACCGCGCTGGCCGCGGCGGCGCTGCTCGCCGCCTGCGCCGCGCCGCAGGCGCGGCCCACCGCACCGGCTGCACCCCGGACGATCCAGCAGCAGGTCGCCGCGATTGACGCGCATCTTCGTCAGGATCGCAAAATCGTCGGCAACTGGCAGAACGAAGAGACAAGTTCGACGTACCATGCCTATTTCGACGGTGCGGCGCCGGTGTACATCGTGGAAACGGCCGGCGGCGAGCGTACTGAAGGCTATGCGGTCAACAAGTATTACTACCGGAATGGCCGCCTGTTCTACTTTCGTGGCCAGGGCAGCGCCGGCAGCGCGACGAATTTGAATCCGCAGCCGACCGACATCGACATTCAGCTTGCATTCAACGGCGCCGGCGCATTGACGCGGGCCGCCAAGCAGATCAATGGCCATGCGGTCAGCCTGGAACCTGGCGAAGCGGCCGCGATCCGCGCTCATGCGCAGGCACTGCGCAGCCAGGCAGTGGCCGACCTGGCCAGGCAGTAGGGCGCTCGCGAATGTCTCGATGGACCCTGTATCAAGTGGCGGTGCTCGTCGTCTTCGCCATCGTCGTCGGTGGCGTCTGGTGGTCGCTGAGTCAACGGACGGCCCCGGCACCCAAGGCCGACAAAACCGAACCCCAGGTTTCGCCGGAGGCACTGCATCACTTCCAGGTGTTTTTGCACCGCAAACCCTGCGCGAGCGATTGCCGGGATTACGCTGTGCTGGCGAAAGGCTCCGGCAAGATCGAATACGTCGGCGGCAAGAATGTGGCCATGCACGGTACGCAAACGGCGCCGCTGACGGTTGGGCAACTCGAGGCGCTTTACCGCTCGGTCAAGCAGGCGAAATTCTTTTCAATCCCCGACATCTACCATAACGGGCCCGGCGGCACCGGCTGCAGCGCATTGATTGCCGGCAAGCCGCGGGTGGTCATCGGCGTCACCCGCAAGGGCCAGACCAAAGTCATTCACTACGACTACGGCTGCCGCGGCGCGCCGGCGAAGCTCGCCAGGCTCGCGGACAGCATCGACAGCGTGCTCAAGACGCAGCGCTGGACCGGCCCCGGGCAATAACCTTCAAGCCGCGCCATGTGCGATATTGCGGCCTCCATCAATGTTCGACCGCCTCTTATCGGCTATTGTTCAGTTATGCAGCAGAGCCAAGGAGGCAACTCATGAACTGGGACAGAATCGAAGGCAACTGGAAGCAGTTCAAGGGACAAGCTCGTCAGAAGTGGGGCAAGCTCACGGACGACGAGTGGGATCAGATTCAGGGCAACCGCGAGCGGCTTTCGGGCAAGCTTCAGGAAAAATACGGCTACTCAAAGGATATGGCTGAAAAGCAGATCAACGAGTTCAGCCAGACCCTGCACTGAGCGTCTATTTGACCAGGTCCAGCTCGATGCGCGACACGACGGTCTGCACGCCGGGCACCTTTTGCACCACCGCAATCGCGTGCTGCAATGTCGGGACGTCGTAGAGCGTGCCGGTCAGCGTTACCACGTGGCCCGAGACTTGTGCGCTGACGTCCGCGTCGCTTAACAGCGGGTCGTCGTGCAGCGCAGCGAGCACGCGCGACGCCAGCGCCCGATGCTCGGCGTCGGTCTGGTTTTCCTGCTGCATCCATTGGCCTGTCGTATAGGTCTTGGGATGCGGCCCTTCACCGAAGGCGACCACGCAGCCGCCGAGCAGCAACAGGCAGGATGCCGCGCCGGCGAGCAGCGCGGCGCGGCAATGGCGATGGGTTTCCATACGTTACGTATCAGTAGTCTTCAGCGCGATAGCGGCGAATAACGATCGCCGCCGCCACGAACACTATGCCGATCGCGACGCCGATCCACAACTCGCCGCTGGAGAGCACGTAGGCGAAATTGCGGACCGAGAATGCCCGCTCGCCCAGTTGCGCACTGTGAGCCATCGCGCCATCGTGCGATATGCCGGGCAGCACACTTACCGCGTGATCGCCGACCGCGGAGAAGAAATAGTTGGTCTGAAAGACGATGAGTTCGATGAAGCCGGCCAGCAGCGGCGGCAGCACGGTCCACAATACCGGCGCCTGGCGCGCCCAGGCCGACGCCATCATGATCCAGCCGTAAAACGGCAGATACCAGAGCGACTGGATGAAGAAGCCGACGATCAGGAATGCCCACAGGTGAATCACGTCGCCGACGGACCAGGTGAAGTTGAAAACACCGCCGGCCGCGGCTGCGCCGATGCCCAGCAACTGCGCGATTACCAGCATCACGAACGTCGCCAGCGGCGCAGCGATCATCACGATGAGCAGCTTTGACAGCACCGTCGCGGTATCGGAAATCGGCATCGAGCGCCAGAAGAGAATGCTGCGGTCCTTGCGGTCGCCATACAGGCTGTGCAGCAGGTAGCGCGCCATGGTGATGATCAGCACGAAGTTGAACAGCGCGGTCAGCACGCCGAAGAACACGAACGACGCCTTGTCCGCCATCAGCGGGTGAGCGGCAAAGTAAGCCGCCCCGCTCTGGATGTTGAAGCTGCCGTTGTCGCCTTCGATGTGAACGTGCGTAACGCCCGCGTGCGTGAGCACGATCGCGGCAATGTACGACAGCAGCAGCACCACGGTCAGCGCGACCGGCGCGCGCCACACCCAGCGGTTTTCCCATAGTTCCCGGCGTACCAGGTACGTAAACGGCTTCATGCGCGGCCCTCCTGCATTTTCGCGACGAACAGATCGGCTACGCTCGGGCTGTGCAATTCGCCCAGTTCACGCAACCGCTCGCGGCTTTCGCCCTCGAACAGGAACATGTGCTTGCCGAAGACGGTGTGCTCATGGATCGGGCCGAGTGCGCGCGCCGCATCGGCCTGATCGGGACTCGCCAGCAGTTCGACGAACTTCTCCGAAATCGAGTCCATCGTCTCGTTGAGCACAATGCGTCCGTCGTTGATGAACATCAGGTGAGTCAGGATGCGTTCCAGTTCCTCGACCTGGTGCGTCGTGACTATAATGGTGCGCTGCTCGTCGAAATATTCGTTCAGAAGATCCGAGTAAAACTGCTTGCGATAGAGAATGTCGAGACCCAGCGTCGGCTCGTCGAGGACCAGCAGGCGCGCGTCGATCGCCATCACCAGCGCCAGGTGCAACTGCGCCACCATGCCCTTGGAGAGCTGGCCGACTTTCTGCTCCGGCTTGATCTTGGTGCGGCTGAGGAATTGCTGGGCTTTCTCGGGGCGGAAGTTCGGATGCACGCCGGCGACAAACTCGATCGCGTTGGCGACCTTGAGCCAGCGCGGCAGCACCGCGACGTCGGCGATAAAACACACGTCCCGCATCAGGTCGGTGCGTTCGCTGCGCGGGTTGCGGCCCAGTACGTCGAGTTCGCCCGAATAGCGTGTCAGGCCGAGAATGGCCTTGAGGGCCGTCGTCTTGCCGGCGCCGTTGGGGCCGATCAGGCCGACGATCGCGCCGCTGTCGATATCGAAGTCGACGCCGTCGAGCGCGACCGTGTTGCCGTAGGTCTTGCCCAGATTGCGCGCCCGGATGAGAGTCGTCATTTCTTGTCTCCCGTTGCTTTCAGCAATTCATCCCAGTCCAGTTCCAGCCGCCCGATGCGGGCGACGATCAGGGGCCATTCGTGCGTGAGGAACTGCTCGCGCTCCGCTTTCAGCAGGCGCTTGCGCGCGCCTTCGCGCACGAACATTCCGAGACCGCGCCGCTTCTCCACCAGGTCTTCATCGACCAGTTCCTGGTAGCCCTTGAGCACCGTCAGCGGGTTGATCTGGTATTCGGCCGCTACCGTGCGCACCGAGGGCAGGGCGTCGCCTTCCGTCAACACCCCTTCGAGGATCATGGCCACCACCCGGTCCCTGAGCTGATGGTAGATGGGTTGATTATCGTTCCAGTTCGGATCCATGGGCGTGCCGCCTTCGTTGCTTACGCGCGATTCAGTACGGCGTTTTTCGCGACTGAATGAAACATATCCATAGTCGCCGGTGCGGTGACGCGGGTTTGCGCGCTGGCTGCCCTGGCGATGGGCTGCGCCGACCGGGAATTCGACGCGGCAAACATGCCGATACCGATGATGAGCCCGATGACGATGGCCGTTCTGTAAAAGCTGTAGGGTTTCATGGTTGTCTCCTGAACCCCGAGGGGTTCTTGTGACGGTGTTGTAGGTAACTATAACAGCAAATTTCAGGAATGCAAGAGGGTGCGGAAAATTTTTTCGTGACGCGGTTTTCGCACCGGATGTTAAAATTGCCGTTTTCCCCAGAACAAAGCCCCATTGGAGCCCGCCATGAAAGACCCCGTTCGCATCGCAATCACCGGCGCCGCCGGCAATATCGGCTACGCGCTGGTGTTCCGCATCGCCGCCGGCGACATGCTCGGCCCGGACCAGCCCGTCATTCTGCAACTGCTGGAGATTCCGCCGGCCCTGAATGCGCTGAAGGGCGTCGTGATGGAGATCAAGGACTGCGCGTTCCCGCTGCTGATCGACGCGATCGCGACTGACAAGGCCGAAGAGGCATTCAAGGATGCGGACTACGCGCTGCTGGTCGGCGCGCGGCCGCGCGGCAAGGGCATGGAGCGCAAGGACCTGCTGCAGGCGAACGCCAAGATCTTCGCGCCGCAGGGCAAGGCGCTGAACGATCACGCCAGCCGCGACGTGCGCGTGCTGGTGGTCGGCAACCCGGCCAATACCAACGCGCTCATTGCGCGCAGTAACGCGCCCGACCTTGGCGATCACCAGTTCACCGCGATGACGCGCCTGGATCACAACCGCGCGATGGCGCAGCTCGCGGAGAAGACGGGCAAGCACGTCACCGACGTCAAGAAGATGATCATCTGGGGCAACCATTCCTCGACGCAGTACCCGGATATCCACCACTGCGAGATCGACGGCAAGCCGGCGACCGACGCGGTCGATCAGGACTGGTTCCGCAATACGTTCATCGGCACCGTGCAGAAGCGCGGCGCGGCGATTATTGAAGCGCGCGGCGCGTCGTCCGCGGCCTCGGCGGCGTCCGCGGCGATCGACCACATGCGGATCTGGGCGCAAGGGACAGCGGACGGCGACTGGACCAGCATGGGCGTCGCGAGCGACGGCAGCTACGGCATTGAGCCGGGCGTGATGTATTCATACCCTGTGACCTGCAGCAATGGCGAGTACAAGATCGTGCAGGGGCTCGACATCGACGGCTTCAGCCGGGAAAAGATGCAGGCGACCGAGCAGGAACTGCGTGAGGAGCGCGACGGGATTAAAGACCTGCTATAAAACCATCCAGCATTTATTCTTTATTTCATTCGCCGTCGCGCGCGCTCGACCACGGTCAGCGCGCGCAACACGACCAGCGCGATGGCGGTGACGCCAATCGCGACAATGAACTGGTTGAGCGCACAGGCAATGCCCACCGCCGCCGCGAGCAGAACGGTCGCGGCGGTGGTCAGCCCCTCGACCATGTTGTCG
>DASSBR010000054.1:0-2396 GCA_035698525.1 Gammaproteobacteria bacterium
GGCGCCGACCTGCCGGCACAGCCGACGCATCTCAAGGCGAACTGGCAGAGCCTGCGGCTCGATCGGGGCGCCGGCACCTTCGAACTCAAGGATCTCACGCTCAACGCGCTGGGCGTCCAGGCGCACGCGGTGCTGCAGGGCGCGGGCCTGAATGCGCAACCGAAGATCACGGGCATTCTGGTCGTACCGGAGTTTTCGCCGCGCGACGTGCTCGCGCGGATGGGCCGGGAGGTGCAGCCAGAGGATTCGGCTGTGCTGCGCCGCGCCTCATTGTCGGCCGATATCGAGGCCACCCGCAGCTCGGCCACGCTGAAGAACGTCAACGCGACGCTCGACGACACCCACTTCGCCGGCCAGCTGGCGATGCCGAACTTCGATACGCACGCGCTCGCATTCACGCTCACGGCCGACCAGTTCAACGCTGACCGCTACCTGCCCGCCGGCAAGGAGCATGCCGCCAAGCAGATCCCGATCAGCGCGATCGATCAGATCAGGCTGCCGGGCAACCGCCTGCGCGGCCTCAACCTGCACGGCAGCCTGAAAATCGGCACGTTCCAGTTGCTCGACATGACGGCAAGCGACGTCACGCTCGGCATCGATGCGGCCGACGGAACCATTCATTTGAAGCCGCTCACCGCCGCGCTTTACGGCGGCACCTATAGCGGCGAAGTTACCGCGGCGGCCGCCGGAGAAGGGCTCAAACTGTCCGCTAACCAGCAGCTCACCGACATCCATTTCGCGCCGCTGTTGCAGGACCTGCTGGGCAAAAAGCTCTTGAGCGGCACCGCGAGCATGAACATAGCGTTCGACGGCCAGGGCGAAACCGTCGGCGCGTTGAAGAAGACGCTGGACGGCAAACTCGGCTTCAAGGTCCAGCACGGCGCCGTCGAGGGCGTGGATTTGTGGGGCGCGATTGACCGCGCGTACGCGATCCTCAACAAACAGCAGCCACCGAAGCAGACCGGTCCCGAGCGCACCGAGTTCGTCGCGTTGAGCGGCAGCGGGGCAATCAAGAACGGCGTGTTGCACAACGACGATTTCGAGGCGCGGCTGCCGTTCATGCGGCTGACCGGGCAAGGCACGATCGATCTCGTTCAGCGCGACGTCGAGTACAAGCTCAAGGCGAAGATCGTCCAGGTCCCGGATGTGAAAGCACGCGGCGATCTGGAGAAACTCAAAGGCCATACCATTCCGATTGCGATCCAGGGCGACTTCAGTTCGCTGGACGCCTTCCCGGCTTTGCGCGACGTGTTTGAAAGCCGCGTCAAGGAAGAGGTCAAGAGCCGCGTCGACGAAAAGAAGGAAGACCTGAAGGACAAGCTGAAGGGCAAGTTGAAAGGCTTGTTCAACTCAGGCGGTGACGATGGCGGCTGATCCCGCCGTCCTGGCCGTCAGGGCGGATGATTTCGCAACGCGGCTGCTCGGCTGGTTTCGCCGGCATGGCCGCCACGACCTGCCGTGGCAGCGAAACCCGACGCCGTATCGCGTCTGGGTCTCGGAGATCATGCTGCAGCAGACCCAGGTGGCGACGGTCATTCCGTACTTCGAGCGCTTCATGGCGCGGTTTCCGGATGTCGCCGCATTGGCGGCAGCGCCGCTCGACGACGTGCTGGCGCTGTGGTCGGGGCTCGGCTACTACGCTCGCGCGCGCCATTTGCATTCCGCCGCTTGCTCCATTGTGGAGCGTTACGACGGTGCGCTGCCGGAGTCGATCGAAGAACTGGTCGCCTTGCCCGGCATCGGCCGCTCCACCGCCGGCGCGATCCTGTCGTTGAGCCACGGCCAGCGCCACGCGATTCTCGACGGCAACGTCAAGCGCGTGCTGGCCCGCTACCATGCGGTGTCCGGCTGGCCCGGCGACAAACGCGTCGCCGATCAGCTTTGGCAGTTCGCCGAAACGCATACGCCCGAAACCGATTGCGCGGCTTACACCCAGGCGATCATGGATCTCGGCGCGACCGTCTGCACGCGTCGCAAGCCGTCCTGCTCGATCTGCTCGCTACAGGCGACCTGTGCCGCCCACCGGCAGGGGCGCGAGAGCGAATTCCCGGCGCCGCGCGTACGGCGGGCGTATCCGGAACGGGCGAAGCGCCTGCTGGCGGTTGAATGCGATGGCGCGGTGCTGCTGGAAAAGCGTCCGCCGAACGGCATCTGGGGCGGGCTCTGGAGTCTGCCGGAACTCGATGACGCGGCCGATCCGCACGACTGGTGCGCGCAACACGGATTGCGCGCGGGCAAGGTCGAGCACGCGGCGGCGTTTACGCATGACTTCACGCACTTCCGGATGCTCGCCGAGCCGGTGATAACCAGCGCGACAGCAGTAGGTATCATGGACGCTGCAAACTATGTCTGGTACAACGGCCAGCCCGGCATCGGGCTCCCGGCGCCGATCAAAA
>DASSBR010000055.1:0-18783 GCA_035698525.1 Gammaproteobacteria bacterium
TCTCGCGGCCGACGTGGACGTGCGCGGCCCGACGCCGCTGCCGGCAGGCTACGCGAAGCTGGCGCAGGAAAACGGCCTCAAAACGACGACTATGCTGCGTTTCCCCAGCGTCGCGCTGAACGGCGAACGCAGCCAGCTCGCCGGCCTGCACGCGATCGGCGCAGGCTATCCGCTGCGCGGCGCGGTCGAGCTGGCGAACCAGCCGTTCGGCCCGACGCACAAGGCCACCGGCATTCCCGAACGCGGGACCATCTGGGTCGCGCCGCGACTGTTGACCGCGCTTGGCGCCAAAGTCGGCGACAGCGTGCAGATCGGCGCGAGCCATCTGAAGATCGCTGCCGTCGTGGCCTATGCGCCCGGCCAGGGCATCGACTTCATTGATCTGGCGCCCAACCTGTACCTGAACGAGGCCGATCTGCCGGCGACCAAGCTCGTGCAACCGGGCAGCCGCATCAGCTACCACCTGCTGGCCGCCGGCCCGCCGGCCGCGGTCGCCGACTACCAGGCGGCGCTGAAAAAGGCGCTCAGGCCATCCGACCGCATGGTCGATATCAGCGACGCACGGCCCGCCGTGCACGACCCGCTATACCAGGCGCAGAGCTTCCTGCGCCTCGCCGCGCTCGTCAGCGTGCTGATCGCCGCGGTCGCGGTCGCGATGTCAGCCCGCCAGTACGCGCTGCGGCGGACGGACACCGTCGCCGTACTGTTGAGCCTCGGCATGACCCGCACGCGGCTCGTCGCGCTGCTGGTGACGCAACTGTCGATGCTCGGGCTCCTGAGCGCCATTGTCGGCAGCGCCATCGGCTTCGGCGCGGAGACGGGGCTCGTCGTGTTGCTCGGCGACGCCCTGCCGATGGCGCTGCCGCCGCCGAGCTGGATACCCGCGCTGACCGCCTTCGGCACCATCGTGCTGCTGCTCGCCGGCTTCGCGCTCGCGCCGGTGCTGCGACTGCGCAACACGCCGCCAGCGCGGATTCTGCGCCGCGACCTCGGACCGCGCCCGGGCAACACATTCGTTGTCTGGGGCGTGGCGCTCGCGGCGCTGATTGCGCTGCTCGCGTGGCAGGTGAAGGATTGGCGGCTCACGCTGTACGTTTTTGGCGCGCTGGCGGGCGCCGCGCTGGCGCTGGGGATCGGCGGCGGGCTGCTGCTCATCGCGCTGCGTCCGTTGCGCACCCATGTCGGCGCCGCATGGCGCTTCGGCCTCGGCAATTTGTGGCGGCGCGGCGGTCAGACCATCGTGCAGATCGCCGCGTTCGGTCTCGGGATCACGGTGCTGCTGTGGCTGACGCTGGTGCGGGCGGACATTTTTACCGCGTGGGCCAACCAGTTGCCGCCGAACGCGCCCAACGAGTTCGTTTTCAATATCCAGCCGAATCAGCGCGACGACCTGAATAACTTTTTTAAAAAGCACGATCTCGCCGCGCCGCGACTGTTTTCAATGACGCGCGCCCGCCTCGTCGGCATCAATGGCAAGCATGTGACGGCCGCCGACTTCAAGAAAGAGCGCGCCCGCAATCTGCTCAACCGGCAATCGAACTTGAGCGTTGCCCGCTTCCGGCGCCAGGAGAACGTGATGACCGCCGGCCAGTGGTGGGGCAAGTCCGACTATGGCAAGCGGCTCGTGTCGGTCGATCAGGATGTCGCCGAGGCCTTCGACGTACAGCCGGGCGACACGCTGACGTTCGCGCTCGGCGGCGACGAGATCACGCTCAAGATCGCCAACCTGCGCAACATTCGCTGGCAGAGTTTCGACCCGAACTTTTTCTTCGTGACGCCGCCTGGCGTGCTGAACCGCTATCCGACCACGTACATCACCTCGGTGCATCTGTCGCCGCAAAAAGCGCCGCTGCTGGCCGACCTCGCGCGCGAGCTGCCGGGCATTACGGTGGTGGACGTCGGCGCCATCGTTCGGACCGTGCGCCAGATCGTCACGCAGGCGAGCTTCGCGGTCGGCTACGTATTCGCGTTCACCGTGTTCGCCGGCGTGCTCGTGCTGCTGGCAGCGGTCCAGGCGACCCGCGACGAACGCCGCCACGAGTCGGCGCTGTTGCGCACGCTGGGCGCGGCGCGTGCGACAGTATTCAAAGGGGTCATCGCGGAGTTCGCCATGCTGGGGCTGTTGGCCGGTGGACTCGGCGGCGCGGCGGCGCTCGGCGCGGGCTGGCTGCTCATCCGGCAGGTGTTCGACCTGCCCTACAACGCGAACCCGTGGATCGTGCCCGCGGGCCTCGTCGGCGGCGCGATCATCGTCGTCTGCACGGGTCTCGCCGCCACGCGAAGCGCCGTGAATCGCCCCCCGGTCGAAACCCTAAGACGGGCCTAAAAAACGGCTGGCGCAGTCCGGGCGACGATATACGCCCCCATCACCAGCAAAAACATCGCGAATACGCGCTTCAGCTTCGCCTGCGGTATCCGGCCGCCGACCACGTTGCCGATCAGGCTGCCGGCGATGCCGATGGCGGCGATCGGGGCGAGAATGGACCAGTCGAGCGTGAGGCTATGCGCTTCGAGCACGCCGAGATACTTGTAAAAACCCGCCGCCGTATTGAGGACGATGATGCAGAGGCTGGTGCCGACGGCGCGCCGCATCGGCAAACCGAGCAACAGCACCAGCGCCGGAATGATCAGAAACCCGCCGCCAACGCCGACCAGCCCGGTCATGAAGCCGACGCCAAGGCCGTCCAGTGGCACGCTCCACAGGGGTTGACGCGCGCTTTCCCCCCCGTCGCTCCTGCGCGGCCGGAGCATCAGGGCCGCGGCGAGCAGCACGACGATCGCAAATAACAGCAACTGCACCGCGCCAGGGAGGTAGTGACCGGCCCACGCGCCGCCGAACGCGGCGATCATGCCGGGAATGCCAAACAAGCCGACCAGGCGCCACGCGACCAGGCCGCGCCGGGCATACGGTATCGCGCCGACGAAGCTGATGCTGCCGACCACGGCAAGCGAGCCCGCAATGGCGGCTTTTTCCGGCTGGTCGAACAGGTACACCAGCACCGGCACGGTCAGAATCGAGCCGCCGGAGCCGAGCGTTCCCAGCACCAGACCGATCCCCAACGCGCCCAGCCAACCCCAGATCATGGCTGGCATAATGCGGTATGCTCGGTGGTCCTTCAAGGCAATATTGCCCTGTTCAGCGAGATTGCCCGCGCTCGTGGCAAGGCGCGCCGCGCAGGCAATGGTTATTCCATTGACAAGCGGTGCAACGCTGCCCACGGGCGCGGACAGTCTCGCCCGACAGCCATAGCTATATAATGGGAACGTCTATACGCTCCAATCACCGCGTTGCGCTCCCTTACCAGAGCTACGGCTATGCCGCGGTCGCGCGCCTTGTGTTTGAAGCGCATAGACGTTCTGAACAGGGCAATATTGCCTTGAAGGACCACCACATGAGCAACGGGATGCGTTAAGCATGAGCAAATGGATTGCGTGGGTTGCAGGTAGCGTCGCCCTGTTTGTTTTGTTGCCGGCCTTCGCCGCCGATTCCGCGCCGCCGGCCGCGGCAAGCTGCGCCGCCTGCCACGGGGATCGCGGACAAGGTGGGAGCGGCGGCACTTATCCCCGTCTCGCCGGCCAGCCTGCCGCTTATCTCGAAAAACAGCTCCACGATTTCAAGTCCGGCGCGCGCAACAACCGAATCATGAGCGCAATGGCTGCCGGACTGTCCGACCGGCAGATCACGGCGGTCGCCCGCTACTATGCCAATCTGGATACACCCTACCCGGCGCGAAAGCCGATCGATGCCGCCGCGCTGCGGCATGGCGAGGCGCTGGTGCGGCACGGCAAGTGGGCGAACCATGTGCCGGCTTGCGAGGATTGTCATGGCCCGGTGCTGACGGGGCTGGCGCCGGATTTTCCTGCCCTCGCCGGGCAGGATGGGAGCTATCTCGCGGCGGAACTTGAGGAGTGGCGCCACGGCCGGCGCCGCAACGATCCGCTGGGGCTGATGCACAACGTCGCGACCGGATTGGACGATGGCGACGTGAAAGCCGTCGCGGCCTATCTCGCATGGCTGCGGCCGGAAGGGGATAACCGGATCAACAGCAGCGTGAAGGAAACAGCCGCCACCGCCGAATCGGCGCCCGCCAGGTCAGGTTTTGAGCCACCGCCGGAATCCGCCATTCCTGCCGGACCCGATGGCGACATGATCCGCTGGGGCGAAAAAGTCTTCACGCGGACCGGGCGCTATGCCGAAACCTACGTCGGCAACGTACTCACCTGCGAAAATTGCCACCTGAACCGGGGCCGGCTCGCAAATTCCGCGCCGATGTGGGCCGCCTTCGGCGCGTATCCGCATTACCGCAAGAAAAACGACAGGGTCAACACGCTTGCCGACCGCATCCAGGGCTGCTTTACGTTCAGCATGAACGGCCAGCCGCCGGCCCCCGACAGCAAGGTCATGGTCTCACTCGAAAGCTATTTTCACTGGCTTGCGACAGGCGCGCCGGTTAACGCGAAGATGCCCGGCGCAGGCTATCCCGAGTTGGCAAAACCGGCCAGAACCCCCGACCCGGCACGTGGCGCGCAGGTTTTCAAAACGCATTGCGCACTCTGTCACGGCGCCGCCGGGCAAGGCCGCCGAAGCGCGGGGCAATACGTTTTTCCGCCGCTATGGGGACCGCATTCGTTCAACTGGGGCGCAGGCATGCACCGCATTCCGACGGCAGCGGCGTTCATCAAGGCCAATATGCCCTACGGTATCGGCGGCTCGCTGACCGATCAGCAGGCCTGGGACGTGGCCGCCTTCGTCGATCATCATCCACGACCGCAGGACCCGCGCTTCACGGGCGATGTCGCAGAAACGAAAGCGAAGTACCATCAACACATGGATTACTATGGAGAGATCAAGCCTCACAAGGAGAAGAAACATGATTAAAGGACTATTGACACTGACGCTGCTGCTCGCGGCCCTGCCGCTGTTCGCCGCGACCTCCTCGAAAGCGCAGCCGCAGGTGTGGGAATATCCGGTGATTCGCAATCACGGCGGCGTGACGCCATTGCCGGACGCGGCATTGCAACCAAACCCGCGAAAGACCTACAAAGTCGTGTTCAATCTGACGAAGGACGACGGCACCGGCAAAACCAACAAGGGCCTGGAGCACGTCGCCCGCGCGGTAAACCTGTTTGCACTGTCAGGTGTGCGCGCCAATCACCGCAAGTTCATCGTCGTGATCCACGGCGCGGCGACCGATTTTGTGATGAAGAACGACGATTACCGCAAACGCACCGGCCACGACAACCCGGACGTCGCGCTGATTCACGCGCTGCGCGCCAACGGCGTCAAGCTGTTTGTGTGCGGCCAGGCGCTCGCCGAGCACCACATTCCCCACAGCGCGGTGAACCCCGACATCGTGCTGTCGCTATCGGCGATTTCCGATCTGATTATTCTGCAGCAGCAAGGTTACGTGCTTTATCCGTTATGAGCGGACGGGGCAAAATCGGCTAGCCATTGCCTGATGTTGCCCGCAAACGCCTGACTTGCCTCGCTGAGCGCCTTGACGCCGCCCGCGGCGTCAGCGCTCGGCGCAGGCTTCTCGATATGGAATTGCCGCTGCGCGACGATGCCGTTGGCGTCAAAGAGCGTCGCAGTGGCATCCAGCAGGCCAATGCTCTGTTGCGCCGACATAAACTGCTGCTCGAAGTCGTTGAGTTTGACCTGTAGCGTCAGGTCGGCACGCGCAACATCGTTCGGGCCGAGAATCGCCTTCCATTGACCGGCGCCGGCCGCCAGCGTCGCCTGCAATACGTTCGCGAGCAGCGCCGGCGGCGGCGCCACCCAGTCCGAACGGCTGTAGGCGCTGATCTTCGCGCCGTTGCGATATTCCAGCCGGTAATACAGGTTCGTGCTGTCGAGCCAGTTGGGCGCGTCGATCTCGGCAATGCGCAGAATGTGCGTTCCGCGCTGGTTGGTGGCGGACGCATTTTGCGCCGGCGGTGCCGCTCCTCCCAGCGTGAAATGCTCCACCTGAATGGTTTCGCCGGAACTGATGCAGCCGACGAGCGCCAGCGCGACCGGCACTGACAGAAATGCAAATTTCCTGATCACTTTATTCTCCGTTTCCTTCACCGTTTCCCTGGTTCCCGAAACCCGGTTCGCCCGGGCCAGGCTTGGGTTTCGATCCGCCAAAAATGAGACTCTGCGGATTCGCCTGCAACTGATCGCTCAGCGCGTTGATGGACTTCGACGTGCGCAGCAGACTTTCGCTCAGCTTGTCGATATCCGGCAGCGTCTGGTGCTCCATTGTATTGGCGATGCGCTCGCCGCTGGCTGTGAGCGCCGCCAGCGAATCGGCCGCGTCGCCCACCTTCTTGATCGGTTTCTTCGCCGCTTCGGCGAGATCGTTCGCCCGCGCAAGCAGTTCGTGGCTTTGATCCAGCGTCTGCTTTGCGCTCTTCGCGAGGCTCGGCATCATTTTAACGACCGGCAGCAACTGGTTCTCGATGACGACAATTTTTTTGGTCGCCTCGTCAAGCTGCTGAATGGTGTTCGCGAGATGCTTCTGATTTCGGTCGTTGAGCAATTGCTGTGCGCTCGAAATGATGTCGTTGATTTTTTTCAGGTCCTTGCGGCCGACTGACTGCAACTTCGCGAGCAGTCCCTTGTGCAGCGGGATTTTCGCCGGGTTCTGATCGCTGGTTTCCAGCGGCTCGCGACTGCCCCTGCCCAGCTTCAACGCGAGTGCAGACCCGCCGGTAATGCCCTGAAGCTGCGTCACGGCATAGGTGGACTTTGTCACCAGAACGCCTTTGGCAACGGTGAACAGCACATCCACCTTCGCTGGGTCCCGCTTATCGAAGGCGATTTTCTCCACGTGCCCCACAAGCAGTCCCTTGAAATACACCGGCGATTTAACGGCCAGTCCGCCGACGGACTGGCTGGTGACGATCCTGTACAGGCGCGGCTCGGGCTCCTGGTGCGAAAGCCAGTAGTACACCAGGATGGCGGCGATCGAGAAAAAGATCAGGAAGCTGACGGCGATGATCGCGTGCGAGCGGTTTTCCATAGTTATGCCCGAGCCTTGTTAGTATGACGGCAGCGCGCGCAATTCGTCGTCGCCGCGCCGCCGCTGAAAAAATTCCTTTACGAAAGGATGGTCGAATTCAGCAACTTCCACAAGGCTGCCGACTGTCAGCAGCTTGCCTTCGTCGAGCACCGCGACGCGATCGCTGAGCGCTGCCAGACTGTGGAGATCGTGCGTAATCATCAGTGCCGTCAGGTTGAGTTCGTGGTGCAACTGGTCGAGCAGCGTGTCGAATTCCGACGCGGAAACCGGATCGAGGCCGGTTGTCGGTTCGTCAAGGAACAGCAGATCCGCCTCCAGCGCCAACGCGCGTGCGAGCGCCGCTCGCTTCAGCATGCCGCCCGAAAGTTCCGCCGGATATTTCCACGCGTCCGCCGGTTCGAGCCCAACCATATGCAGCTTGACCGCGACCAGCCGGTGAATGGCTTCCTCTTCGATATCTTCTCCTTCCTTGCGCAGTTCGCGGATCGGAAAAGCGATGTTGTCGAACACGTTCAGGGCGCTGAACAGCGCGCCCTGCTGGAACAGCACGCCCCAGCGGCGCCGCAACAGGCGCACTTCCTCGCCTTCAAGGCTGTGGATGCGCTGGCCGAGCACGTCCACCGTGCCCGATTGCGGCTTGATCAAGCCGATGATCTGGCGCAGCAACGTGGTCTTGCCGCTGCCGGTCGTGCCGATGACGCCGAGCACTTCGCCGCGATACACGTCGAGGTTCAGGCCGCGGTGAATTTCCTGCTTGCCGAGCCGCGTATGCAGGTCCTTCACTGAGATCACGACTTCGCGCCCGTCGCCTTGCACGTCTTCCGGAGCAACGGCCATCACAACCCCACGTTGGTGAGCGCCGCGCCGGACATGACATCAAACAGCAGAATCAGCGACAGGCTGGTGACAACTGACAGCGTGGTGTTGCGGCTCAGGCTTTCGGTGTTGGGTTTGGCGACGATGCCGAAGTAAGTTGAGATCAGTGCGATCATGAAGCCGAAGACGATGCCCTTGCCGAGGCCGATCCAGAAGTTCACGATCGGCACCTCCATCGGCAGGCGCGAAAAAAAAAGCTGCCAGTTGACGCCGAGAAACCAGTCGGCGGTGATCGCGGAGCCGACGAGGCCGGTGAAGTCGGCCCAGACGACGAGCAGCGGAACGCTGATCGACATGCCGATCACGCGTGGCAAAACCAGTCTCAAGCTCGGCGACTCGCCGAACGCGCGCAGGGCATTGAATTCTTCGGTGATGTGCATGGCGCCGATGCCCGCCGTCATCGCGGAGCCCGAGCGGCCGGCGAGGATGATCGCGGTGATCACCGATCCGAGCTCGCGCAGCACGGCAAGACCCATCAGCGACACGATCATCTGGTTTGCGCCGAACTTTTCGAGCGTAATGCCGATCTGGATCGCCATGACGATGCCGATCATGAAGCCGATCAGGCCGATCAGCAGCATCGAGGACGCGCCGCCGCGATAGACGGTCGCGGAAATCTCGCGCCATGGCATGACGCGCGGGTGGCGTATGCACCAGGTGAAATCGACCATCAACTGACCGACGAGCAGCAACAGGCCGCCGATCGTACGCACGATCGACATGACGCCGGCGCTGAAACGATCCGCGGCGACAACAAGGCGGGACTGCTCGAGTTCCGGCGGCGCTTCGCTGTCCTTCAGCCGGTCGAACCAGTGGCGCTGGCTGTCGTGACAATCGAGATTGTCGGGCAACTCGTGACCCCAGAGCTCCCACAACAGCAACGCGCCGCCGCTGTCGAAGCTGCCGATGTCACACAGGTTCCAGGCATAGCCCCGGGGGGAGTCAAGCGATTTGAGTTCCTGTTGCAGTTCCTTGCGGCGCTTCGCGCTGAACAAAAGCGACCAGTCGCCGGACAGGCGCACCGTCTTGTCGTCCTCGACGTCCCACTGCGCTGGTGAACTCGAGTTTGTCATAAATCCCTTTGTGCTTCTGGTCAGACCTCCCGGGTTCCGTTGGAAGGTTGTACCAAAGTATATAGGAGGCAGCCGGCGAATTGTGGCCGGGGGCTTGAATTTTCTGTTAAATCAAGTAGTATTCCGGCTGCTTCAGGGAGCCGGCAGCCGCTGCCGCAGGCGAAACAATCTTTTGAACCGAGACAACTCCGTTCCCGCGGATGCGCCCGAGTGCGGGACGACGGTCGAGCGCCGTCTGGCGCGTCAGGCGAACTACTTTCGCGCACTTTTCAACAACCTGCCCGACGGCGTCGCCGTTCTCGACCCTGACGGCAAAATCATCAACGCCAATCGCAGCTTCGTGAAGCTCTTCGGCTACTCGCTTGCCGAACTGCGCGGCAACGCCATCGACCGGGTCATTGTGCCGAGCCATCTGCAGGCGGAGGCGGAGGATTTGTCACGTCAGGCCTTTTCCGGCCAGACGCTTCAAATCGAGACGGTCCGCCAGCGCCGCGACGGCGTCCTCGCGCCGGTAAGAATCCACTCGGTCCCTATCCTTGCCGGCAAGCGCCAGGCGGCGACTTACGCCATTTACGTGGATGTGGCCGAGGCCCGCCGCGCGACGCTGCAGGCGGCGTACCAGGCCACGCACGACCGGTTGACCGGCCTTATTAATCGCGCCGAATTCGAACGCCGGCTCGACGCGCTGACGCGCTGCCTCGACAGCGATACCGAGCACGGCCTGCTGTACATCGATCTCGACGAGTTCAAGGTCGTCAACGACATCTGCGGCCACCTTGCCGGCGACGCGCTGCTGCGCCAACTGGCAGTGCTGATGACGGACGACCTCGGCGAATCGGCGGTGCTGGCGCGTCTCGGCGGCGACGAGTTCGGCGTGCTGCTGCCGCATTCCCCGCCGGGCGACGCGGAGCGCATAGCGCGCAAGCTGATTCGCGCGATCGCCGGCTTCCGCTTCACGTGGGAGCAACGCGTGTTCCACGTCAGCGCCAGCATTGGTGTGGTCGGCGTCAACGCGCGCCGCCGCGGCCTGCCGAACCTGTTCGCGGCCGCCGACTCGGCCTGCTACTCCGCCAAGGAACAGGGCGGCAACCGGGTGCGCGTCTACGACCGCGAAGACATCGACATCGCCCGCCGGCACCACGAAATGGACTGGGTTTCACGTATCGCCGGCGCCCTCGAAGACGACCGGTTCCTGCTGTATCACCAGTGGATTTCGCCGCTGCAGGACAACGACGACGTGCGCCGCAATGAGATTCTGCTGCGCTTTCGCGACGAAACCGGCGACATCATCGAACCCGGCAACTTCATTCCCGCCGCCGAACGCTACCACCTGATGCCGGCGCTTGATCGCTGGGTGGTGCGCAAGGTGTTCGGCGGCCTGAGACGCAGCCTCAACCGCCACGGCGCCGGCGACCGCGAGATGGTCTCGATCAATATTTCCGGCGAAACCATCGGCGAGGCGCATTTTTCGCGTTTCGTGCGCGAACAGTTCCGCCGCTTCCAGATCCCGCCCGCGATGATCTGCTTCGAGATCACCGAAACTGCGGCCATCGCCAACCTCGACCACGCGGTCGCGTTCATCAGTGAGATGCGTACACTCGGTTGCGCCATTTCGCTCGACGACTTCGGCAGCGGCCTGTCGTCGTTCCCGTATCTCAAGACGCTGCACGTCGACTACCTCAAGATCGACGGCGCTTTCGTGCGCAACATGGCCGAGGACGCGATCGACTGCGCGATGGTCGAGACGATCAACCGCGTCGGCAAGATCATGGGCGTCAAGACGGTAGCCGAATATGTGGAAGTCAGCGGCGTTCGCGGCAAGTTGCGCGAGCTTGGCGTCGACTTTGCGCAAGGCTACGACATCCACGTGCCTGAACCCTGGCTCTGGGCCCGGAGTTGACTTGCAACTGCCGCCGCGAAAAGAATAGCTGCCTCGGCTATTCCGAAGCGGGACGCGATGATACGGAAGACCGGTTTTTGCCTGTTGGTTGCTGCGCTGCTGGCGGGCTGCATTGCCAACAGCAGCTTTTCCGGCGCGGGAGATAGCGGCGGCGACAATGGTGCACCGCCGCCCAACCACGGCATCACGGTCACGCCCGCCAAGGCGACGGTCGCCGCCGGGGCGACGCAGCAATTCAGCGCCGACAACGATAATGTTACCTGGCAGGTCGATGACGTTGTCGGCGGCAATGCCAATCTCGGCACAATCTCCGCCAAGGGTCTCTACACGGCGCCCGCCCTGCCGCCCGGCGGCAGCGTCACCATTACCGCCGTGTCGCAAGCCGACGCCTCGAAGTCAGGCAGTGCCTCGGCAACCGTTCAATACTCCAATGCGTCCTTCAGCGGCGGTTACGTTTTCTCCTGGCACGGAACCACGAGCGGAGGCCCGGTCGCGGTAATCGGCCATCTCAAGGCCGACGGCAACGGCGGCATCAGCACGGCCGTCGAAGATGTGAACGCGCCGGACGGGGTACGTCTGGACGTGCCGGTTGACGGCAGTTACAAGGTCGCCGCGGACGGCACCGCGCAAGCCGTCTTTAACAGCGCGCTCGGCAGCGCGGATTTGCGCTTCATCATCGGCGCGGACGGCGGCGCGCAGGTGATCCGCGTCGATGCCGGCGAGTCCGCCGTCGGCGAATTCATGCCGCAAACGGACACTGCGGTACAGTCACTATCCGGCGACTACGTCTTCGCGCTCGACGGGCCGGATGAGCGCGGCAGCCAAGCGACGCTCGTCGGCAAGCTGACGGCCAAAGACGACGGCACGATCGACACCGGCATCCTTGATCGGAATGACGCCGGCACGATCGCGCTGGCGGTCGCAGTGACTGGCGCCTACGATTTCGCCGGCGACAACGGCCACGGTTCGTTGACGCTCACCAGCGCTCTCGGAACGAGCCACTACACGTTCTATGCCGTGTCGGCGGATGACATCCGGCTGCTGCGCGTGGATGCGAGCGAGCCGCTCACCGGCCAGATGCTGGTGCAAGCCGATCAGACATTCAGCGACAGCGACTTGTCCGGCGACTTCGTGTTCGACCTGTTCGGCGGCGACGGCATCAATCCGGTCGCGACCGCAGGACGCTTCAGCGCCGACGGCAGCGGCAACATTGACGATGCGATTTACGACCGCAGCGGGGGCATCTCCATCGAGCCTGCGGTGGCTTTTACCGGTGCCTATTCGGTGGACGACAGCGGCCGTGGCACGGCCAGTTTCATCACCGGCGGCGGGCGCACCGACCTCGTCTTTTACCTGCAATCGCCGGATCATGCGCTGGTGATGGAAGCAGACAACGCTTCCATTCGCGACGGTGAGTTCATTGCCCGAACCAACAGCGATTTTTCCGAGGCGACGCTCGACGGAGCATACACGCTGGCGAGCGCCGACGGCGCCAACCCGGCCGTCGGCGGCATCTCGTTCGACGGCGATGGCAATGTCGACGACGGTGTTGAAATCCGCAGCGGCGCGTCACAGGCGGTTGCACTCGACGGCCATTACACGCTCGACGCCGACCACGGCGGGCGCGGCGAACTTGCGCTCGCGACCGAGGGCGGCGGGCAGGAATCGTATGTCATGTATGTCATCGGTCCGGCGCGCGTGGTGTTGTTGGGCCAGGGGCCGGGCGCGTTGCCGTTCGGCTGGCTGCGGCAACAACACGCCGCGCAATAGAGGGGAGCACAAATGAGTAAAAAGCTGGCCTGGTACGCGGGCGTGGTGGTTCTTTTCGCGGGTGCACTGTGGGCGCCGTTATACAACCGCGTCGAGCCGAGCGTCTTCGGGATTCCGTTTTTTTACTGGTTCCAGTTCTGCTGGATCATCGTGACGGCGGTTGCGACCGCGCTGGCTTATAAAGCCAGGCTATAGCCGGGGAACAACGACATGAACTGGCCGGCATTAACTGTCTTCATCATCCTGTTCGTCTTCGTCACAGTGCTCGGCTTCTACGCCGCGCGCTGGCGGCGCGGCAACCTGAACTCCATCGACGAATGGGGGCTCGGCGGGCGGCGCTTCGGCACGCTGATCACCTGGTTCCTGCTCGGCGGCGACCTGTACACCGCCTACACCTTCATCGCCGTGCCGGCGCTGGTCTTCGGCCGCGGCGCGATCGGCTTTTTCGCGGTGCCGTACACGTTGATGGTATTCCCGTTCGTGTTCATGGTGTTTCCGCGCCTGTGGTCGGTGGCGAAGCGCCACGGCTACATCACCGCCGCCGACTTCGTTCGCGGCCGTTTCGACAGCCGGCTGCTCGGCCTGCTCGTCGCCGTCACCGGGATTCTGGCGACACTGCCCTACATCGCGCTGCAACTGGTCGGCATCCAGGTCGTGATCGCCGCGATGGGATTCGACGGCACCGGCCTCGTCGGCGACCTGCCGCTGATCATCGCGTTCCTGATTCTCGCCGCGTACACCTACACCAGCGGGCTGCGTGCGCCAGCGATGATCGCGATCGTCAAGGACGTGCTGATCTACGTGACGGTGATTGTCGCGGTCATCGTGATCCCGTTTCATCTCGGCGGTTACGGCAACATCTTCAAGGCAATCCCGACCGACAAGCTGCTGCTTGCGCCGCCGACCGACACGAGCTTCGGAGCGTACACCGCTTATGCGACGCTGGCGTTCGGTTCGGCGCTCGCGCTGTTCCTGTACCCGCACTCGGTCACCGGGTTGTTGAGCGCGAGCAGCCGCGGGGCCGTGAAGCGCAACATGGCGCTGCTGCCGGCCTATTCGCTGGCACTCGCGCTGATTGCGCTGCTCGGTTACATGGCGGTTGCCGCGGGCGTCGCGAATCTGCCGGAGTTCGCCAGCTATTTCGATCGCTACGGCTCGAGCTTCGCCGTGCCGGCGCTGTTCCTGCACGAGCTGCCGGACTGGTTCTCGGGACTCGCGTTCGCGGCGATCGCGATCGGTGCGCTGGTGCCGGCGGCGATCATGTCGATCGCGGCGGCCAACCTGTTCACGCGCAATATTTACCGCGAGTTCCTGCGCCCCGGCTGCAGCGAGAAACACGAAGCCGGCACGGCCAAGTTCGTGTCGCTGCTGGTCAAGGTCGGGGCCCTCGCGTTCATCGTCTTTCTGCCCAACAAGTACGCGATCCAGTTGCAGTTGCTCGGTGGAATCTGGATCATTCAGACCCTGCCGGCGATCGTCATCGGCCTGTACACCCGTTGGCTGCACCGCCGGGCGCTGGCTCTCGGCTGGCTAGCCGGGATGGCCATCGGAACGTGGATGGCGGCGGCGCAACATTTTTCGACGTCGATCTATCCGCTCGACGTCGGCGGTTTCACGGTCGCCGGTTACGCCGCGCTGTATTCGCTGGCGGTGAATCTCTCGGTGTGCGTCGCGCTAACGTTCGCATTCAAACTCGTCGGCGCGCAACATGATGCCGACGCAACGGTTTCGGAGGATTACGATGAAGATATGCCCCGTCTGGCTTAAGGCCGGCCTCGTCGCGCTGGCAGTGGCGACATTGCCGCCGGCGCATGCCGCGTCACAAAAGGCGAGCCTGGTGCTGCGCCACGGCAAGATCGTCACGCTGTGGCCCGAGAAGCCGACGACGCAAGCCATCGCAGTGGCGGATCACAAGGTGCTCGCGGTCGGCAGTGACGCCGACATTGCGGTTTATATCGGCTCGGATACGCGCGTCATCGACCTCAACGGCCGCCTTGCCGTGCCGGGGTTCATCGAAGGCCACGGCCATTTTATGGAACTCGGCCAGTCGAAGATGGAGCTCGATCTCACAACCGCCAAAACGTGGAGCGACATCGTCGCGATGGTGAAGAAGGCAGCCGCCACCGCCGAGCCCGGCGAGTGGATCGTCGGCCGCGGCTGGCACCAGGAAAAGTGGACGCGCCCGCCGCAGCCGAACATCGACGGCCTGCCGCTTGGCGACAAGTTGAACGCCGTATCGCCAAACAATCCGGTCGTGCTGATTCACGCCAGCGGCCACGCCGTATTCGCCAACGTGAAGGCGCTTGAAATCGCCGGCATCAGCAAGAACACGCCCGACCCGAAAGGCGGCGAGATTGTCCGCAAACGCGACGGCACGCCGATCGGCATGCTGCGCGACAATGCGCAGGACTCTGTCCTGCGCGCGCTGCAGCAATGGCTCGCGAAGCGCCCGCCGGCCAAAATCAAGGCCGACCGGATGAAGGCCATCCGTCTCGCCGGTCACGATGCGCTGTCCAAGGGCATCACGACGTTTGTCGACATGGGTGAGCCTTTCGACATCATCGATGTCTACAAGGCGCTCGCGCAAAAGGGCAAGCTGCCGCTGCGGCTTTACGCGATGATCAACAGTGAGCCACCCGAGGCGCTCGCGAATCATATCGCCGACTACCGCATGATCGACTACGGCGAACACGGCTTCCTCACCGTGCGCGGGATTGGGGAGATTCTCTCTGACGGCGCGCTCGGCACTCACAGCGCCTGGTTCCTCAAGCCGTACAACGACCTGCCGTCGAGTACCGGTATCAACGTCACGCCCATGAAGCGCATTCACCGCATCGCCGAAATCGCGATCAACAACGACTTCCAGCTCGCGGTGCATGCGATCGGCGATCGTGCCAATCGCGAGGTACTGGACGTCTACGAAGAAATCTTCAACTCGCACCCGAAGAAAACCGACCTGCGTTGGCGCATCGAACACGCGCAGCACCTGAATCCCGAAGACATTCCGCGCTTCGGGGAAATGCACGTCATCGCCTCGATGCAATCAATACACGCGTGCTCTGACGGGCCGTACGTCGTCAAGCGCATCGGCAAGAAACGCGCGAAAGAAGGCGCGTATGCGTGGCAATCGCTGCTGAAGACCGGCGCGATGCTGAACCAGGGCACGGACGTGCCGGTCGAGGACGAAGACCCGATCCCGAATTTCAAATGCGCCGTCACGCGGCAACTCAAGGACGGCTCCCTTTTCTTCCCCGAACAGGACATGAGCCGCATGCAGGCACTCAAGTCGTACACGCTGTGGAATGCGTACGGCATGTTCAAGGCAAAGCAGCTCGGCTCGCTGATGCCGGGCAAGCTCGCCGATATCGTCGTGCTGTCGAAAGACATCATGACAGTGGAACCGGCTGGGATCGACGATGCAAAGGTCGATTACACTATTCTGAATGGCAACGTTGTTTATCAGCGTGAAGAGAATCAACATCCCTCATCCCGCCCTTCTTCCTACAAGGATCTCCCGTGACCGCCCAGCCCGATACACAAAGCATGGCGCTGTTCTGCGACTTCGAGAACATCGCCCTCGGCGCGCGCGATGCGAACTACGATCGTTTCGACATGACGAAGGTGCTGGAGCGGCTGCTGCTCAAGGGCAACATCGTCGTCAAGAAGGCCTATTGCGACTGGGAGCGCTACAAGGACTTCAAGGCCGGCATGCACGAAGCCTCGTTCGAGATGATCGAGATTCCGCACGTGCGCCAGTCTGGCAAGAACTCGGCCGACATCCGCATGGTCGTCGACGCGCTCGACCTGTGCTACACGAAAGAGCATGTCGATACCTTCGTCATCATCAGCGGCGACTCCGACTTTTCGCCGCTGGTCAGCAAACTGCGCGAGAACAACAAGGTCGTGATTGGTGTTGGCGTCAAGGATTCGACGTCCGACCTCCTGACGGCGAACTGCGACGAATTTATTTTTTATGACGACCTGGTGCGCGAGAAGCCGAAGCGCACGCGTAAGAAGAAGGCCACGAAGAAAAAAGCCAAGACTGCCGAAGATCGCAAACAGGAAGCCTTCGACCTGGTGCTCGAAACCGTTGACGCGCTGGCTGGCGAGCGCGGCGACCAGGACAAGATCTGGGGCTCAATGATCAAGCAGACGCTCAAACGCCGCAGGCCGAGTTTCAATGAATCGTACTACGGGTTCCGAAGCTTCAACGCGCTGCTGGAGGAAGCCTCCAAGCATGGATTGCTCGAACTGGAGCGCGACGAGCGGTCGGGCGGTTACATCATCGAAGGGTTCAGTCATGAGGATTAGCGGGCACTGGATTCTGGCCGCGCTGCTGTTCCTGCCAGTCACGGCGCGCGCCGACGGTCTCGGCGCCGCCATCGCCTACACTCATTACAACACCGATTTCGAGTTCGATCAGGCCGCCACCGAAAACGCCGACATCAGCGAACTCGGGCTGACAATCGGCGAGTCGATCACACCGTTTTTCGACCTGGCACTGCAAGGGGGCTACAGCAGCGCCGATTTCGACAATCACCCCGCCGCCGATGGCTACGATCTCACCGGACGCTTCTACGGCATTGTCGCGCGCACCAATCCACCGATCATTCCAGGCCTGCTGTCGCTTCGCATTCAGGGCGCGTATCGCTGGCACGATGTGGACAACGGCCGCCTCGACAACCAGTATGACGAACTGACGTGGTACGAAAGCCAGTTGCGCGCCGGACCCGACCTGGACCTCGGTCCGGTGGAAATCATCGTCGGCGGCTATCTGCTGCACTACGACGGCCACGAGAAGGCGCGCGGGCCGCTGGCCTTCCGCCGCAATTTCGGCGCCGGCAGCAGCCACGGGGCGTTCGCCCGGGTGGCGCTCGACGTGGGCAACGGCTACATCGGCCTTTATGCGCAGACGGGTCCGCGCGAAGGCTATGGCATTACCTTCTCCACCGGATTTTGATGAACGCCGTTAATGCGATGAACCCCAGGTCCGTCAACGCAAAGAAGCTCGAAAAGCGTCTGCGCCGCAACGTCGGCAAGGCGATCGCCGACTACCACATGATTGAAGCCGGCGACCGCGTCATGGTCTGCCTGTCGGGCGGCAAGGACTCCTACGCGATGCTCGACATCCTGCTGGCGCTGCGCGACAGCGCGCCGGTGGCGTTCGACGTCTTCGCCGTCAATCTCGACCAGAAGCAGCCCGGCTTTCCCGAGCACGTGCTGCCGGAATATCTCGAATCGCTGGACGTGCCCTACCACATCATCGAGCAGGACACCTACAGCGTCGTTCAGCGCGTGGTGCCGGAAGGCAAGACCACCTGCGGGCTGTGCTCGCGGCTCAGGCGCGGCGCCCTGTACCGCTACGCCGCCGAGCACGGCATGACCAAAATCGCACTCGGCCACCACCGCGACGACATCATCGAGACGCTGTTCCTGAACCTGTTCCACGGCGGCACGCTCAAGGCGATGCCGCCGAAGCTCGCGAGCGACGACGGCCGCAACATCGTCATCCGCCCCCTCGCCTATTGCGCCGAAGCGGACATTGAACGCTACGCCAAGCTGCGCGAATTTCCGCTGATCCCGTGCAACCTGTGCGGCTCGCAGGAAAACCTGGAGCGCAAACGCATCAAGGCAATGCTGCACGACTGGGAGCGCGAAACGCCGGGCCGCGCGGACATGATTTTCCGCGCGCTGCAAAACGTGCGGCCATCACAACTGGCCGATCCGGAATTATTTGATTTCGGCAACCTCCAGGCGACACAAACGGAAGAGCGGAGCGATCCAATCGTCGCGACGGTACCACTCGCAGCCATCGGACGCCGCAACGCCGGTTAAGCCATCTTCAGGAACACCTCAACGTGTCGAGGCGGTGGGGTAGCTTCTTCCGAGACTCTCGTAGGACAGGGATGTCCGGAGGAAGCCTACATGGATGTATTCATGGCGTGCCTCGGAAGAAGCTACCCCATCGCCCCTGCGGCAAGCCACTAAAGCTGCCGCGCGGGGCGGCGCCGCGGTGCCTTCTCCCAGGGACGCCGTAAATCCGTCCATGGAGGCTCTGGGTTCGACATCCATGTCGAACCCAGCCCTGAGAGAAGTCACCCCACCACCGCCTAGACACGTGGTGGTTCCCCTATGTGCATTAACCAGCGGTGCGGCG
>DASSBR010000056.1:0-6121 GCA_035698525.1 Gammaproteobacteria bacterium
CAGCGACGTGTTGTCCGGCATCGCAAGCGTGAAGGCGCTGCGCGAGTCGGTGAAGTCCAACGCCGCCTCATTACATGCCACCGAAGAGGCCTTCAAGGTCGGCTCGTCGACTACATTGGATGTCCTGCGCGCGCGCGACAATCTGCTCAACGCCCAAACGGCCTACGCCCAAGCGCGCTACGCCTATCTGTTGTCGATGCTGAAGCTCAAGCAGGATGCCGGCACGCTGGGGCCGGAGGATGTAAAGGCGATGAGTGAGTACTTCACCGAGTTGCCAACAGGCGGTAATCAGCAGCCGTCGGTCACAGGAACTTCCGGAAAAGGAGGTGAAGCTTCATGACGGGAATCCTGTCGGATATCCGGTTCGGCTTTCGGCAACTCGCCGCCAAGCCCGGCTTTACCACCGCCGCGATTCTGACACTGGCGCTCGGGATCGGCGCCAATACGGCCGTCTTCAGCTTGCTGAACGGGTATCTGTTGAAGCCGCTGCCGTATCCACACGCGGAACGTTTGAGGGAGCTGCGGCTGTATATGCCCAAATACAGCGCTGGCGATTTCGGCTTTTCGGTGCCGATGTTCGAGGCGATCAAGGCGGAGACGACTGCCTTTTCCGGTGTCGCTGCGTACGACTACGAAATATCGACGCTGAAGGTTCGCGGGCGCGCCGAGGAGGTGACGGGCGTCCAGGCGACGGCGCCGCTCTTCGATGTTCTGAGCGCGCGTCCGCTGTTGGGGCGCACGTTCGGCTCCGAATCGAGCCAACCCGGGCACGGCCATGAAATCGTCCTGAGTTATGGCTATTGGCAGCGCGTCTTCGGCGGTAACGCCGACGTCATTGGGCGGAGCGTGCTGCTGAGCGGGACGCCGTTCGAAATTATCGGCGTGATGCCCGAAGGTTTCGCTTTTCCCGACCACGACGTGGATTTGTGGCAGCCGCTAACGATCTCACCCGCCGACCTGGAGTTGACCGTACGCAATATCACGGACCTCCACTTGGCGGTTCTCGGGCGGCTGAAGCCCCGCGTCGGTCAAAGTGTTCTGCGGCAACAAGTGGATGCCGCCATGGCACGCATGTGCGGCGCGTTGCCCGCCGCGGTCTGCGCGAAATGGCAAGAGCAGGGTTCCCAGGTACTGATTCGCGACTACCACGCGTACCTCGTCGGCGGCATCTCCTCGACGCTGCTACTGCTTCAGGGCGCGGTACTGCTGATTCTTTTGATCACCTGCGTCAATGTCGCCAACCTGCTGTTGTCGCGCATTCTCGGCCGGGGCCATGAAATCGCAATGCGCGCGGCGCTTGGCGCGACACGTATGGCGCTGGCCCGCCAACTGCTGGTGGAGGGGCTTTGCCTGGCGGCGCCCGGCGGGGCGGTCGGCGTCGGTTTGGGCTGGCTGGGTTTGCGGTATTTGTCGATCTCGTCGCTCGGAACCGGCCTCAGCATATTCGATATCGGTTTCGATTGGCGCGTGGGCTTGTTCGCGCTAGGTGCGGCGGTGGTGACGGCGCTGCTGGTGAGCCTGCTGCCGCTTTATCACCTGTCGAAAACCGACATGCAGCGTGTGCTGCAGGAAGGCGGTGGCCGCGCAACGGGCGGCGGGCGCGGAGGGCGGGCGATCCGCAACGCCCTGGTCGTTTCGGAGATCACGCTCGCCACGGCGCTGTTGGCGGGTTCCGGATTGTTGCTGCACAGCTTCGTTAACCTGACGTCGGTGAATGCCGGGTTCAGAAAGAACGACGTGCTGATGGCACGCCTGATATTCCCGGATGACGATGACGACTGGCCCGTCCACGCGGCATACGACGAGATTATCAAGCAGGTTCGCGCCATACCCGGGGTGGTGCATGCGGCGCTGGCATCGAATACGCCTTTTGGCGGCGGTTACAGCCATACCGTATTGAAAATCCCCGGCTACCAGCGTCCGCCCGACGCGCCTATTCCGTCGGTGACGCCGAATATCGTGACCCAAGACTACTTCGACGCATTCGCGATCCCGATTTTGCAGGGGCGTGGTTTCGAGCCGCAGGACGATCCTGACAGCCGTCGCGCCATCATTATCGATACCAGGATTGCGCAAACGTATTTTCATGGCGCCGACCCCATCGGCCGCCAGGTCCGGCTACCGCTATCGATGGGCGACGAACCTTTCACGATCATCGGCGTCGTACCGAGCGTCAAGGTGGAATCGTTGGCGAAGGCGACGCGTGCCGGCACGGTGTACGCGAGCGCATCGCAATTCGCCGAGGAAGAGATGGATCTTGTTCTCAACACATCGATACCGCCGGGCCGTTTGATCGAACCGTTGCGCAAAGCGCTCGCCGCGGCGGCGCCCGCGGTCGCCGTCGATGATATCCAAACAATGCGCCAGCGATTATCGGCAACGCTGCGAAACAAACAGACGACGATGGCGCTGCTGCTGGCGTTCGCTGGCATCGCGCTGGCGCTTGCACTGGTTGGCGTCTATGGCGTGATGAGCTATGCCGTCGGCCAGCGCCGGACCGAATGCGGCGTGCGGCTCGCGCTTGGGGCGCTGCCGGAAGATTTGTCCTGGCTGGTGCTGAAGGACGGCTTGCGACTGTTCGGCATTGGTTTGACCACCGGGCTGGGGCTCGCAGTGATTTTCGGTTTCGTTCTATCGTCACGATTATTCGGCGTGGAGCCTTACGATCCGTTGACGCTGGGCACAACCGTCGTCGTATTGGCCGCAGTTACATGGGCTGCCTGCTACCTGCCGGCACGACGAGCAGCAAAGCTCGACCCGGCCGTGGCGATGATGGAGCAATGATTTCTCTCTGTCATGCCTGCCTACGCAGGAATGACGGAGAATTGGAGGTAGTTGATATGCACGGCCTTCTTCAGGATCTGCGTTTCGGGTTACGCCAACTGGCAGCCAAACCCGGTTTTACCGCCGCCGCGATTATCACGCTGGCGCTGGGAATCGGCGCGAACACAGCAGTATTCAGCGTTCTCAACGGCTACCTGCTGAAGCCGCTGCCGTATCCGCAAAGCGACCGGCTAGTGAAAGTCGGGGTCGATTACAAGGCCATCGGCACCGGCCATTTCAGTATGTCGGTGCCGCTTTATGAATTGATCCGCGAGAATGCGACGGCGCTTTCCAGCACCGCGATATACAACTACAACTACGTCAATGCCAGGATCGGTGGCGGCTCGACGGTTCTGCCGGGCGTGGTGGCGACAGGGTCGTTGTTTAAAACGCTTGGTGTGAAGCCCGCTCTCGGGCATGAATTTTCTTCGGCCGCGAGCGAACCGGGTAAGGGTAGCGTGGCCGTCATCAGCCATCACTTGTGGCGCGACAGCTTCAGCGCTGATCGCGACATCATCGGCCAAATGATTCAATTGGACGGCAAGCCGGTCCGCATTATCGGCGTCATGCCGAAGGGTTTTATCTTTCCTGACCGCGGCATCGAAATCTGGACGCCGCTGACGATTTCGCCCGAGGATCGCGCCTTGGACCGAATGTTCATGCTGAGCCCCAGGCTCATCGGCCGCCTCAAGCCGGACGCCAGCCTGGAGGCATTGCAAACACAGCTTGACGCAGTTCGCGCGCACGTCGGCCGGGTGGTATCCGCCGATACGCGCCAAGAGTTGACGGATGCTGGCTTCTTCGTCCATGCCAAGACGTGGCGACAGGCACAGTTGCGAGGCCGTACGCAGACGCTCCTCTTGCTACAGGGCGCCGTGCTGCTGGTGCTGCTGATGACTTGCGTCAACGTCGCGAACTTGCTGCTGTCGCGCATACTCGGGCGTAGCCATGAAATTGCAATGCGGAGCGCGCTGGGCGCGAGACGGGCGATCTTGTCCCGGCAACTGTTAATCGAGAGTTTGTGTCTCGCGATTCCCGGCGGATTAGTCGGCGTGGGGCTGGGCTGGCTCGGCCTGCATTATTACGCGGCGCTGGCGTGGGGCGGCGTCGGCGGCCTGTTCAACAAGGCGCTGGATTGGCGCGTTGGTCTGGCCGCATTGGCTATGGTCGGCATCACCGTGATCATTGTCAGCGTGTTGCCAATACGGTATCTCGCGAAAGTGGATTTGCAGCAGCTCTTGCAACAGGGCGGGCGCGGCGCAGTTGCCAGTGGGGGTGCGCGGCGTGTCCGCAGCGCGCTGGTCACGATTGAAATGACGCTAGCGACTATGCTGCTGGCAGCTTCAGGACTGCTGCTGCACAGCTTCGTTAATCTGCAAGCGGTCGATCCCGGCTATCGCACGGATAACATCTTGATCGCCGGACTGCTCGCGCCCCGCGATGCGCGAACGAACAACGGCGCGCTGAACAATCTATTCGGGGATTTGCTCACGCGCGTGCGGGCACTACCGGGCGTTGAAGCTGCGGGTCTCGCAGGCTGGGCGCCAATGGGTAATAGCTCGCGGAGCGGCGGTTTCACAATACGCGGGCGCGAGCGGTCGGCTGGGAACGCCAAGCCGCAGGCGTTGCAAGATGCCGTCGATGGCGATTATTTCCGGGCGATTGGCCTGCCGATTCTCCGCGGGCGCAATTTCGATTCGCGCGACACGTCCGGCAGCCGCCCAGTGGCGATTATCGACAGCACGCTAGCGCACAAGTATTTCGATAATACCAATCCCATTGGTCAGCAAGTCCAGTTCTCCGAACAGTGGTACACCATCATAGGCGTGGTACCGGGCATCAAGCCGTTCGATTTGACGAAGCAGGGGCGGGGAACCGTTTATCTGAACGCCGCGCAGGCACCGGGAACGCTCATGCACCTGGTGATCTATACGGCCATTTCGCCAGATTTATTCGCCGAACCGCTGCGAAAGACGATCGCAGCAGTCAATCCATCGGTGGCAGTGTATGGCATTGAATCCATGCATGACCGGATCGTCCGATCGCTCGGCGACAAGCAGCGGACGATGACCTTGCTGCTGGTCTTCGGCGGAATTGCGTTGGCGCTGGCGGTCGTAGGCATCTACGGCGTGTTGAATTACGCCGTGCGGCAAAGAGTCTCGGAATGTGGCGTTCGCCTGGCGCTCGGTGCGCTCCCGACCGATCTGTTGTGGTTGATCATTCGCGACGGTTTGAAGCTGCTGACAGCCCGATTGGTCGTGGGACTGGCGCTGGCGGTGGCACTTGGCTATGTCTTGTCTTCGCGCTTGTTCGGCGTCGTGCCGTTTGATCTGCTGACATTGGCCGGAACGGCGCTGGTGCTGGCAGGGACGACGCTTGCCGCTTGTTATATTCCGGCTCGTCGTGCGGCAACACTTGACCCGGCCACTGCGATGATCGAGCAGTGACACTGGAGGTGTGACATGAATGGACTACGGACTGACATCCGTTTCGGCCTCAAGCTGCTGGCGTCGCGACCCGGCTTTACCGCCGCGGCCATTCTCACGCTTGCTCTCGGTATTGGCTCAAATACCGCCGTGTTCAGCGTGCTGAACGGCTACCTGTTGAAACCGCTTCCGTATCCGGATGGTGAGCAACTCGTTCAGGTCGACGAGAGCGAGCCAAAATCAGGGCTGGTCTATGGGCAGATGTCAATTCCGATTTACTTCGGCATCCGCGAGAACGTGACCGCCTTCACCAGCAGCGGCCTCTTTAAGGCGCACTCGTACGTGATCGAATCGAAAGGCGCGTCGGCGCGGGTCACAGGGGCGCAGGTGACGCCGTCGGTTTTTGCGGTATTGGGTGTCGAGCCGTTGCTTGGTCGAACATTTGCCACAACGGCGACGGAGCCAGGGCGCGGCGATGAACTGGTGCTGAGCTACGCGTTCTGGCAACAGCGGTTTGGCGGCGACTCCAACATTCTCGGTGCGACCATTCGAATCGCGGACGAGGCGTACCGCGTCGTCGGCGTGATGCCGAAAGGTTTTGCCTTTCCGGATCAGTCGGTCGCCTTCTGGAAGCCGTGGACGATAGCGGCGGCGGACCGCTCGATGGAAAACGTCTTCAGCTTCAGTCCGCACATGATTGCCCGCTATCGCCCGGGCGTTACCGCTGCCATCGCTTATCGCCAGCTCAACGAGGTGTGGGCGGCGCTCGGGCCTGAACCGGCGCGGCAGGCGAAAGCGGGCATCATCGCGTTCACACTGACGCCGTGGCGGCAAATCATTGGCGGCGACAAGAGTACGACTGTCCTGCTGCT
>DASSBR010000057.1:0-3887 GCA_035698525.1 Gammaproteobacteria bacterium
GCCGCCAGAAGCAATTTAACACCGCTGCTATCGGCACCGCGGTGCTGGCGATAGTGGTTGTCGGCTACTGGAACCACGCGATGAGCGCCAGCATCGACTACCAGAACAAGCGCAACAATTTCCTCAAGACGCAGATTTCGCGGGTCGACAAACGCATTGCCGACATCAAGGACATGCAGAAGACGCGCAAGGAACTGCTCGCGCGCATGCACATCATCGAGCAGCTACAGCAGTCGCGGCCGCAAATCGTGCACCTGTTCGACCAGCTCGTCCGCACTCTGCCGGACGGCATCTATCTCACCAGCGTCGCCCAGACCGGCACCACGCTGCACCTCAACGGCATCGCCCAGTCGAGCGCGCGGATTTCGACCTACATGCGCAGCATCGCCGAGTCGGACTGGCTCGCCGATCCGAACCTGACGGTTATCAAGGCAAGGGGCGACGGCAAGCTGCACCGCAAACAGTTTTCGCTGACGGCGAAGGTGACCGGCCCGGCAGCCGCAAAAGAGGGCCAAGGCTCGTGAACGTCGACCTGAACAACCTGAATTTCGACCTGCAATCGATCAACGACCTCGACTTCCGCGAAGCCGGCAATTGGCCCGTCGCAGGCAAGGCCGCACTGATCGCGCTGATCTTCGCGGTGATCGTCGGCGCCGGCTACTGGTTCATGATCCGCGACCAGATCGACCAGCTACACACGTCGCGCCAGCAGGAAATCTCGCTCAAGAAACAGTTTGAAGGCAAGGCGCACAAGGCGGCCAATCTCGATGCGCTGAAAGCGCAACTGCAGGAGATGCAGACGAGCTTCGGGACCCTGCTGCGCCAACTGCCGAGTGAAACCGAGGTGGACAGCCTGCTGCGCGACATCTCTCAGACCGCGGCAGTCGATGGCCTGGAGCAGAAGCTGTTCCAGCCGCAGTCCGAGAACAAGAAGGACTTTTACGCCGAAAAGCCGATCCACATGATCGTCACCGGCGGTTTTCACGACCTCGCCAAGTTCGTGTCGGACGTAGCGGCGCTGCCGCGCATCGTGACCTTGCACGACATCAGCATCAAGCCGGCCGGCAAGAATGAGTCGGGCCAATTGAGCATGAGCCTGACTGCTAAGATTTATCGCTATCTTGAGCAGGATGGTGGGAAGAAATGATGCGCGAGTCAATCATACACAGGCTTCTGCCACGCGCCGGCCTGCTGGTCGCGGTCGCGGCGCTTGCCGGTTGCGGCGCCCGTAGCATGAACGACCTGACACAGTACGTGCAGAAGGTTCAGGCGCAACCGGGGCCGCCGCTCAAGCCGATTCCGCAGATGAAGCCGTACGAAACTTACACCTACACGGCCCAGACACTGCGCTCGCCATTCCAACCGCAGGTCGAGGAGAAGCCGGCCAGTGCGGTGCGGCCGGATGCGGACCGCAACAAGGAATACCTCGAACAATTTCCGCTCGACAGTCTGACGATGGTTGGCACGATCGACATGGACGGCACGCGCTATGCCCTGATCCGGGACAGCGAGGGTCTGGTGCATCGGGTCAAGGCGGGCAACTACATAGGCCAGAACGACGGCCGCATCCTTGAAATATCCTCGACCGGCCTGACTTTGCGCGAAATCGTTCCCAACGGGCTGGGAGGCTACGTGAAACGGAAGACGCCGGTCACCCTCGCTACCGACAGCTCGAAAGCAGGTAAGCCATGAATAAAAACATTCCTATTTCCCCGCTCCGCCGCTGGGCCGGCGCGGCGTTCGGCATTGCCTTGCTGGCGCCACTGGCGCTGGCGGCGGGCACCGCGTCCGCCAACCAGTTGACGTCGATTGATGCGACGCCGCTGGGCGGCGACCGGGTACAGATCGACCTTACGCTGGCGGACCCGGCGCCCAAACCGCGCTCGTTCAGCATCGACAAGCCGGCGCGCATCGCGATCGACCTGCCCGGCACCGAGCCGGCGCTGGACAAAACGCGCCACCTGGTGGATGTCGGCGCCGTGCGCCAGGTGCTCACCGCCGCGGCCGGCGGCCGCACGCGCGTAGTCGTAGATTTGAGCTACCCGATGCCCTACAGCACGCGCGTGTCGGGCCGGCATGTCTACATCACCGTCGGCGGTTCGGCCGCGACGGCCGGGTCCGGCTTCGGCCCGGCAAGCGGCGACACGAACGCGCCAGCTTCGCAACAGACTAAAGTCACGAGCATCGATTTTCGCCGCGGCGAGAACGACGCTGGCCGCGTGCTGGTGCACCTCAGCGACCCGCATACGCAGGCGAACGTCGAACGACAGGGCGACCAGGTTGTCGTATCGCTCAAGAACACCGATCTGCCCAAGGATCTGATGCGGCGCCTGGACGTCAGCGACTTCGCGACGCCGGTGACCGCAATTGACGCCGTCCGGCGCGGCGACGATACCCGCCTGGTCATCCATACGCAGGGCACCTACGAGCAGCTCGCGTATCAATCCGACAGTCTGCTGGCGGTTGAAATCAAGCCGCTGACGAAGGCCCAGCAGGCGCGGCTGGAGAAGAAGCAGTACAACGGCAAGCGCCTGACGCTGAATTTCCAGGACATCGAAGTGCGCGCGGTACTGCAGATTCTCGCCGACTTCACCGGCTTGAACATGGTCGTCAGCGACAGTGTCGGCGGCAGCATCACGCTGCGACTACAGAACGTGCCGTGGGATCAGGCGCTCGACATCATTCTCAAGACCAAGGGCCTGGCGATGCGCAAGAACGGCAATGTCGTGCTGGTTGCGCCGGCCGACGAAATCTCTCAGCGCGAGAAGCAGCAGCTACAGGCCAAGCAGCAGATCCAGGCGCTGCTGCCGCTGGAATCGGCTTTCATTCAGGTCAATTACGCAAAAGCCGCCGACCTCGCCAACCTAATCAAATCGCAGGGCAACTCCCTGCTGTCACCACGCGGCACCGTCAGCGTCGATCAGCGCACCAACGTGCTGCTGGTGCAGGATACCGCCGACCGCCTCGCGGACATCCGCGAAATGGTCCACAAACTCGACGTCCCGGTTCGCCAGGTGCTGATCGAGTCGCGCATCGTCATCGTCAACAAGGACTTCACCCGGCAATTGGGTGTGCGCTTCGGTGCGACCGGCGTCAACACGAATGGCAGAGGACTGGTTGCCGTCAGCGGAAGCGCGGAGGCGGCCGATAACATAGTCGTTTCCGGAACGAATGATCTGATGACCGGTTCTTCAGGCCCGCTGGATAACCGTTTGGTGGTCAATGCCCCGGCCGCAGGCCCCGTCGGCCGATTGGCCGTCGCCATCCTGAGCTCCAATTATCTGGTTGATCTGGAATTGTCGGCGCTGCAAGCCGAGGGCCATGGCCAGGTCATTTCGCAGCCGCACGTAATAACATCAAATCAGCACGAAGCCTCTATCAAGCAGGGCGTCGAGATTCCATATCAGCAGGCCTCATCGAGCGGCGCGACCAATACCCAGTTCAAGGAAGCGGTGCTGAGTCTGAAGGTGACGCCGCAAATTACGCCGGACAACAAGATCATCATGGACCTCGACGTGAGCAAGGACAGCGTCGGTGCGACGGTGCCAAGCGCCACCGGCGGAACCGTGCCCAGCATTGATACGCGCGAAGTCAAAACGCAGGTGCTGGTCGACAACGGCGATACCGTTGTGCTCGGCGGCATCTATGAGACCAGCCGTGTGCAAAGCGTGCACAAAGTGCCGCTGCTGGGCGACATCCCGTTGCTGGGCTTTCTGTTCCGCAACACGAGCACCGTCAACAACAAGAAAGAGCTGCTGATCTTCGTGACGCCGAAAATTCTTTCTTCAGGCGTGCAGCTTGAGCAATCGAACTACGAATAGCGCAAGGTAGAAGCGACCTGACCGATAAAGACGGTATCACACGCGTTATCCTCATCGGGCCAATGG
>DASSBR010000058.1:0-5015 GCA_035698525.1 Gammaproteobacteria bacterium
CCTCATCCCAACCTTCTCCCTGAGGGAGAAGGAGTAACAAAAGCATGCTTGATCCAAAACTACTGAGAAACGATCCCGACACCGTCGCGGCTAATCTCCGCCGCCGCGGTTTCGAATTCGACACCGCCGCCTACGGCGAACTCGAGGCGAAGCGCAAAACGCTGCAGACGGAAATCGAGTCGCTGCGCAATGAACGCAACGAACGCTCGCGCGCGATCGGCAAGGCCAAAGCCGCCGGCGAAAACATCGGTCCCGCACGCGCGGCAGTGGAAGCGGTGGGCGAGCGGTTGAAAGCGGCGGAAGCGGACTTCGCCGGCGTGCAGGCTCAACTCGATGACATCCACCTCGGCCTGCCGAACCTGCTGCACGAATCCGTGCCGAACGGCGCGGACGAAAACGCGAATGTGGAAGTGCGCCGCTGGGGCGAACCGCCGACGTTCAAGTTCGAGCCGGCGGATCATGTGGCGCTGGGCGAGCGCACCGGCCTGATGGACTTCGAGGCCGCGAGCAAACTCGCCGGCGCGCGTTTCGTCGTGCTGCGCGGCGGCATAGCGCGCCTGCATCGCGCGCTGGCGCAATTCATGCTCGACCTGCATACCGGCGAACATGGCTATGAAGAAGCGTACGTTCCCTACCTCGTCAACACCGAAACACTGACCGGCACCAGCCAGCTGCCGAAGTTCGCCGACGACCTGTTCGCACTCGCCGGCGACAGCGGCTATTTCCTGATCCCGACGGCGGAAGTCCCGCTGACGAATCTTGCACGCCAGGAAATCATCGAGGCCGACGCGCTGCCACTGCGCCGCGTCGCGCATACGCCGTGCTTCCGCGCCGAAGCGGGCGCCTACGGCAAGGACACGCGCGGCATGATCCGCCAGCATCAGTTCGACAAGGTCGAACTGGTGCAACTCGTGCGGCCAGCCGATTCATATACGGCGCTCGAAGAACTGACAGGCCACGCGGAAAAGGTGCTGCAGGCGCTCGAATTGCCGTACCGCGTCATGGCGCTTTGTGCCGGCGACATCGGCTTCAGCGCCGCGAAAACCTACGACCTCGAAGTCTGGCTGCCGGGCCAGGACCGCTACCGTGAGATTTCCTCTTGCAGCAACTGCGAAGACTTTCAGGCCCGCCGCATGCAGGCGCGCTGGCGCAACCCGGAAACGGGCAAGCCGGAACTGCTGCACACGCTGAACGGCTCCGGCGTCGCAATCGGCCGCGCGCTGATCGCTGTCATGGAGAACTATCAGCAGGAAGACGGCGCGATCGAAGTGCCCGAAGCCTTACGACCGTACATGGGCGGGTTGGATTATCTGCGCTAGAACCAGCGCTTTCGCTTGAACACGATCAACATGCCGACGGCGACAATCAACATCACCAGCAGCGCGTAAAAATAACCGAAACGCCAGTGCAGTTCCGGCATGTTCCACGGACTGTCGGTGCTGAAATTCATGCCGTACAGGCCGACGACGAATGACAGCGGTAGAAACACCGTCGCGATCATCGTCAGCACTTTCATCACTTCGTTCATGCGGTTGTTGATCGTCGACAGGTAGAGATCGAGCACGCTCGAAGCCGATTCGCGATAGCCTTCGATCAGCTCGAGTATCTGAACCGTGTGATCGTACACGTCGCGCAGATAAAGCTTCGTCGATTCGGAAATGCGTTCTTCGGTATCGCGCACGAGGTTGTTGACGACTTCACGCTGCGGCCACAACACGCGCCGCATGAACGCAAGCTCGCGGCGGTTGACATGGATGCGGTCGATCGTATCGCTGACGGGCCCGTCGAGCACTTCATCCTCGACCTGCTCCAGCCGATCCGCCATGTCCTCCAGCAACGGAAAACCGTTGTCGACGATCAGGTCGAGGAGTGCATAGAGCAGGTAGTCGGCGCCGCCGGTGCGCAGGTTCTGTTTCAACTCCAGGCGCGTGCGAATCGGCTCGCAAATGTCGCTTTTCCCTTCGTGCACGCTGATGACGAAATTCTGACCGAGGAACAGGCTGACCTGCTCGGACATCAATCGGTCGTCGTGGCGGACCAGATAGTTGGCGACGACGAAGTAATGGCTTTTGTACACGTCGAACTTGGCGCGCTGGCCTGCATTGACCACATCTTCGAGCGCCAGCGGGTGCAGATCGTACTCGCGCCCAAGCCGTTCCATCAAACGCTTGGTTGGCGTGCCCTGAACGTGAATCCACGTCACGTAACCTTCGCGCGGCGCCGGCAGCGGATCGCGGGATGCGAGCGGCCGCTCTTCGATGTCGTCCGCGTTGTATACGACCAGTTGCGTTTTCGCTGGAATGGCGGCCGCGGTGTCATGTTCTGTGAGCGTACCCGGCGCGGCACCCGGGCGTGAATAGCGGCGTGGAAAGTATCGCATCAGCTTCTCCCGATCAGGTTCACCGACTGAAGCCACGCTTCCAGCATTCGACGGCCGCGGGCCGCCAGGTCGTCGGAATGGCGTTCGCTGTCGGCGCGCAGGGCGTCGAGTTTCAGGCCATTGTGCCGCACGCTGCGGTGATGGCCGATGTACCACGGCTCCAGGCTCGCGGCCGTGACTTCCGGATGAAACTGCATCGCCAGCGTGTTCTGCCAGGCAAACGCCTGGTTGGCGGTAGGAGAGGTGGACGCCAGACGCGTCGCATTAGCCGGCAAGGCGAAGCGGTCGTTGTGCCAGTGGAGAACGGGCGTGTCGAGATGCTGCATCGGACTTTCGCGGCCGGCGGCGGTCAACGTCAATGGCGACCAGCCGATTTCCGCGTCGCCCGGCGTGACGTCCGCGCCAAGCGCGTGTGCGACTAGCTGTCCGCCGAGGCAGATGCCCATCGTCGGCCGCGTATCGTGCAGCCGTTGCGCGATCGCATCCAGTTCCTGCCGCAATACCGGAAAATCGTTCTGATCGTTGACGCCGATCGGGCCGCCGAGCACCAGCAGCAAGTCGGCTTCCACCGCGGCTTTCACATCGATGCGGCCCAGGCTTGCGTCGAGGTGGATCAACTCGAAACCGGCGTCGACGAGCGTCGGGCTGAAAGAGCCCGAGTTCTCGAAGGCAATATGGCGGATGACGGCGGCGGTTCGCTTTTTCATTGTGCGTCGCGCAATGCAAGGGACGTCTGCATTATAGCTGTACATCATTCCCGTCCCGGTCAGCGCTCGTGGATGAAAAGACGCCGTTCGGCTATCATGCGACACTTCCGGAGAGGTGGCAGAGTGGTTGAATGCACCGGTCTTGAAAACCGGCAAGGGCGCAAGTCCTTCGTGGGTTCAAATCCCACCCTCTCCGCCATTTTTCCACCCCGCTAAATTTTCAGGCAGTTGAAATCGACATCGACCGGCACGTCGGCGTCGTAGTCGATATCGTCCCGCGCGAAACCGAACAGCTTCAGAAAGTCGCTTTTGTAGCCGGCGTAGTCCGTCAGCTCGAACAAATTGCCATCATTCACCTGCGGCCATAGCGTCGTGCAGGCCTGCTGCACGTCATCGCGCAGTTCGCGATCGTCCAGCCGCAGCCGTCCTTCCGCATCCAGTGGCGCCGGCTCGCCGCCGGCCGGATACAGCGCGTCGCGGAGCAGCCGGTTCTGCTGTTCGATTGCGCCTTCGTGCAGGCCCTTGTCCTTCATCACGCGGAACACCAGCGAGATGTACAGCGGAATGACCGGGATGGCCGCGCTCGCCTGGGTGACGATGGACTTCAGGATTGCGACGCGGGCGTTCAGACCGCGATCCGCATGACGCTCATGTAATGCTTCCGCCGTCCGCTCAAGATGCTGCTTCGCGTGACCGATCGCACCGTACCGGTAAATCGCCCAGGTGATTTCCGGCCCGAGATAGCTGAACGCGACGGTTTTGGCGTTTTCGGCGAGCACGCCCGCGCCGGCGAGCGCGTCGACCCACAGCGCCCAATCGTCACCGCCCATGACCCGGGTTGTCTGCGCGATTTCATCTTCGGTGGCCGGCTCCACCTGCGCATCGGCGAGACGGTCGTGATCCGTATCGATGGTCCTGCCGCGGAACGGAGCGCCGATCGGTTTGAGGGCCGTGCGCACCGTCTCGCCGCTGTCGGGCAGGCGCCGCATCGGCGCAGCCAGCGAATAGATGACGAGGTCGACCGGGCCGCCCAGATCTTCCGTGATTGCCCCGATCGCCGCATCGCGCGCTTCATTCGAAAACGCATCGCCGTTGATGGACACGCTCTTGAGGCCGGCGTCCCGGGCCAGCTTGTCGAACGCGGCAGCGTTATACCAGCCGGCGCTGCCCGTTCTCGCGCCGCGCGCCGGCTTTTCCAGGAAGACGCCCAGCGTCGCCGCGCCGAATCCGAACGCGGCCGCGATTCGAGCCGCGAGCCCATAGCCGGTCGATGCGCCGATTACCAGCACCCGCTTGGGTCCGTCCGCACGAACGCCGAGCGCGCGCGTGGTGTCGATCTGGTCGCGAACGTTCGCTTCGCAGCCTTGCGGATGCGCATTGGTGCAGATAAAGCCCCAGACTTTCGGTTTGATAATCAAGCGATTGTCCCTTGAATCGTCGTAACGAAGGGGCATAGGTTACAATAGTCCGCCGCGTGGCCGCCGCTGAAGCTATGAAACAGAATCCCCGTTCCGACTGGCTGCAGCAGGTGGCTTCGAGGATCAAGTCGCACTGGCTGCTCAAGGGGATCGGCACGACCGGCGCGATCACGGCCTTCATGGTCGCCTATTTCACACTGCTCAGGCACCCGCAGTTTTCCGTCACGATGATTCCGCCGACGACGCTGGACCGGTTGATTGCGTTCCAGCCGGCGGCCATCGTGCCTTACGCGAGCCTGTGGCTTTATATCTCGCTGGTTCCCGCATTGCTCCTGCGCCGCGAGTGCGCAGCGTATCTTGGCGCCGCATCCGTGCTAGGCGTTGTCGGCCTTGGCATCTTTCTGCTGTGGCCGACGGCGGTACCGCAGCCGGATATCAACTGGAGCCTGTATCCGTCGGTCAGTTTTCTGAAGTCGCTCGATGCTGCCGGCAATGCCTGCCCGTCGATGC
>DASSBR010000059.1:0-7883 GCA_035698525.1 Gammaproteobacteria bacterium
GCGTGACCGCGGCCATGTCTGTCGTTCGCGCGTTCAACTTCGCGCGCACACGCTCAATCATGACCAATCGCTATATCGAGATCTGCAAAAGCGCGGACGGCGCGCAATGCAGTGACGACGCGGCAACCTGGAGCGATGGATGGATCGTGTTTGCGAACGAGGATCGCGACTGGGACGTGGACCCGGGCGAACAGATCCTGCTGCGGCACGGGCCGGTCGCTGACGGCATTCAGCTAACCGCCAATCGCGATGGCTTCAACTTTCGACCACAGTCCATTCGATCGACCACCGGCAGCGTATTCGTCTGCGCCGGCAGCCAGGCTGTCGGCGAGGCCGTGATCGTCAGCTATACCGGGCGCGTGCGAACGTCGATGGAAAAGGCCGATGGAACGGTTGTCGACTGCAACTGACCTCCCGGAGCGGCTTACTCCTCGACCACAATATTCGGAAACGCCGCCGGGGCCGCTTGCGCGAGTTCCGCCGCGGCCCGACGGGCGAGCGAGCGATACGCTTGCGCGATTTTGCCTTCGGGCTCCGCGATCACGGTCGGACGGCCGCTGTCGGCTTGCTCGCGAATCGAGAGATCGAGCGGCAGGCTGCCCAGCAGCGGCAGCCCGTATTGTTCCGCCAGCCGTTGTCCGCCGCCTTCGCCGAAGATCGCTTCCTCGTCGCCGCACTTGGGGCAGATGTAGGTGCTCATGTTTTCAACGATGCCGAGCAACTTCACCTCAACCTTCTCGAACATCTTCAGGCCCTTGCGCGCGTCGAGCAGCGCAATTTCCTGCGGCGTCGTGACGATGATCGCGCCGCTGACCGGGACACGCTGCGCGAGCGTCAACTGGATGTCGCCGGTACCCGGTGGCATGTCGATGATGAGGTAGTCGAGCCCATCCCAGTTCGTGTCGTTCAGGAACTGCGTCAGCGCCTGCGTCACCATCGGGCCGCGCCAGATCATCGGCGTTTCCTGATCGACCAGGAAGCCGATCGAGATACACTGCAGGCCGTGCCCGATCAGCGGGTCGATGTGCTTGCCGTCGGGGCTGGTCGGGCGCTGGCCTTCGAGGCCCAGCATGCGCGGCTGGCTGGGGCCATAGATGTCGGCGTCGAGTACGCCGACGCGGGCGCCTTCCGCCTGCAATGCGAGAGCGAGGTTGACGGCGACAGTCGATTTACCGACACCGCCTTTGCCGGACGCCACCGCAATCAGGTTCTTGACGCCCTTGAGCGGCTGTAGCTTTCCCTGCACCGCGTGCGCTTTGATTTCCCAGTCGATTTCGACGCTGCCGACCGCAATGCCGGCCGCGTCGAGACGTTCGGCGACCCATTGCGACAGCGCGTCGCGCACGCCGGCGGCAGGAAAGCCGAGTACGAGCCTGATGTCCGGAGGATTGCCCTCGGACACGTCGATTCGGGTGAGTGCGGTCGTCAGGTCGAAGTCGAAACCGGGGGCGGCAGCGCCCGCAAGCGCCGCCGCAATCGTGTCACTATTGATATGCATTGCGCCATTTTATCATCGCGCCAGAAAGCGGCGAATGACATAGATCAAGCGCTCCGCCGTTTGCGGCCCGGACAACCGCGCCTGGATGATTCCGCGGCTGTCGACAATCAGCGTGACGGGCACGCCGGTCAGGCCGAAGTGCTGCCGGACCCAGCCGGTGTCGGCAACCAGCACCGGGTAGTCGATGCCGTGCGCACGCGCAAACGCGGCGATTTGCTCCGGCTTGCCGGAATCCACGGCAATGCCGACGACCCGCACGCCACGCCGCCCCAAGCGCTCGTTCACCCGGATCAAGTCCGGTATTTCCTGCAGGCAGGGCCCGCACCAGCTCGCCCAGAAGTTGATCACGGTCACGCGCGCGGCATCGCTTCGCAGCGGCACGAGCTTGCCGTCGGTATCGGGCAATTTGAGCGCCGGCAGCGGCGCGCCGACATGCACGGCTGCGCCCGCCTGCAGCGCCGCGATCAGGCCAATCAGGCCGGCCAGCCTTCTGACGCGGCCACGGCCGCTATGGCATAATCCGCGTTTGCTCAAACCACCAATTCCCATGCCCCGCGACATTCTCGTTACCGCCGCGCTGCCTTATGCCAACGGGCCGATCCATATCGGCCACATGCTTGAACACATCCAGACCGACATCTGGGTACGGTTCCAGAAGCTGCGCGGCGAACGCTGTATCGCCGTGTGCGCGGACGATGCCCACGGCACGCCGATCATGCTCAAGGCACAGCAGGAGGGTATCACGCCGGAGGAACTGATCGAGCGTTCCGGCCGCGAACACCGCCGCGATTTCGCCGACTTCATGATCGGCTATGACAACTATTACACCACGCATTCTCCCGAGAATCAGGACTGCGCCAATCGCATTTACGCCGGGCTCAAGGCAGGCGGGCATGTTTTCGAGCGCACCATCTCGCAAGCCTACGATGTCGAGAAGCAGATGTTTCTGCCGGACCGCTTCATTCGCGGCGAGTGCCCGCGCTGCGGCACGCCAGACCAGTACGGCGATTCGTGCGAGAACTGCGGCGCAACCTACTCGCCGAGCGAACTGAAAAATCCGGTATCGGTCGTGTCCGGCACGCCGCCGATCGAGAAGGAATCGGTGCATTATTTCGTGCGGCTGGCCGACTTCGAGGACATGCTCAAGGAATGGACCGGCGGCGGGCACGTCCATGAGAGCGTCCGCCGCAAGCTGGACGAGTGGTTCGAGGCGGGCCTCAAGGACTGGGACATTTCGCGCGACGCACCCTACTTCGGCTTTGAAATTCCCGACGCGCCCGGCAAGTACTTCTACGTCTGGCTGGACGCGCCGATCGGCTACATGGCGAGCTTCAGGAACTTGTGCGACCGGACGCCGGAACTCGACTTCGACGCGTTCTGGAACGCCGACAGCCAGGCCGAGCTGTACCATTTCATCGGCAAGGACATCATTTACTTTCACGCGCTGTTCTGGCCGGCGATGCTGTCCGCGGCCGGTTTCCGCACACCCAGCGCCGTGTTTGCGCATGGCTTCCTGACCGTGGACGGCAAGAAAATGTCGAAGTCGCGCGGCACGTTCATTCAGGCGCGCACCTACCTGGATCATCTCGATCCGGAATACCTGCGCTACTACTTCGCGGCCAAGCTCGGGCCGGGCCTCGACGACATCGATCTGAGCCTCGATGACTTCCGCCAGCGCGTCAACAGCGATCTGGTCGGCAAGCTGGTCAACATTGCGAGCCGCGCGGCGGGCTTCATTCACAGGGGCTCGGATGGCAAGCTGGCGCCGGCATTGATGGATGCGGCCTTGTACAACGAATTTGTCGCGGCGGCCGACGATATCGCCGCCGCTTACGAAAATCGTGAATTCGCCCGGGCCGTACGCGAAGTGATGGCGCTGGCCGATCGTGCGAATGCGTTTGTCGATGAGTACAAGCCGTGGCAGTTGAACAAGGATCCCGCCAATGCGGACCAGGTTCAGGCCGTTTGCACGCAGGCGCTCAACCTGTTCCGCGTGCTGGTCATTTACCTCGCACCCGTTCTGCCGGCGCTGGCCAAAAAAGCCGCCGCCTTCCTGAACGTCGAGCCGTTCCGTTGGCAAGACCTTGAGGCGCCGCTGCTCGACACGCAGATCAACCCCTTCAAAGCGATGATGCAGCGCATCGAAGAAAAGGACATCCAGGCCATGATTGACGCTTCCAAAGAAGACCTGCAGAAGCAGCCGGCCGCCGGCGCGCCGGCACAGTCTGACACGACTACGATCAACATCGACGACTTCGCCAAGGTCGATCTGCGCGTGGCCCGTATCATGCAAGCCGAGCATGTCGAGGGCGCGGACAAGCTGCTCAAGCTGACGCTCGACGTCGGCGAGCTGGGCAGCCGGACGGTCTTTGCCGGCATCAAGGCGGCTTATGAACCCGAGGCGCTGAAGGATCGGCTGGTCGTGCTGGTCGCCAATCTCGCTCCGCGCAAGATGCGCTTTGGCCTCTCGGAAGGCATGGTCCTCGCCGCCGGCCCCGGTGGCAAGGATGTGTTCCTGCTGGAGCCGGATGCGGGCTCGAAGCCGGGGATGAAAGTAAAGTAGTTTTTGATGTCTCTGAAGGCGACTGCCGAAAACATCGACCGCCTGCTGCCGCAAACGCAGTGCGAACGCTGCGGCTACGAAGGTTGTCGTCCCTACGCGGAGGCCATCGCCGCAAATACCGCAGACATCAACCGCTGCCCGCCGGGCGGCGAGGAAATCATCGCGGCACTGGCTGAATTGCTGGATGTGCCGGCGAAGCCGCTCGATCCCGAGTGCGGCGAACATCCCGCGCCCATCGTTGCACTGATCGACGAAGAAACCTGCATCGGCTGCACCCGTTGCATCCAGGCGTGTCCCGTCGATGCCATTGTCGGCGCGGCGAAGCTGATGCATACCGTCATCGCGGCCGAATGCACCGGCTGCGAATTGTGCCTGCCGCCCTGCCCCGTGGATTGCATCGACCTCGTTTCGGTTCAACGGCCAGCGCCGGCCACGGCGGAACCGGAACCCGACGACACCATTGAAGCTTTGCGGCGCCGGCACTTGGCGGCGGCGGAGCGTCGCGCGGCCGATCAAGCCCGCCAACGCTTTAACGCGCGGGAAGCGCGCCTCGACGCCGAACGCAATGCGCGCGACAGCCGCCGGCGCGCACGCCAGGCGGCGCAAGCCGACGCAAATCGCCAGTCCGAAATCGAAGCCATGGTCGCCGCCGTGCGGGCACGCCGGGCCGGACGGCAGCAGCCTTGAACGCGCACAAGCGGCGCGAAATTTTCGCGCGGCTCGCGGAAGCGATACCCGCGCCCACGACCGAGCTGGTTTATCAGACCGAGTACGAGTTGCTGGTGGCAGTCATCCTGTCCGCACAAGCGACCGACAAGGGCGTCAATCTTGCCACCAAAGACCTGTTCAAGGTTGCCGATACGGCGAAAAAAATGGTCGCGCTCGGCGAAGACGACCTGAAGACGTACATCAAAACCATCGGCCTGTTTAACACGAAGGCGAAGAACGTCATCGCGATGTCGAAGCTGTTACTGGAACGACATGACGGCGAGGTTCCCGATACGCGCGCCGAACTGGAGGCGCTGCCCGGCGTCGGGCGCAAGACCGCCAACGTCATTCTCAACACGCTGTTCGGCGAGCCGACCATTGCCGTGGACACGCATATCTTCCGTGTCGCCAATCGCACCGGCCTGGCGCCCGGAAAGACGCCGCTCGCAGTCGAAAAAGCACTGCTGAAATTCGTGCCTGAGGAATACAAGCCGAACGCGCATCACTGGCTGATTCTGCACGGTCGCTACACTTGCATCGCGCGCAAACCCAAATGCCCGGAGTGCGTCATCGCGGATTTATGCGAATATCGGCACAAGACGCCACCGGCGTAGCTTTGCATCCCGATCCACGCTATTGGATGATAAGAATATGGCTGAAACCCACACCGAACAATATTTCCGCGACCCGAGGCGCGGCTGGCCCTGGCTGATTGGTGCCGTCGTACTGTTCGCGGGCGCCTATATGCTCGCGCTGTTTCTGCACTTTGCAGGATGGGCGGTGATCGCATTCGTCGTGGGGCTTATTGCCTTCGCCAGTGGGCTGAAGCTCATGCGCCAACCGGCGGCGCGACTCTCCGGCAGCGTGCTAACGCTTTCCGATCCGCGCGGCTTGTCGATGACCTCGCGCACCTACTCGCTCAGCCAGATCAAGCGCGTGTCGATTGAGACGCGCCGCGCAAACGTGCCCAACCGGTTGCGGCGCGACGTGCTGATGGTCAACCTCACCGGCGTGCCGGAGGAACGCGTCAAGGCGTTCGCGCAGGCAATGCGCGAGCGTAACGTTCAGGTCGACTATTGATTTTATTGATCGTCCCGCTGGTGTGGGCGGTGCTGTGGGCGCTCCTCGCCATCGTGATTTGCGCGGCTGCGGGCATCCCGCCACACGATCCGCGCCTGTGGTGGTACATGGCCGGGATTTTCGTCGGCGGCGGGATCGCGCTTCCGGCGGTCGCCGTGACCGCCTGGGTGAAACTACGGAAGCGCCGTTAGTTCGACGAGACGTACTTTTCGCGCCGCAGGCGCGGGTTCTGAAAACCCTTTTCCTTTAAATCGCTGACCGCCGCATCGATCATGTCGGGATTGCCGCACAGATACACGATGTCGCGTTCCGGGTCCACGTCCATCTCCGCAAGCGCTCGCTGCACATAGCCGCTCTTCTCGTGCGCGCCGGGTATCTCCGGCATCTGGCGGCTATAGCATGCCGTAAACTCGAAGCCCGCCTGCCCCTTGGAGAACTCGAGAAAGTCCTCGCCGAACAGCAGCTCGTCGGGCCCGCGGACACCCAGCAGCAGCACCGCCGAATAATTCGTGCCATCCAGACGCTCGCGCAAATGCGGCAGCATCGCCCGGTAAGGCGAAACGCCCGTACCGGTCGCGACCAGGATATAGCGCGCCGGCGGATCCTCGCGCAGCACAAAGCGGCCAAACGGGCCGGTCGCCTCCACCTTCTCCCCCGGCTCCATCGCATACAGCAGCTTCGTCGCCCGGCCGTCCGGCACATAGGTCGCGGCGATGCGGATCTCGTCCTCGCCGCTGCCGTGCCGCGTGGCAATGCTGTAGCTGCGCCTCAGGACCATATCCTCGTAGGGCAAATGCAGCGTAATGAACTGCCCGGAGACGTACTCGAGCGGCTGCCCGTCCTCGCGGACGAAGCCGAGTTGCCGCACACGCGGCGTCACCATACGGCTGGACTGCAAGACCAGATTAAACTTTTCGTGGCTCATTGGCTGTGATCAAGGGACTGGACGGGCGCCGGCAGTTGCAGGCACGGGAAAACGGTGTATTTTGACATAGACGCACTCTAAATCCGAGTCGCGCCGGTTCAACGCCAACAACAAGGAGACCGCAATGAAAATTGCCCTATCCCTGCTCTCGCTGCTGCCGCTGGCTTTCGCCGCCAGCCTCGCCAACGCTGCCCAATATTACCCGGCGGATGCGCTTTCCAAGGTGATCCAGGGGCCGCAACGCAGCGTGGCGAACAAGCTGCGCGACAAGTACCGCCACCCGCATGCGACTCTCGAATTCTTCGGCCTCAAGCCCGACATGACCGTCGTCGAACTTGAACCGGGCGGCGGCTGGTACACCGAAATTCTCGCGCCCTATCTGAAAGATCACGGTCATCTGATCGAAGCCGCGCCGCCGACCGACAGCAAGAGCCAGTTCATGCGGAAAATGGCGCAGAACTACCGGAAGAAGCTGGAAGACAACCGGAGCGCCTACGGCGACGTCAAGGTAGTGCCGTTCGCGGCGCCCGAACAGATGGATCTCGGCGAGCCGAACAGCGCCGACATGGTCCTGACGTTCCGCAACGCGCACGACTGGAAAGCGGAAGGCACGTTAAAAGCGATCTTCCAGGCGGCTTACAAAGTACTCAAGCCGGGCGGCGTCTTCGGCGTTGTCGCGCATCGCGCGAATCCGGATACCGATCCCGCAGTCACCGCGAAGAAGCTGCACCGCCTGCCCGAAGCCTACGTCATCAACCTGGCCCAGGAGGTCGGCTTCAAACTGGACGCCGTCTCCAGGATCAACGCCAATCCCGCCGACCCGCGTGTCATGAACATCCACATGCTGCCGCCGAGCCGCGCTGCCGCAAGGGGGTTCGCGCCGGCTGTCGATCATGTGATCGACTCCAGCAAAGCGAAGCATGGCAAAGAGATGAAAGCCTTCATCGATGGCATTCAGCCGGTGTTCGATCACATTGGCGAAAGCGATCGGATGACTTTGAGGTTTGTTAAGCCGAAGAACGCGGGCGGCTAGGATGTCGCGAGGGGCGGCGGCAGCGGTATCTCCTCTCAGGGACGCCGTGAATACATCCCTGTAGGCTCTGGGTTCG
>DASSBR010000060.1:0-8517 GCA_035698525.1 Gammaproteobacteria bacterium
GCGTGGTGCATCGCGACATCAAGCCGAGCAACATACTGCTGACCAAGACCGGCGGCGTTCGCATCATCGACTTTGGCATCGCGCAGACTGCCCGCTCCGCGCTTAACGGCAAGCGGGGCCTGATCGGCTCCCCAAGTTATATGGCGCCCGAACAGATCCGCGAGCGCGATCCCGAGGTCACGCCGCAATCCGACCTGTTTTCGCTCGGTGTGGTCATGTACGAACTGCTCGCCGGGCAGCGGCCGTTCAACGGCTCCGACCTCAACGAGTTGCGTCGGCGCATCTCCTGGTCGACGCCGCTGCCGCTGCACCGGCTGCGCAAGGACATCCCGCCGCCGCTGGAGCGCATCATCTTTCGCGCGCTCGACAAGGACCCGGCCAAGCGCTATCAAAGCGGCCTTGAGTTCGCTGGCGACATCACCGGGGCGTTTCGGCAACTCGATCGCTCCGTGGTCGATCTCGCGGAGCAGGAACGCTTCAACCAGACGCGCAAGCTGAAATTCTTCCGCAAGTTCAGTTATCCGCAGGTGTGGGAACTGATGCAGGCCAGCCAGTGGTGCGACTACCGCGCCGGCGAGCGGATCGTGACCGAAGGCGAGATGGAAGACTGCTTCCTGATTTTCGTTTCCGGGGAAGTCGCGGTGCGCCAGGGCGGCAGGCTGATCAGGATGTTGCGCCGCGACGATTGCTTCGGCGAAATGGCTTACCTGAACGGCGTACGCCGCACGGTGACGCTGGAAGTCGTTGCGCCAACGGCGGTCGTGCGCGTCAACGCGGCGCTGATGGAGCGCGCGTCGCTGGAATGCCAGTTGAAGTTCACGCAGCAGTTCCTCTACACACTGCTGGAGCGGCTCGGCGCACACTGACAGAAACGCCCGGAAATGCTTCCGCCTGCTTAATCCTCTCCGCTTGAAATGACGCTTTATTGCGTCTCGACCTCGTGTTTTCCCGACACTGATCCAAGAAGATTTATGTGCAGCACGTCCTGCGGAAACGCGGTCGCGACATTTATTCTTTAAGTGTCTGTTGCGATCGGGAGTTTGAGCGCATGAACCAATGCACCGCATTTTCCACCCGGGTTGATGAGCCGATAGGCGCCATCAATACCCGTTTGCGTCGCATGACCGCCGCGGCGCGCGCCGCCTGGGCCCTGTCATTCCTGCCGGGCGTGCACGCCTTGTCGTCTAGCTTCGGTGCACAAGCGGGGTCTCGCTACACCTGATGACACGGCTGATGCCGGATATTCCGGTCATCTTGATCGACACCGGCTACCTGTTTCCCGAAACGTATCGGTTCGTAGATCGACTCACGACGCGGTTGCGGCTCAACTTGAAGGTTTATCGCCCACAATTAAGTGCGGCATGGCAGGAGGCGCGTTACGGCAAGCTTTGGGAGCAGGGCAAACCGGGGCTGCTGCGTTACAACCGTCTTAACAAGGTGGAGCCGATGCGGCGCGCACTGGATGACCTGTCCGTCGGAACGTGGTTCGCCGGATTGCGCCGCATACAGTCCGAGAGCCGATCGTCGACGCCATTCGTGCAGTACAAGAACGGCCGCTACAAGATTCATCCGATCGCGGACTGGTCTAACCGCGACGTCTGGGTGTACTTGAAGCGGCATCGTTTGCCCTACCATCCGTTGTGGGAGGAGGGCTACGTGTCGATCGGAGACGTGCATACAACGCGCCGGCTGGAGTCAGGGATGCGGGAAGAGGACACCCGGTTTTTCGGACTGCAGCGGGAATGCGGGTTGCACAACGAAGTTTGACAGTGCCGAGGTTCATTGCAACAGTTTCGCTGCCGCCTCGACCTTGTCGCTGAAGTCGTTCAGCACGCCGGCGACGACGCCGATGTATTCTTTCGCGGTATCCCAATCGCGATTCTCGACCGCCTCGCGGATGCCGGGCAGCGTCTTGACGCCGTAGCCCGTGTAGTAGCCCGGGGCGTAAATCATGTGTCGGTACCATTTCCGCTTTGGCAGGCCGTGCCGATAGAGCAACTGACGCTCGGTCTCGATCAGCGTTTCGTTGAGCTTGTCCTGTGCCGAACCCGACAGCGCATCGCCGTGTGCCTTGAGTGCCGCATCGTAAGCGGCGGCCGTTTTCTTGAGCCGCGCGATCGCGTCATCGAGAGGCTTGAATTCCAGCTTCGGCACCGGCGCCTTCGCCTTGGGCGGCACGTAGTGCTCGGTCGGATCGGCCGCGAGCCTGAACGCATCCGCCTTGATCAGCTCGGCCTTCTCCTGCGTCTGCTTGCGCATATGCGCCTGTTCTTTTTCGATTTCCTGCGCGTAGTCGGCAACGTGATTGGCAAAGCCGGTAAACGTATACGGCAGGATGTCGGCATCGGCGAACCGCAGCACCGCATGCCCGCCGACCTTGGCCAGTGCGACGCCGTATTCGAAGCTCGGATCGCCGAAGCGGCGATACCAGTCGAACGAATCGTAGCGCGAGTGATACTGCGTGCCCTCGGATTCGCCGCCGAAACCGATATCGAGCGAGGCGATGCCCATGTGGTCGATGAACGAGCTGTAATCCGAGCCTGAGCCCAGCGCGAAAATCGGCAGCGGCTGCTCCGGATTCGACGAAATCCTGTCGGATTGATTATGCGGCGGATGCTTGAGCTGCCGCACCAGTCGCGCCGCCCGTGCGCGATGAATCACGTTGGTGTCAGTCTCCGGATCCGTCACGCTCTTGCCGACCTGGTCGATAAAGCGTTGCAGCGACCCGGACCCGCCGGCGAACAGAAAGCCGCGCTCGTTGGTATCCGAGTTGATGTAAATCGCGCCGTTCTTCGCCAGCAGCGCGGCATGATCCTCGACCCACTCGGTGGAGCCGAGCAGGCCCGGCTCCTCCCCGTCCCAGCTCATGTAAATAATCGTGCGCTTCGGTCGCCAGCCGGTCTTGAGCAGCCCGCCCAGCGCCTTGGCCTCGGCGAGCAGCGCGACGTTGCCTGCCAGCGGGTCTTCGGCGCCGAATACCCAGCCGTCGTGGTGGTTGCCGCGCATCACCCACTGGTCGGGATATTTCGCGCCCGGAATTTTCGCGATGACGTCGTACACGGGCGTCAACTTCCAGTCGAATGCCAGCTTCAGATGCACCTTCGCCGGACCGGGACCGAAGTGGTACGTGATCGGCAGTGCGCCCTGCCAGTCATCCGGCACCGATTCGCCGCCCAGCGCCTTCAGTAACGGCAGCGCATCGGCGTAGGAAATCGGCAGCACCGGGATTTTCTTGATGACCGGCGATTTGCTGCGTGGCAGGCGCTTCGCATCCGCGGTCGCGCCGATGCCCGGCGTCAGCGGCCCGCCCGGATAAATTGTCATGTTTTCCACGGAGCCGCGCTGCACACCCCAGCGGTCGCGCCAGCCGCCCTTTGGATACACGTTACCGCGACGGTAGCCGTCGTCGCGCGGATCGGAATACAGGATGCAGCCGATTGCGCCGTGCTGGTAGGCAAGCTTCGGCTTGATGCCGCGCCATGAATGCCCGTAGCGGGCAATCACAATCTTGCCTTTGACGCTGATGCCGTGGCGCGCGAGGACCTTGTAGTCATCCGGCACGCCGTAATTCACGTATACCAATTGTCCCGTGATGTCGCCATCGGGCGAGTAGGCGTTGTACGGCGGCAGCGCATGCTTGTAAATGGCGGACGTGCTGTCGCCCTCGACCGGCGGCTCGCGCAGTTTCGCCTTGTAGTGATAGGGCGCGACCAGTTCAAGCTGGCGTACCTTCGGCGTCGGGAACAGCACCCGGTACTCGGCGATCTTCGCGTCGAAGCCCCATGACTTGAACAGCTTCAGCATGTACTCGGCATTTGCCTTGTCGTGCGGTGAGCCAAGGCCGTTCGGCTCGGACGACATCCGCTTGAGCCATTGCCTGATCTCACTCTTGTCGAGCGCCGCGTCGAACTGGCTTTCGATGCGGTGTTCGTGTTTTGCGTTGGCGGGAGTAAAGCCGATAATGGCATCCGTGTGCGCCGCCAATGCGGGCATGGTGGCGGATGCCATAAAGGCGACGATCAAGGCGATGCAAGCAGGTCCGCGCATGAGATAAGCTCCTTTTCTTCTGGCTTCGGTGCGACCATGACTCCAATTAGCCAATTCGGCCGCCTTTCCGGGATTATTGTATTACTGACAGCGCTGGGCATGCTGGCGTTCAATATCGACCAGCCGATCCTGCATGTGGAGAAGTTCTGGATCTTCGAACAATCGGTGTCGATTTGGGGCGGGATGATGACGCTTTACCAGGCGGGCGAACTGGTGCTCGGCAGCATCATCCTCCTGTTTTCAATCGTCTTCCCGATTGGCAAGATCCTGTTGTTGCTTGCATTTCTGATTGCCTGGCCCAAGCTCGGCCCCCGGGGCCCGGGGTTGATCAACTGGCTGTCCGTGCTCGGCAAATGGTCGATGCTCGACGTGCTTATCGTCGCGATACTGGTGGTCAGCGTCCGGCTCGGGATGATCGTCGAGGCGGCCCTCATGCCGGCGTTGTACTGGTTCATTGCTTCCGTGTTGTTGACCAACCTGGTGTCCACCGTTCTGGACTGGCGGCTTCGGACCCGACTCGGCGCATCCCCGCGCGCGACACCCGGCTGGACGAACGGTTCTTGACAGACACAAAAATCGGGTATGATTCGCGTGGCAGGGCAGGGATGTAACATAAATGAGGATTTTCGGGGATCTGACCGCGATAGCCGTGTTGTGCATCGCCGGGGGCGCAGCGCAGGCGACAACTGTCGGGGTGACGGTGACAGTCGAGGCGGACGGGAAGCCTTTGCCGTCGGCGGTCGTGGCGCTGCGAAGTGCGGCAGGCGAGGCGATTGCGTTGTCGCGCCGGACAGCATTGACGGCCGTAGTGGATCAGCGCGGCAAGCAGTTCGTACCGCACATCCTTGCGGTGGAGGTCGGCACGGCGGTGTACTTTCCGAACAGCGACAATATTCGCCACGACGTTTATTCCTTCTCACCCGCCAAGACCTTTGAATTGCCGCTGTACGCCGGCACGCCCGCCAAGCCGGTGCTGTTCGACAAGGCGGGTGTGGTCGTCCTCGGCTGCAACATCCATGACTGGATGCTCGGCTTTATCGACGTTGTGCCGACGCCGTATTTCGCGCAGACCAATTCGGCCGGCGTGGCGACGATCTCCGATGTTCCCGCGGGGCATTACAAGGTGACCATATGGGCGCCGCGCATCGTGGCCCCGGGGCACACGATCGAGGAGGCCGTTGATGTCGCGGGCGTTCGCCTGACTCGACACTATGCCGTCGTCCTCGGCCAGGAACCGGCCCACATGCATCATCGGCCGGATCCATCCGGCGCCCTCAACCGGCTGAAGCAGAAATTCGGCCGGTTCAGGCAGACCCCGGGATCGGGTTTGCCGCGATGAGTCCTCGCGGCTTGTTCAAGGTCAGCTTCCGTTCGCGCATTGCGCTGTTGTTCATCCTGCTGATCGCGATCGTGCAGGGCGCCGCGTTTTTCGCGGTGCTGGTGACTGTCCGGCACAACATCATGGCGCGGGCGAACGAAAAGCTGCAGTCGGGCGCGCGGGTCTTTCAGCAGCTCGTCGACGATCGCGGCGCGCAATTGTTGCAAAACGTCCGGATACTGGCTGCCGACTTCGGCTTCAAGCAAGCGGTGGCGACCGGCGATACCGCCACTATTGCTTCGGCGCTCTCGAATCACGGGGCGCGGGTGGGAGCGGGGGTGGCGATGCTGGTGTCGCTTGACGGCGAGGTCATGGCCAGCACGCTCGGGCCCGGCGCGGCGACGAGGTCGTTTCCGTACAGCCAATTGCTCAAGCGCGCCGAAGCGCGAGGCGACGCCGCCGGCCTGGTCAGTCTCGGCGGCCGCGCCTTTCAGCTCGTCGTGGTGCCGGTTTACGCGCCGCTCCGGGTGGCGTGGGTCGCGATGGGCTTCAAGCTGAACAAGCAGTTTGCCCAAAGCCTGCAAGACCTCACACATCTCAATCTCTCATTCGTGACGCTGGGCTTGCCGGCGGGTTCGATGCGGCCGGTGTCGACCCTGCCGCCGGCTGTATTGAAAGCGCTTGCGGCGCGCACATTACCGCGCAAGCACATTGATGGTGTGCACATCATCCGGTTGAACGACGAGGACTGGTTGACGTTGAGCGTCCCGTTGCTGGACGGCGGCCGCATGCGTGCCTTGCTGCAAACGTCTTCAAACGCGGCGCTCGCACCGTACCGGCAGGTCCGCGTGCGGCTGATCGCCCTGTCCGCCGGAACGCTGGCGTTGTTCATTCTCGGCACGATACTGCTCGCGCGCGGCGTGACGCGTCCGGTCAGCGAGCTTGTCAGCGCGGCGAAGCGCCTCGGCCAGGGCGATTACAGCGAGCCGGTACCCGTGAGTTCTGACGAGCTGGGTCAGCTCGCGACCGCATTCAACCAGATGCAGACGGCCATTGGTGAACGCGAGGCGCGCATCGCACACCAGGCGTATCACGACAGCCTGACGGACCTGCCGGGCCGCAACCTCGCGGCAGCCCGTATCGGCGAAACCATGAAGGATGGCCGGCGTGCCGCGATCCTGTTGATGGACATTGACCGGTTCAAAGAGATCAACGACACCCTGGGTCACCAGATCGGCGACCAAACGCTGAAGACCGTGGCGGAACGGCTGCGTCACAATGTTCGTGACGACGATACCGTTGCCCGCCTCGGGGGCGACGAATTCATGGTATTGCTCATGGGCGCGGACGAGGCTGGCGCCCGCAAAGTCGCCGAAGATCTGTCGCGGTATATCGCGGAGCCGGTTCGATTGGGAGACGTCACGCTTTATCTCGAACTCAGTGTCGGCATTGCACTGTTCCCGGATCACGGCAACGAGGTGGAAGCGCTGATGCGTCGTGCCGACATCGCGATGTATGACGCCAAGCGGGCGCGCACAGGCGCAATGGTTTATCGCCCCGGACGGGACGAGCGCCATCTGGAGCAACTCGCGTTGATGAGCGACTTCCGCCGCGCTGTCGACGAAAACGAATTGCGGATCCATTATCAGCCCAAGGCGCGTCTTACCGACGGCGAAGTGGCCGAGGTCGAAGCGCTGGTGCGCTGGGAACATCCCACCCGCGGCGAGATCCAGCCGGATGACTTTGTGCCGCTGGCGGAGCAATCCGGCAATATTCGCTGGCTGACGGAATGGATGCTGAGAAGCATTGTCGTACAGCTTCGGGAATGGTCCGACGCCGGTATCGACCTCGCGGTGGCGATGAACTTTTCGGCGTTCGACTTGATGGATCCGGCCCTGGCGGAGCATGTAGAGTCCTTGCTCAAGCTGCATGAAGTTGCGCCGCAGCGATTGATGTTCGAAATTACCGAGACCGCGGCGATGCGCGATGCGCCGACGGCAGTCGCGCTGCTCAGGCGGTTGCGCCGAATGGGACTGCGCATCGCCATCGACGACTTTGGCACCGGCTATTCTTCGCTGTCGCAATTGCGCCGGATGCCGGTCGATGAACTCAAGATCGACAAGTCGCTTGTGCTGAACCTGAAGCCGGATTCGGATGACGCGGCCATCGTGCGCTCGGCCATCGAGTTGGGCCATAACATGGGTCTGTCCGTCATCGCGGAGGGCGTCGAGACGCCGGAATCCCTGGCCATGCTCAAGCAATATCACTGCGACATGGCGCAGGGGTTTCTCATCAGCCGGCCGTTGCCAGCGGAGGATTTCATGAACTGGTTTATGCAGTACCGGCGACGCTCGACCCCCTTGTCCACATGAGGCAGTGGCTGCAACTGGCGACTGCCCTGGTATTGATGGGTGCGGGTTTTGCCGCCACAGCGGGGCAGGGCCGCCTTCTCGCCACCGGTGGCGTGACGGAAGTGGAAGGCCAGGCAGGTGGGGGCATCGTTCCCTGGGCCGTGATCGCCGGCTACGGAACGGCAAATCAGAACGGCGGCACGGCCTTCATCACCAACGTCGATACGGGCGATTTCAACATGACCGTCGCCGGGGCTGCCGTCGGTTTCAGCAATCGTTTTGAAGTGACATTGGCGGAACAGCATTTCGATCTCTGCACGCTCGGCCCGGCGATGGGCATCCCCGGCAAGAGCCTGCGGCAGCAGGTGGTCGGCCTCAAGCTGCGCCTGTTCGGCAATCTCGTCTACACTGCCGCGCCGCAGGTATCGCTGGGCGTGCAATACAAGCGCAACCTTGATGGCGACATCGCCAATGCGGTGGGTGCGAAAAGCGACCACGGCGTCGATATCTATCTGGCCGCCACGAAGTTGTTTGTTGACGGGCTGTTCGACCGAAACGTGCTGGTTGACGTCACCGTTCGTGCAACCAGGGCGAATCAGACCGGCCTGCTCGGCTTCGGCGGCGACCGCTCCGACAGCTACAGTATCGAAGGCGAGGCTTCTCTGGGGTTGATGCTCGATCCTCACACCGTTATCGGCATCGAATACCGCCAGAAGCCGGACAACCTCGGCTTCGCGCGCGAGGACAACTGGAGCGACCTGTTCATCGCGTGGTTCCCCAGCAAGTCGATCGCGCTGACGG
>DASSBR010000061.1:0-2844 GCA_035698525.1 Gammaproteobacteria bacterium
CTGGATGGCGCTGGCGGCGTACAACGTCGGCATCGGTCACATCTTCGACGCGCGCGAGATTACCCGCGAACGCGGCGGCAACCCGAACCGCTGGATCGACGTGCGCGCAAGCCTGCCGCTGCTGACCGAGAAGAAGTGGTATTCGCAAACGAAATACGGCTACGCGCGCGGCGAGCAGCCGCTGATTTACGTCGCCAATATCCGCAGCTATTACAGCATCCTGAACTGGATTACGAGTCAGCCAAAGGCGCCGGTTGAAACGGCGACCACCGCGGCTGCCTCGGAATAGAAAACAAGGAAGCTCCAAACTCTGGTCTCGCACGACCTGAGCATGACTCCCGTTCGCCCTGAGCTTGTCGAAGGGCTCTTTTCCTGGCCCCTTTTAGCGCCGCGCGGCGAAGAATTGCCGAAGCTGCGCGCTCGCCTCGGCCGCCAGCACCCCGCCCTCCACCACCACACGGTGGTTGAGCTGCGGCAAGCCGAAAATATCGGTCACGCTGCCGGCTGCACCGGCTTTCGGATCGGTGGCGCCGAACACCACCCGCGCCACCCGGGCGTGAACAATCGCACCCGCGCACATTGTGCAAGGCTCAAGCGTGACGTAAAGCGTCGTGCCGGGTAAACGGTAGTTGTTCAGCGCTTGCGCCCCGGCGCGCAAAGCGGCGATCTCGGCGTGGGCCGTCGGATCGTGCGCCCCGATGGGATGATTCCAGCCTTCGCCGACGACTTCGTCGTCGTTGACCAGCACCGCGCCGACCGGCACCTCGCCGTCGGCCTCGGCGCGCGCCGCGAGTTCGAGCGCGCGGTGCATGAAGGCGTCGTCGGCTATTCCCATTCGATGGTGGCCGGCGGCTTGCCGGACACGTCATACACCACGCGCGAGATGCCGTCGATCTCGTTAATGATCCGGCGCGAGACGTGATCAAGGAATTCGTACGGCAAATGCGCCCAGCGGGCGGTCATGAAATCGACCGTTTCGACGGCGCGCAGCGCAACCACATAGTCGTAACGCCGGCCGTCGCCCATCACGCCGACCGAGCGCACCGGCAGAAACACCGCGAATGCCTGGCTGACCTTGTCGTACAGCGACTGGCGGCGCAGTTCGTCAATGAAGATGTGGTCGGCGCGCCGCAACAAGTCCGCGTATGGCTTGTGTACCTCACCCAGAATCCGCACCCCCAGCCCCGGCCCCGGGAACGGGTGGCGATAGACCATTTCGCGCGGCAGACCCAGTTCCACACCGATCTTGCGCACCTCGTCCTTGAACAGCTCGCGCAGCGGCTCGATCAGCTTGAGCCGCATCGTGTCCGGCAGCCCGCCGACGTTGTGGTGCGACTTGATGACGTGCGCCTTGCCGGTCTTGGCCGCGGCCGATTCGATTACGTCGGGATAAATAGTGCCTTGCGCGAGCCAGTCGATGCCGGTCAGTTGCTCGGCCTGCTCTTCGAATACCTCGATAAACGTCCGGCCGATAATCTTGCGCTTGGCTTCCGGGTCGGCGACGCCCGCGAGCCCGTCGAGGAACCGTTTTTCGGCGTCGACGCGAATCACGTTGATGCCCATGTGCTCGGCGAAGGTCGCCATCACCTGGTCGCCTTCGTTCAGGCGCAGCAGGCCGTTATCGACGAACACGCACACCAGCCGGTCGCCGATGGCCTCATGCAGCAATGCCGCGACGACCGACGAATCGACGCCGCCGGACAGCGCCAGCAGCACCCGGCCGTGCTCACCGATCTGCTCGTGCACGCGCTGAATGCCGTCGTCGATGATATTCGCCGACGTCCACGAGCCGCTGCAGCCGCAAATCTCGCGCACGAAGCGCTGCAGCAGCCGGGCGCCCTGCGGCGTGTGGGTGACTTCGGGATGAAACTGGATGCCGTAAAAGTGCCGGCTGTCGTCGGCCATCGCCGCGACTGGCGCGTTGTCGCTGATGCCGGCGGTGCAAAAGCCGGCGGGCAATTCGGCGACCCGGTCGCCGTGGCTCATCCAGACATCAAGCTGCGCAGAACCATCGGCGTCGACGACATCTTCAATGCCGGCGAACAACTGCGACTCGTTCGCCAGGCGCAACCGCGCATAGCCGAATTCGCGCTCCTCGCTCGCCTCGACTCGCCCGCCCAGCTGCGCCGCCATGGTGTGCATGCCGTAGCAAATGCCCAGCACCGGCACGCCCAGCTCGAAGACTGCCGGCGGCACGCGCGGCGTATCGTCGAAGGTTGTGGACTCGGGGCCGCCGGACAGAATCACGCCGCGCGGCGCGAAGGTGCGCAGCGCCTCGACGTCGATGTCTGGATCATGGAGTTCGCAATACACGCCCGCCTCGCGCACCCGGCGCGCGATCAACTGCGTATATTGCGAACCGAAATCGAGAATCAGGATGCGCTCGGAATGAAGATCCGGCCCACCGTTAGTTTTACGCTCAGTCACGGTTTCGCTCATGTGAAAAGTACCTGGGACTTAGTGCCTGGGACTGAGTAAAGAACACGGCCAATCTTTCGCTCAGTCCTAGGTACTCAGCACTAGGCACTTCATTCCACTCTATAGTTCGGCGCTTCCTTGGTGATCGTCACGTCATGCACGTGGCTCTCCCTGAACCCCGCGCCGGTGATGCGCACGAAGTGCGGCCGAGTGCGCATCTCCTCGATCGTGGCGCTGCCGGTATAGCCCATGCTCGAGCGCAGCCCGCCGATCAACTGCTGGATGATCGCAACGACGCTGCCCTTGTACGGCACGCGCCCTTCGATGCCTTCCGGCACCAGCTTTTCGATTTCCTCGGTCGGGTCCTGAAAATAGCGGTCGCTGGAACCGTATTTGCCGGCCATAGCGCCGAGCGAACCCATGCCG
>DASSBR010000062.1:0-6167 GCA_035698525.1 Gammaproteobacteria bacterium
GGCCGCCTGAATCGTCGCTTCAACGATATTCTGCCTTTGTCTCGGCGGCTCGCCGCGAATGGCGAAGCCGCTGAAATGCATGCCTTGCGAGAACGGCGTGCTGCTGGTGATGCCCACCGCCTCGACGCCGGGCAACCGGCCAAGGTGCTCCGCCAATCCGCTGTAAAACGTCGCCAGGTGCTCGCTGTGTGGATCGCTGGGCGGCACCGTGACGTGCCCCGTCAAGAGTTCACTGATGTCGTAGCCCGGATTGACCGCATTGACGCGCAGCAAGCTGTGCGCCAGCAGACCGGAGCCTGCGAGCAATATCGTCACCAGCGCAAGCTGGATCACCACCAGCGCCTGGCGCACGCGTGCCGACCGGCGGCTGTCGCTCGCAATATGGCCTCCCGAACTCAACAGGCTGTGCAATTGCAGACGACTCAGCCGCCAGAGCGGCAGCACGCTGACAACAATCGCCGTCAAAATTACGATGGCGACGATGAAGGCCGCCACCCGCCAGTCCGGCGCCAGCGTGAACACGCTCTGCCCCGGCCCGAAGCTGGACTGTGCGAACAGCGTCAACAGCCACCAGCCGAACGCCGCGCCGAGCGCGCCGCCGGGCAGCGCCAGGCAGAACGCCTCCGTCAGCAATTGACGCGCCAACCGCCGGCGGCTGGCGCCGACCGCCGCGCGCATCGCGATTTCATGCGTGCGCCCGAGGATGCGTACGAGCAGCAAGTTGGCGACGTTCGCGCACGTGATCAACAACAGCAACAGCGCCGCCAACTGCAACAACAACAGCGTCTCGGTGCGGTCGCCCATCAGGTCCTTGTGCAGCGAAGTCATCTCGACCGTCAGGAAGCCGGAAGCCACCTGGCTTTTGCCGTGATGTCCCGCGGTGGCCGTGACCGCCATGACTTTTTTGCCGGCGGCGGCCAATATCTGGTGCAGCTCCCGGCGCGCCGTCGCCGCATCCACCGCCGGGTTGCGCCGCGCGATCATGAAGGCGCTGGTGCTGCCAAGCTGCTCCGGAGCGCGATCCGCCGCGCTGATCGTCATCGGCACCCACATTTCCGTGCCGCGATCCGGAAACACGAAGGATTGGGGCATCACGCCGATGATGCGGTACGGACTGCCCTTCATACGCACGCTCTTGCCGACAATGTCCGGAGCGCCATCGAACAGCCGCTGCCAGAGGCTATAGCTCAGTACCGCGACCTTCCCATGCCCCGGTTGCGTCGCGGATTGCGAAAAGACCCGTCCCACTAACGGTCTCGCGCCCAGCAGGCCGAAGAATGAGGGCGTAACCGCGCCGCCGGAAACCAACCGCGTGTGATCGTGCGCTTGGACGGTAAAGCTGCGCGAACCGTACAAAGCGCCGCCGGAGAACGCCGGCGCGTGCTTCAATATGTCCTCGTAGAGCGGGACGGACGTACCTGCCGTCACCCCAATCTTCGGGTACATCTGGCGGATTTCCACCAGTTGCTCGCTGTACGGATACGGTAACGGTTTCAGCAGGTATCCGTTCAGCAAACTGAAGACTGCCGTGCACGCGCCGATGCCGAGAGCAAGCGTGAGAATTGCCGCAGCGGCGAAGCCGGGCTTGACGCCGAGTTGGCGAATCGCGAAGCGTAAATCGGTCAGGAAGCCGTTCATTAGTGTCTCCAGTTCCCTCTCCCTTCGGGAGAGGGTCAGGGTGAGGGAAAGTTGATTCAGCACCCCTCAGCCCAACCTTCTCCCTAAGGGAGAAGGAGTTAGAAAATCATTGCTCCATCATCGCAATCGCCGGGTCGATCTTCGCCGCGCGTCTTGCCGGCAGCCAGCAGGCGACCAGTGTGATCGCGCACAGCACCACGGCGCTGCCGATCAAGGTGGCGGGATCAAATGGCGCGACGCCGAATAGTTGCGACGAAAGCAGGTAGCCCATCAGCACAGCCAACGCGAGCCCAACGGGCAAGCCAATGGCAAGCAGCTTGAAGCCGTCTTTCAGCACCAGCCGCGACAAATCTTCCGGCAACGCGCCGAGCGCGAGGCGCACGCCGCATTCCGCACGTCGTTGCCCTACGGCGTGGGTCATCACCGCGTAAACACCAACAATAGCGAGGGCCAGTGCGATGCCGCCGAACGCGAGCAGCAATGTCATCGTCGTTTGCTTGTCGCGCAGCGAATCCGCCAGGTGCTCGTGCATTGTGTGTACGTCGTATACCGCGACGTCGGGATCAATACTCGCGATTAGCTGCCGGACTGGCTTCATAAGCGCGATTGGCGGCAGTGCGCTGTGGATCACCAACTGCATTTCGCGCCGCGGCGCGTCAACCGCATTGGGATAGATGGAGACAGAGTCCACCGTCTGCGACAGCTTCGCGTATTTGACCGACGGCACAACTCCAATGATGGTGTATTCCTTGCCCCCACCGACCACAATCTGCCGGCCGATCGGGCTGGCATCGCGAAAATACTTTTTAACCAGACCGGCATCGACGATTGCAGTCATATCCCCCGCATCGAGCGCATCGAACGACCGTCCACGCAAAACAGGTATGCCAAGCGCGTTGAAGTAGCCCGGACTGACATTGTTGATCATTGCGGTCGGGGTCTTTGAATCCGCTGACTCCCGACCGCGGATGCGAAACGTCTTTTGATTCAGGTGTCCGCTCAACGGCAGAAGACGGCCCATCCCCGCCTGCTGCACGCCCGGCAGCTCATTGACACGCTTCACCACGTCCTTATAGAGACCGGCCAGCGCCGCATCGCCTGGATGATCTTTCTCGGGCACCAGCAAACTCGCCATCAGCACATGATCCTTTCGAAAGCCGGGATCGACGGCTTCCAGGTTCATGAAGCTGTGCAGCACCAGCCCGGCCATCGCCAGCAAGCCCGTGGCGAGTGTCAGTTCCGTGATGACGAGCGCGTTGCGGATACGTCGCGTGCGCCGCCCGCCGCTGGCAGTGCGTCCGCCCTCCTGCAATACCAGTTGCAAATCCGTTTTTGCGAGATGACGAATCGGCAGCAAGCTGACCAGAACGGCCGTGACCAGAACCACGCCTAGCGCGAAAAGACCCACGCGCCAATCAATCGCGGCGTTGAAAATACCGCTGCCGGCGCCGAGGGAGGAGCCGACCAGAAAATGCAGCGCCAACCAGCAAAGCCCGATACCGGCCAAGCCGCCCGGCACTGTCAGACATAGCGCCTCGCCCAGCAATTGCCGCGCGAGCACGGCGCGCGTCGCACCAAGCGTGCTGCGCATCGCAATTTCATGACTGCGGTTAAGGATGCGGGACAGCAACAGATTGGCGACGTTGACACAGGTAATCAGCAGAATTAGCAATACTGCAGCCTGCAGCAGCCATAAGGTCGTCGGACGGTCACCAAGCAAAACCTGGCGGTACGATTGGGCATCTGTCGAAAAGCCCATCTTTTCCAGTTGTTTCTGGCCGCCCGCAGGGATCGTGTCATGTATCCACGCGCTCACTACCTGTTGAATCTGCGCTTGCGCGGCAGTCAAGCTCACGCCGGAATTGAGGCGACCAAGGACATTCCAGTCCAGATGGAAAAAACTTCGGGGGGAAAATTCGGCCGGGGTAATTTTTGGCGGCATCCACAGCACTGCCTCGCGGTCAGGAAAGGCAAAGTTCCGCGGCATAACGCCGATGACCCGATAAACGTCGCCATCAATCTTGATCGACTGGCCGATCGCATCTTGGCTGGCGCCGAAGCTTGCGCGCCAAAGGCCATAGCTGATCACTACGACTTGGTCACTTCCGGGATGCGTGTTTTCAGCAGCGAATGTACGGCCAAGCAGCGGCTGAACACCCAACACGTGAAATAGCGAGGCAGACGAGATGACGCCCCTGACACGCTGTGCCTGGCCGCCGGTGTTGAGGTTGAAGTCGTCGTCATCGTAGTAAGCGGTTGCGGAAAATGCATCAGTACTTCTGTCGATAACCTGATACAGCGGCAGGGACAGCGGAAAGGCCTCGGCCTTGACCTTCGGCAGCTTGATATTCACTTCCGCAAGCTGCGCGCTGTGCGGGTACGGCAGCGGCTTGAACAAGTAACCGTTCAGGACGCTGAAAACGGCCGTGTTGGCGCCGATGCCGAGCGCGAGCGTTAGAATCGCGGCGACGGCAAAGCCGGGGTTGGCGGCGAGTTGGCGCAGGCCGAAGGGTAGTTCATTTAGAGAGCCGTTCATGTCAGTTTCCTCACACAGGTCAGGTTTTGGTTGTCTTTCATTCCTGCAACGCCACAGCCGGATCCAGCTTCGCCGCACGCCTTGCCGGCAGCCAGCACGCGACTAACGTAATCGCGCCCAACACCACCGCGCTGCCAATCAACGTCACCGGATCGAACGGCGCGACGCCGAACAACTGCGACGAAATCAGGTAACCGCAGCCCACTGCGAGACCGAGGCCGAGAACCAGCCCGATCGCCAGCAGCTTGAGCCCGTCCTTCAGCACCAGTCGATGCAAGTCTTCCGGCAGTGCGCCGAGCGCGAGGCGGACGCCGCATTCGGCGCGGCGCTGACCGACGGCGTAGCTCATTACGGCATAGACGCCCACGATGGCGAGCGCGAGCGCGATACCGCCGAACGCCAGCAACAGGGTCATGGTCGTTTGCCTGCGGCTCAGCAAGTCGGACATCTGCTCTTGCATCGTGTGAACCCGGTCTACCGCAAATTTCGGCGCCACGGTGGCTATCGATTCCGTCACCGGTTTCTTGAGTGCGCCGGGCGGCAACGTGGTGTGGACCATCAGGTACATGTCGCTGGACGGGTCCGTGTCGATGTTGAGATACACTGCAAACGTCGGCTTCGATTGAGATAAATCGGAGTACTTGATCGACGGCACGACACCGACGATCGTCCATTTGTCGTCCCCGCGCTGGATTTGCTGGCCTATCGGGTCGTCGCCGTGGAAATACGTCTCGACTACCGAGGTATCGACGATCGCGCGCATTTTGCCCGCGTCACGCTCGTCGAAGTGCCGGCCACGGAGAATCGGGATGCCGAGTGTCTTGAGAAACCCCGGCGTGATGCGATCCGTCATCGCAACCGGCGGGTTGGCTGCAGGTGCCTTGCGACCAACGATGGTGATTGGATGGGTGTAGTCCCCACCCCAAAACGGCGCCAGATCGGTGACGCCGGCGCTCACCACGCCGGGCAGCGCATCGACTCGCTGCACGATCTCTTTGTATTTATTGCTCATCGCCTGCTCGGTCGGGAAATCGTCCCACGACGCCGTCAGATGCGCGATCAGCACATGATCCGTGCGGAATCCCGGATTGACGCCCCGAACATTGATGAAGCTGTGCAATAACAATCCGGCCATGGCGAGCAGCCCGGTCGCCAGTGTCAGCTCCGCTATGACGAGCGCATTACGGGTGCGTTTCGCGCCGCGCCCGCCGCCGCTGGTGCGGCTGCCTTCCTGCAATACCAATTGCAGATCGGTTTTGGCAAGGTGGCGAATCGGCAGCACGCTGACTACGGCGGCGGTAAACACGACCGCGCCCAGGGCGAACAATCCGACACGCCAATCAAGCCCGATGTTGAATACGCTCGCACCCGCACCGAGCGCAGAGCCGGCGATGAAATGCAATCCCAGCCACGCGAGCGCAACGCCGACGAGCCCGCCGGGTACCGTCAGGCACAAGGCTTCGCCCAGCAATTGCCGCGCCAGGGTGCCGCGCGAAGCGCCCAGCGCGCTGCGCATGGCCATTTCGTGGCTGCGGCCAAGTATGCGCGACAGCAACAGGTTGGCGACGTTGACGCAGGTAATCAGAAGGATCAGCAGCACGGCTCCCTGCAGCAGCCACAGCGTACCCGCGCGATCGCCGAGCAGTTCTTGTCGGTACGGTTGCGCACGTATCGCGAAGCCGGCGTTTTGCAGCAAATTTTTGTCGGCTCGACCGATGTTGTCCATCTTCGTCGGAAGGTGGCTATCCAGCCAGGTCTGAATCGCCCGTTGAACCTCCCGGTCGGCAGCATCTGCGCTGATACCGGGTTTGAGCCAGCCGATCAATGTCCCGGTCAGGCCGAAAAACCGGTGCGCCTTGAAATCATCCGGCCCGATTGTCAGCGGCCTCCACATCTCGGCGTCGCGATCGGGAAAAGCGAAGCTCCTGGGCATCACCCCGATTATCTTGAAGGGTCTGCTTGCGAACGTGACTGTGGTACCAATGACGTCGGG
>DASSBR010000063.1:0-24078 GCA_035698525.1 Gammaproteobacteria bacterium
TCATCGTCTGGTATTCGTACAGCACCTGCAGCGTGCCCTGGCTGGCTTCGGCCTGGTAGGGCGTGTAGGCGCTGTAGAACTCGCCGCGCGTGGTGATTTCCCAGACTGCCGCCGGGATGTGGTGCTCATAGGCGCCCGCGCCGAGGAACGACAGCGGCATGCCGTCGCGCGCCGCGCGCGCGTGCATCAGCCGCGTGATCTCCATTTCGGAAATGGCGGACGGGACACCCGTCAGTTGGTCGATGCGCAGCTCGCGCGGAATTTCGTCGAACAGCGCTTCGATGCTGTCGGCGCCAATTTCGGCGAGCATCGCGCGGACATCGTCTTCGGTGTGCGGTATGAATGCCATGGCGGTTGGATCAGTCGCCCTGCTCGCAATAATCGCGGTACGCCGCGGCATCCATGAGATTATCCAGTGGGCCGGCGTCCTCGGCGCGGATGCGCGTCAGCCAGCCTTCGCCGTACGGGTCGTTGTTGACCTTCTCCGGCGAATCGGCGAGCGACGTGTTCGCATCGACGATTTCGCCCGCGACGGGTGTGTAGACGTCGGAGGCGGATTTGACCGACTCAACGGTCGCGCAGGTTTCGCCGGCGTCGAGGCGGGTGCCGGCTTCTGTCGTCTCGACATACACCAGTTCGCCGAGCGCATCCTGCGCGTGGTCGGTGATGCCGATTTCGACGGTGCCGTCGCCGCGGTCGCGGAGCCATTCGTGGCTCTGGGTGTACTTCAAATCGTCTCGAATCTCGCTCATTGCTCCAGCCCTTCAATCAGAATCTTGCCCTTACGAACGAACGGCGGCTTGACGATGCGCACATCGGCGAGTCGGCCGCGAATATCCACCTGACAACGTTCGGCAACGCCTGCCGGGATGCGGGCGAGGCCGATCGATCGTTCCAGCGTCGGCGAGAAACCGCCGCTGGTGACGAGGCCGTCGCCGGCCGTCGTTTCGACCCGCTGATGCGCGCGAAGCACGCCCTTGTCTTCGAGCAGCAGGCCGACGAACCGGGCGTCGACGCCATCGCCACGCTGCTGCTCCAGCGCTTTTCGGCCGATGAAGTCGCGGTCGGCCGGCTCCCAGGCAATCGTCCAGCCCAAGCCGGCGGCCAGCGGCGACACGTCTTCGTCCATATCCTGCCCGTACAGGTTCAGCCCGGCTTCGAGGCGCAGCGTGTCGCGCGCGCCAAGGCCGCAGGGCGCGGCGCCGGCGGCAAGCCAGCGGTTCCACCAGTCTACCGCCTGGCCAGCCGGCAGCATGATCTCGAAGCCATCTTCGCCCGTGTAGCCGGTGCGGGCGACGAACAAATCGCCGACCTGCGTGGCGCTGAACGGCTTCAGCGCCAGCGCTTTTTCGCGCAAACCCTCATCCAGCGTGCCTCCGACCTTGTCGCGGGCATTCGGGCCCTGCACGGCGATCAGAGCCGCGTCGTCGCGTTCTGTGACCTCGACGTCGAAAGCGGTTGCCTGCTTCCGGATCCAGGCCAGATCCTTGTCGTGTGTGGCGGCGTTGACGATCACCCGGTACCGATCGGGCCCGAGAAAATAGGTGATCAGGTCGTCGATGACGCCGCCGCGCTCGTTCAGCATGCAGCCGTAGAGCGCCTTGCCGGGCTCCTTCAGCCTGGCAACATCGTTGGCGAGCAGATGGCCCAGAAAATCGGCCGCGCCGGCACCGCTGACGTCGACGATGGTCATGTGCGACACGTCGAACATGCCGGCATCGCGGCGGACCTGGTGGTGCTCGTCGATCTGCGAGCCGTAGTGGATCGGCATGTCCCAGCCGCCGAAATCGATGGTCTTCGCGCCCAGTTCAAGGTGGCGGGGGTAGAGCGGCGTTTTGTTGGCCATCAAGTGCCTTTTGACAAGGGGAAGCGGCCGGAGGCCGGCAAAACCGCAATGATACTGGAGCGTGAGGCGGCGTCCAAGCCTTCTTCCCCTCTCCCGAAGGGAGAGGGGGTACCAGGGACTACTTCGCCAGCAGCTTGTCGATCTTGGCGGCGCAGATGAAGTCGTTCTCGGACAAGCCCCCGACCGCGTGGGTCGTGAAGTTCACATTGCAGTGCCCGTAGCCGACTTCAAGGTCAGGATGATGCCCTTCGCTGTTGGCAATCCAGGCGATCGCATTGACGAAGCCCATCGTCTTGTTGAACCCCTTGAACTTGAAGTCCTTGCTGATGGTTTTGGCGTCGTCGCTCAGCGTCCACTCGGGCGTGATGCGGTCCAGGTAGCGCTGCGCTTCTTCGCGCGTCAGCGGCTGCACGCCGCCTTCACACGGCACGCAATGCTTTTCGGCGAGTTCGGTCATTGTTCTTGCTCCGAAAGGGTGGAAATGAATCAGGATGCCGCTTTTTCAACGGGCGGATAAGTGGGCTCGCGCATGCCCAGCCGGCGCGCCTCGGCAATCAGTCCGAACAGGTCGAGCCGGGCCGTCTCGAACAACTGGTCGAGGCTGTCGATAATGAAATAGACGGTCTGGAAGATATCGATCCGGTACGGCGTGCGCAGCACCTCCAGCGGATCGAAGGGCTTGCGGACCGGCTTGTCGCTGTCGATCGAGTAGGGCGTCTCGCCCACCGACGAGACGATGCCCGCGCCGTAGGTCTTGAGCCCGTTCGTCGTGTTCATCAGCCCGAATTCGACAGTGAACCAGTACAGCCGCGCGAGCATCACGCGGTCTTCCTTGCTGGCGTTCAGGCCGGCCTTGCCGTAGGCGTGCGTGAACTCCGCGAAGCGCGGGTCGGTCAGCAGCGGCGTGTGGCCGAACACTTCGTGGAAGATGTCGGGTTCCTGTAAATAATCGAATTCTTCGCGGGTGCGGATGAAGGAGGCGGCGGGAAATCTCTTGTCGGCGAGCAACTGGAAAAATCGATCGAACGGAATCAGCGCCGGCACCGGCGCGACTTCCCAGCCGGTGGCCTTGCGCAGCACCGAGGAGGTTTCTTCCGGCTGCGGAATATGGTCGGTCGGAAAATGCATCCGATCGAGCGCTTCGAGATATTCCGCGCAGGCGTACTGTTCGACGATCGGGCGCTGACGCGTAATCAGGTCGTGCCAGATGGCGTTTTCCTCGTCCGTATACGGGATGACGCCGTTCTCGTCGGGAACCTTCGCCTGATAATTTGTGCCTTTGCCCATAAAAATCACCTCAGCAGCCATTTTATCACGACACCCATTACACACAGAGCGCGCAGACACGCGTGAGCGCCGGTGTGTGCTCCGGGGCCGGTTTCCCGGGCCGTGTGAGGCAGGATGCCGAACCCGGAGCCTACAGGGATGTATTTACGGCGTCCCGGGAAAGCGTCACCGGAGCACGCGCCGGAAACGAAGCGACAACTTCAGCGTGTCTGCGCTTCGATCCGCCGATCCACGACCTGCCTCAGAACGCTCATCGGCAGGCTGCCGTGGCCGAGCACGACAGCGTGAAACGCGCGTACGTCAAAGTGTTCACCGAGCGCCTTTTCTGCCTTCGCGCGCAGGTCCTGAATGGTCATCTCGCCGATCATGTAGGACAGCGCCTGCCCGGGCCAGGCGATATAGCGATCCACCTCGTTGGTGATGTTTTCGACGCTGAGTGCCGTGTTGTCCTTGAAGTACTGAATCGCCCGGTCGCGGCTCCAGCCGAAGTCGTGCATGCCCGTATCGACGACCAGGCGCACCGCGCGCCACATCTGGTAGTCAAGGTAGCCGAAGCGGGCGTACGGGTTGTCGTAAAGGCCCATTTCGTCGCACAGCGTTTCGGAGTACAGCGCCCAGCCTTCGCCGAAGGCGTTGAAGTAGCTGAAGCGGCGGAAGTTCGGCAGGCCATGCAGTTCCATGGCGATCGGCATTTGCAGTTGATGGCCGGGGCGCGCTTCGTGGCAGGTGAGCACCTGGATATCGTATTTCGGCCGCGATTCCGGTTTGTAAAGGTTGACCGCCATGTAGCCCGCGACGCTGCCGTCGCCGGCCGGGGGCACGGAATAGGCCGGGTAGGTGTCCGGCGCGAGGCTCATCGGAATCGGGCGCACGCCGTAGGGCACGTGCGGCAGCAATTTCACCGGAAAGAATTCAACCAGGTGCGGATCGACGCGCTTGGCGGCGGCGCGATAAGCTTCCAGCAGTTTTTGCGCGTCCTTGTAGTAGAAGCGCGGATCGGTCCGCAGATGGTGGAGGAACGTCTTGTAGCTGCCCTTGAACCCGACCTGTTTGAATATCTTTTCCATCGCCGCGTGAATCGCGGCGACCTTGTGCAGTCCGAGTTGATGAATCTGTTTCGGCGTCATGTTCGTGGTCGTGTAATGGCGCACGAGATACGCATACCGCGCTTCGCCATTCGGCAGCCTGTCCGCCGCGATCGTGTCGCGGCAGGCTGGCAGGTAGGTATCGTTGAAGAACGCCTGGAACTTCTTGAACGCGGGAATGACAACGGTGGCAATGGCCTTCTTCGCCGCCGCTCGCAGTTGCGCCTGTTGCGCTGCGGGAATCGTATCCGGCATGTGCCTGAAAGGCCGGTAAAACGGGCTCGATGCCGGATCGTCGACGATTTGCGCGGCAATCTGATGCGGCACGCGCTTCATGACGACGCCGGGTTCGGTGATGCCTTCCTTGATGCCCTGGCGTAAAAGCCCGATTGTCTGGTCCATGTACGGCGCAAACGTCTGCAGCCGCGTCACCCAGTTGTCGTAGTCTTTTGCCGTGTTGAAGCGCAACTGGCGCGTCAGCGTCGCAGTCGTCTGGATGCCGCCGAGCTGATTGAGCGCGAGCAGATAACCGTGGAACTTGTATCCGGCGAGGCTGTCCTTCAGTTTGTAGTCGAACAAATCGTAATTAAGCTGCTCGTCGATGGGCAGCATGCCTCGATCGATGTCGCGCAATGCTGCGAGCGCCTGTTCATCTTCATGGTGTTCGCGAGCGATGTCCTGCAGCGCGACTTCCGGCCATTGATCGTCGTAGGCGTGGAATCCGTCCAGCGACGCCGCAATCGGATGTTCGCGAAGATAGCGTTGCCATTGGTTGTGGAACAGCGCGTGCAGGGCCTTTACGGCATCAGCGCGGCTGGCGGCGGGCGCCGGGGCCGCGGAAACAATGGCGAGCAGCGCGGCGGACAGTACGAATATTCTCATCGGCTTATCCTTGTATAATAGCGGCGGCTGAAAGACGACGCGCAAGAGGTGGCACTATGGACAACTCTTCCGAAAAAAAATTCTCGCGCCGCACGTTCATCAAGAGCGCTGCACTGGCTGCCGGGGCGGTGGCCATTCCGGGACTCGTGTTCGGCGGTCGGGCGCGCGCGGCGAACAAGCTGCCCAAGGCGTCGGTCGATTATCAGGATCATCCCAGCGGCGGCAAAATGTGCAGCGGATGCATGCAGTTCATTTCCGGCGGCTCTAAGAATGCGATGGGCGCCTGCAAGGTGGTGCAGGGGCGGATCAGCCCGCGCGGCTATTGCGTTGCGTTCGTGCCGAAACAGGGATCCTGACAAGCCTTTCGGTCACCAGGCTGTCCGCGGCTTTCCAGTCCACATCGTCTGCGCTGTCGATCCCTTCGCTCAGCCGCATCAAAATGTCCTGCTGAACTCTGCCACGCTCGTACGCTTCCGCGTAGGGCAGCGTCCGAAACATGACCATCGAATAGCGCGGCACGAAGCGGTCCGGATGGCGTGCTTCCAGTTGCCAGCCGATTTCCTTGCGCAGTTGAAATCCGGGGTCGCGTACTGAATCGCGCATCTCGACGTAATTTTCCAGCGCCATGTTCGCGATCGCGTCGGTATCCGGCTTGCGGCTCGCGGCGAAATCGGCGAAGGCGCGCGAGAAATCGCCGGCGTGGCGCTCCAGCGCCTCATCCAGCAACAGGCAGTCTTCAAAGGCGCAGTTCATGCCCTGACCGTGAAACGGAACGATCGCATGCGCGGCGTCGCCGAGCAGTAGCACGCGGCCGCCGTCATGCCAGCGCGGACACCAGACGGTACCGAGCATGCCGGTCGGGTTGCTGAAAAAGAGTTCGGCGAGTTCGGGCATGAGTGAGGCCGCGTCGGAAAATTGCTCCCGGAAAAAGGCCTCGACGGCGGATGCGGTTGTCAACGTGTTGAAACCTGGCTCGCCGTCCTTCGCAAGAAACAGCGTCACCGTGAAGCTGCCGTCGAGGTTGGGCAGCGCGATCAGCATGTAGCCGCCGCGCGGCCAGATGTGCAGCGCCGCAGGGTCCATGCGGTGGCGGCCATTCGCGTCGGGCGGAATCGAGAGTTCCTTGTACGCGTGGTCGAGAATAGCCTCGTCGGTCTGTTCGCCGGTTGCCTGCATGAGTGCGCGGCGTACGATGGAGCCCGCACCATCGGCGGCGATGATCGGCTTGTGTGTGCGATCGGCGACGCGCGCTTCGGGTTCGTGTTCGATCTGCAGCCCGCCGCCGGCGGGATCGATGCCGACGCAACAATGGTCGAACTTCATCGTGACGTGACCGGTCGCCTCGGCGGCGTCGAGCAGGCGTCGATTGAGCTCGGTCCGGGAAATGGAGTAAATCACTTCGTCAGGATTGCGGCTGTATGGTTGCAGCGATGTTTTGCCGGCGCGGTCGTGAATCATGCGCCCGCGCATCGGCAGCATGAGGTTCTTGATTGATTCATAAACGCCTGCGCGTTCGAGTGCGGCGATGCCGCGCGTTGCCAGCGCGAGATTGATCGAGCGTCCTGCCGGGAGTTCGTGGCTGCGGATGTCCGGGCGGCGCTCGTAGAGCGTGACGTTGTGGCCGCGGCGCGCGAAATAGATGGCGGCGAGGGAGCCGGCCAGCCCGCCGCCGATGATCGCGGGTCGATCAGTGGCCATTTACCGCATCCTTGAGAATGTGGACGAAGTCGAACACGTCCTGGTACCGGTTGTAGAGCGGCGTCGGCGCGACGCGCACGATGTTCGGCTCGCGCCAGTCGCAGGTGACGCCGGCCTGGGCAATTCGTTCAAAGGTCTCACGGGCTGCTTCGCGGGTGATGGCAAGGCGCAGCGATAGCTGGCAGCCGCGTGCATCGGGGTCGGCCGGCGTGGTGATGCCTACGCGGCCGCCCAGCGTTTCGGCGAGCAGGAATTCAAGGTAGCCGGTGAGGCGGACGGACTTTTCGCGTAGCGCGGGCATGCCGGCGGCGATGAACAGTTCCAGCGAGGCGGCGAGCGGCGCGAGCGAGAAAATTGGCGGATTGCTGAGCTGCCAGCCTTCCGCGCCGGGGATAGGCTGGAATTCGGAACCCATGTCGAAGCGGCTTTTTTTGTCGTGGCCCCACCAGCCGGCGAAGCGGGGCAGGTTTTCTCGCGCGTGGCGGTTGTGGACGAAGCAGCCGCCGACGGCGCCGGGGCCCGAGTTCATGTATTTGTAGTGACACCAGACGGCGAAGTCGACGTTCCAGTCGTGGAGCGCCAGCGGCACGTTGCCGACGGCGTGGGCGAGGTCGAGGCCGACTTGCGCGCCGGCTTCGTGCCCGAGTCGCGCGATTGTCGCCATTGGCAGGCATTGACCGCTCAGGTATTGGACGCCGGGCAGCAGCACGAGCGCGATGGTCGCGGCGTTGCGGGTGATGACGTCTTCGATTTCGTCGAGTTCAATGGTGCCGTCTTCGTTGCCGATTTCGATCAGCGCGTCGGCGGGGTCGAAGCCGTGGAAGCGCAATTGCGATTGGACGGCGTAGTGGTCTGATGGGAAGGCGCTGCGTTCGATGAGGATTTTGTAGCGGTTCGGCGTGGGTCGGTAGAAGCTGACCATCATCAGGTGGAGGTTGACGGACAGTGTGTTCATGGCGACGACTTCGTCTGGTCGTGCGCCGACGACTTCGGCCAGTTTGTCGGTCACGCGTTCGTGGTACGGCAGCCACGGGTGACGCGCCTCGGTGTGCCCCTTGACGCCGAGCCTGGCCCAATCGGCGAGTTCCTGTTCGACCCAGGCGATGGCGGTTTTGGGTTGCAGGCCCAGGGAGTTGCCGCAGAGGTAAATGTCGGGTTCGCTGCGGACAGTTTGCGGCAGGTGGAACTGGTCACGATACTGGGCTAACGGGTCGTCCCGATCTTGTTCTATGGCGAAGTCTTTGTCTTTGCGGTAGTTCATTTTCGTTGCTGTCGGGTGGTCGCGAGTGGCGATAGGGTATCGTCTTCCAGGAACGCCGTGAATACATCTCTGTAGGCTCCGGCGGCGACTTCCTGTCGCCGACGGTCCTGGAAGACGATTCCCTACCGCCTCGATACGTTGTCGGTTTGTCAGGTCACTCGGGTTCGATCGGGAAGATAAGAGGGCGGCTTGGGGCTGCGTCGGTGGCGAATGCCGGTAGCTGCAAATTCAGCACATAGTAGCCGTCTGCGATTTCGTCGGGAGCATAAATCATTTCAGTTACGGTCGCCTGATGGTGGTCTGCCCAGAAAATGCGGTGTGCTGTCAGTTTGTCGTCATCCATCGCGTCGAGCGATGGCAGGTCTACCAACAAATGTTCGACGCCCATTTCGCGAACGAGGTGCATCGTTGAGGCGTTCAGAAAAAGCGGCGGCGTTTGCGGGTCGTAGCGCTTGCTCTGTTTGTCTGCTGCGTTTGGCAACGTGCGGATAATCAATGCCTGATGAAAATGCGGCGCGGTCCATTGCCGCAATGCTTCTTCAAGATCTTCGCGAGTGATGGCGTTTGCGTCAGAATGGATGCTTACAAGCGTAGCGGGCATCAATGCAGGCAGGCTCAAATCGGCCAGTGTGATTGTGTCATCCGCAATATGGCCCGCACATTCCGTATGCGTGCCGTTGCAATGCGGATTCAGCCGATAAACGCCGACGTTGCAACTACCGCCGGCGCGTGTGTCGCCGACAAAGCCACCGGTTGAGAACACTTCCGCCAGTGCGGGCGGCGCACCAAAAAAGCCGGGTTGCGGCCCGCCGAACTCAAGCCTTATGGCAAGACTGCGAGCGGCTGCGGTGTCGGCGCGATAGCGACGGCCGTCCAGTTCAAACTCAAGGATGGTCATTCGAAGCGGACGGCGTCGAGATTCAGCCATTCGAGGGCGGCGCCGTGCAGCAGCGAGGCACGGTCGCGCTCACTGATGTCCATCGATTCGATCAGCGCCCCCGGATGATGCTCGCCCAGTACAAACGGGTAGTCGCTGCCGAGGGCGATGCGGTTCGCGCCGATGAGTTTGATCATGTAGCGCAGCACGTCGGGATCGTGTACCAGCGAGTCGAGATAGAAGTGGCCGAGCCAGCGGCGCGGATTGATTTCGCTGTCGGTGGCGCAGAGGTCGGGGCGAACCTGGAAGCCATGTTCGATGCGGCCGATGGTTGCGGGAAAGGAGCCGCCGCCATGGGCAAAGGCGATGCGGAGCTTCGGGTGGCGCTCCAACATACCGCAGAAAATCAACGAACAGATGGCGAGACAGGTTTCAGCCGGCATGCCGACGAGCCACGGCAGCCAGTATTTTTTCATCCGGTCGCGGCCAAGCATGTCCCACGGGTGAACGAATATGGCGAGTCCGAGTTCCTCGGCTGCGGCGAAGACGCTTTCCAGCCGTTCGTCGTCGAGGTTCCAGTCGTTGATGTGTGTGCCGATCTCGATGCCGGCGAGGCCGAGCGAGTGTTTGCAGCGCTCCATTTCGGTTACGGCAAGTTCCGGATCCTGCATAGGAAGGGTGCCGAGACCAATGAAGCGGCGGGGATTGTCGGCGACGACGCCGGCAATGTGATCATTGAGGATGCGGCACAAATCCGCCGTGTGCTCGGGTTTCGCCCAATAGCTGAACATGACCGGCACCGTCGACAGAACCTGCACGCCGACCTTGTCGCGGTCGCAATCAGCGAGTCGCACGCCCGCATCCCAGCAATTAGCCTCGATATCGCGAAAGTGAGACCCGTCCTTCATCATGCGGGCGCAGCCGGGACCATGATGCTCAAGCTGTACGAAGCCGCCGTAGCCGTAGCGCTCCTTCAGGTTGGGCCAGTTATCCGGCAGGATGTGGGTGTGGATGTCGATCTTTAGCATTAATAATGTGCGTCGCCATCTCCGTCGTTGTCACTATACAGCATTGCGCAATGCCTGAAGTTCGGTTTGCGATGCGTTAGCCGTGGGGGTAGGGTTATGGAAGATGGATTGACATTCTTGCCGAGGGGAAAAATGACCGGGCGACACCGCAACACCGCATCCTTCCTTCGTATTCTCGCGCTGTTTATCTCGATGACGATGACGGCTTACGCGGGTCATTTTGCGGTCATGAGCGAGCTCACTTCCGCCAACTCGTTCGCGGACGGTGCGGCCTTTGGCCATGCCGTTGCGATAAGCGGCGATGTAGCGGTGGTTGGCGCACCATTTGCCGGCGCGGATGGACAGCAAATCGGTGCGGTGGTGGTTTTTGCGCGAGACGCCGACACTGGCGACTGGGCAAACGCCGCGTCGCTGCAGGGCGGTGGTGCGGCGGCGGGGGTGCGGCCATTGCCCTGCTGTCGCTGATATGGCTCGCCGGCATCCGGTTTGGCAGGCGGGTGGAACTTGGTGAATAAGCGCGAACATCTGGAGTGGTCGGGATAGGCTATGGCTCGCGTATTCGGCATCGGGTGCGTCATTGGCTTCTCGCTTGCATTAGCGGGTGCGGCGGCGGCCGGGGGTGCGGAAGCTGTAGTTCCGGCGCCGTCGTCATTTCAGATTCGAATCGATAAAGGCGGCATTCACTTTGACGCTGCCGATGGCCACCACTTCGGCATGCGATTGGTTGAATATGGCTACAGCGGACACATGCAGCCTGCGCCGCGAAATCCGGTAACAACGATAGACGGAAGGATAGAGATCGATCATGGCGTATTGACGGAGTGGTATCGCCAGGTCGATTCCGGGATCGAACAGGGCTTCACGATAGCGTCCCGACCGGAGGGAGCGGCGGCGGACGAGCCGCTCACGCTACATCTCGAGTTGAGCGGCGATATGGCCGCGGTGCCTAATCCGGGCGGGGGATTCGATCTGTACCGTGCCGCCGGCAAGCCGTGGATGCGTTATGGCGATCTCGATGTTGTGGACGCGTCGGGTCGCCATCTGGCCGCGCGCATGCGGTTGAGCGGGAGCGATCTCGTCCTGACGTTCGACGACAGCAGCGCTGTCTACCCAATAGTTGTCGATCCGTTGTTTGCCGTCGTGCGTTGGCTACATGTCGAGGCCCGGGAAAACAGCCGCACAGGGTACGGACTCGGCTCTTCAATCGCCATTAGCGGAAACACAGTAGTCGCCGGCACACCTTTTGCACGTTCCGACCACGAAGAAAAGGGAGCGGTGGACGTGTTCAACCGGCTTGATGGAGACGGCCAATGGGCAATGGGCGAGAACATCGACGGCCCCGGCGGCCAGTTTGGCAGTGCGGTGGCTTTCAATGGGCACGACATGGTTGTGGGGGCGCCGTTGCTGGACGCAGGAGGCGCGAGCGCCAGTGGCGGGGTTTTCATCTTTCATCTCCCGTATCCGGAATCGTTCCAATCGGCCGATAACGAACTGGCCATTCAATATGCTGCCGGCGGAGAACACTTCGGCCGGGCGCTGGCGCTTGGCGATAACATTCTGGTCGTCGGCGCTTCGGGCGCCGCCTATGTTTACCGGCGTGCCAAAGGCGGCACATTCAACAGCCAGCTTGTAGAGAAGCTGACGTCGCCGACCGGAGCATCCGGCGATGCGTTCGGGACGGCGGTGGCGTTCGATGATGAAACGATCGTGATCGGCGCGCCAACCACGGATGGCGGCAGCGTCTACCTGTTTACGGCCGATGCCAACGGCACCTTCGCGCAAAGCGCCGAGTTGACGGCACCGCAGGGATCGGCTCAATTTGGCGCGGCGGTGGCGGTCGATGATGGTGTGGTTCTGGTCGGCGCGCCGGCCGCCGGTGGATCGGGTGCGGCATATGTTTATGTGCCCGATGGAGGGGGTTTTACCCGTTCGGCAGTCCTGAAGGCGGCACCCACGGACGGGGCTGAATTCGGGACAAGCGTCGCTATGGATGATGGACGGGCGATCGTCGGGGCGCCCGGTATCAGCGAGGCGTTTCTTTACTACTCTGTTTCTTCCGGCGATGCTCCACAACTTGTCAAAACTCTTCACGGCCTTAGCGGCGAGTTTTCCGAGTTCGGGAAACGTGCCGGTTTGCATTCCGGTGTGAGCGTGGCGATTGACGGTGATGTAGCCGCGGTTGGTGCTGACGAGTTGAAGCAAAATGTTGAGGACACGACGGACGATTACACACATTCCGGCAGCGCGTACATTATTGAACCAGGTATTGACCTGTCGGTGGCTGTCCGACCCGAAAGCGTCAGTGCTCCTGTAGGTACCACAATTACCTTTACAGCTACGGTGGCCAATCATGATCCGAACCTGACGGCACATCATGTGACACTCACGCATGTATTCGGCGACGTCGCCCCTTTCCCGCTGTCGTTCGTATCGTCCTCAATCGACTGCGGCGACGCACAAGGCGCTCTTCCGCCCATGTCGATGAATTGCGAACTCGGCACATTGGCTCCGGGAATGAGCAGAAATCCTGCCTTTACCTTCAAGGTAATGGCGTTCAGGCAAAGAAGCAGCACCATAGACGTGGACTTTGCCGTCGGGGCCGATGAAGCCGATCAGAACAGGCATAACGACTATGCCGTGGGCGTTATACATGATCCCACCGAGTCGCAGAGTGGCGGGGGCGGAGCGCTTGGCGTTTTTTGGCTGTTAATCCTTGGAGGAGCGTACTGCCTGCAACGGCGGCATTAATGTCCAGGCATCTCCATCACCGCACCGCAATGGTTGCAGGTGCGGTTCTTCGCGCTGCCGTAGAACCTGTCGAACACCGGCGGGAACTGGGTCTCGATATTTTCGAGATGAAAGTACTCCTCGTAAAGTTTGTTATGGCAGTTCTCGCAAAACCATAGCAGGCCGTCCTGTTCGTCCGGTGTGCGCGGCCGTTCGATGACCAGGCCAATGCTGTTCTCGAAGCGCTGCGGCGAGTGGGGCAGGTGCGGCGGAATCAGCAGGATTTCGCCAGCCCGGATCGGAATGTCGACCGGCTTGCCGTCCTGCATGGTCTTGAGTTCCATCTCGCCTTCGATCTGGTAGAAGAACTCTTCGCCCGGATCGTCATGGTAATCGGTGCGCGAATTCGGGCCTCCGACCACTTGCACGACAAAACCGGTGTCGGTATAGATGCGCTTGTTGCCGACGGGCGGCTTCAGCAGTTCGCGATGATCGTCGATCCATTGCTTGAAGTTGATTGGCGTCAGGTCCCACATCGTCAGCTCCATGGTTGCTCCATCACGGGTAGACCAATATACCGCAGTAGGTTTTTCAAAAACTCCTTCTACGCGCGCCTTGAAATAGCCGGAATATGTACTATGGTCATAAGAGGATAATTTTGTTTATGCAGAAGATCGGGAGAGGGAGCTATGAAAGCGAAAACTACGTTAATCGTCATTGCGAGCGTTTTTCTGGTGGCGCCACAGACCTTCGCCGCGAAGAAGCAGCCGTTGCGGTTCGATTCCCCGGCGAGCAGAGCCATACAGCAACACTTGGAGATCGTGGGGCTGGCACGACCATATTCTGCCGCTAGGCCGGTTGACGTATTTACTGCTGCCATCCGTGCTGCCCTTCATTTGCCAGCAAACCAGACGCTGAGAATAGTCGACAGCAACATTGATCCTGCGACGGGAGAGCGCCACATCAAGTACCGTCAATTCTACAAAGGTGTGCCTTTGTTGGCCAATCGATTCGTCGTGACGCAGCGCGTAACGGGAAAAGTCAGATGGTTGCACGGTAATTTGGTCACTGGCATCAGCCATGACGTTGATTCGGTCGTACCGCAATTCGGCAAGCAGGAAGCTCTCAGCATTGCGAGGCTTCAGGAAGCAGTAGCGAAGCCACCCTCGCAGCCGCGCGTTTACCGCTATACGTCAGCCAACCTTGAAATATGGCTGGACAAGCAGAAAAAAGCCCACCTGGTTTGGGTCGTGACCTGGTTCAGTGATATTCCCGCAGGCGGTCAGCCGGCCCGCCCCGTTTATTTTGTTGATGCAAATTCAGGACAAGTGCTTCACCATTTTGAAGGGCTGATGACCGCTTCGGCCTTAGGCACGGGGCCCGGCGGTAACGAAAAAACTGGTGAATACTACTACGGCACCGATCGGACGAAGTTCGAAGTGAGCGTAAGCAGTGGGCTTTGTTCCATGGACACAGGTCAGTTTAAGGTAGTCGATTCCAATAACTCCGCGAGCAGCGCTTATTCATTTTGGTGTTACGCAAACGACCCAAATAGCGAAACCAACGGAGCCTTTTCCCCGCTGAACGATGCAGATGCCTTTGCCGATACTGTTTACAACATGTATGACGATTGGTACGGCGTAGCGCCGATTTCATTCAAGATTGCTGTGAAAGTTCATTACGGCTCCGGATGGGCTAACTCCGCTTGGGACGGCCATGTGCTGGTGCCCGTCAGCGGCGGTGGTAGTCCTCCTCTACCTTCCTGCGACTGCGTGATGATTGGTGACGGCAATAGCAATACTTACCCTCTTGTTGTGCTCGATGTTGTGAGCCATGAGATCTCGCATGGCTTTACGCAGTATCATTCTGGCTTAATTTACGATGGCCAATCGGGCGCTATTAATGAGTCGTTCTCTGATATGGCGGGCGAGGCAGCTGAATCCTATTCCCCTTATGTTCCCGCCGATTTTGAACCTGGCAAGTACGTCAAAAAAGGTAGCGGTTCCCTGCGTTATATGTGTACCCCAACGCTTGACGGGAATTCGATCGATAATGCTTTTGATTATACAGACGGCATGGACGTCCATTACGCCAGCGGCGTATTTAACAAAGCCTTTTGCAAGATAGCGAAAAGCAGCGGATGGACTATACACACGACGTTTGAGCTTTTCGTCAAAGCGAATGAGAATGATTGGACGCCGAATTCAACTTTTCAGGAGGCGGCGCAAAGCGTTTATGATGAAGCATGGAACGGCAATTACAGTAATACGGACGCGGTGCATGATGCCTTTTCGGATGTTGGCTTGAATGTGCCGCCACTGACAATGGACGCGGATATATGCCGTTACAATCCTTCACTGACGACGACGTACGAAGGGTATGGTTATCACTGCTGCCCCGAAATGGGCGCTTTTTATAGAGACGATATGAGTTGTCCGCTCGGGTTTTTAGATGAGCGCGATCGCTCAACTTTATCGGGATAGCGTGGTCCGTTCATTCAGAATTGGATGCGCTTTTGTTGTCGCGATTTCGTGTGGGGGCGTGGCACAGGCGGCACCTCCGCACAGTGCTGAAGCCAGCGGATATGATATCGCCAGTTCTTTGGTGCCGTCCTTGCGGGTTCAGATTGATAAGGCCGGCATACATTTTCGCAGCGCCAATGGTCACCACTTCGGCATGCGGCTGCTTGAATATGGTTATGGCGGCCACATGCAGCCAGTGCGGCCAATCTATTTAACAAGCACTGTCGAAAGGGTAGAGATTCACTATCGCTTTCTGACGGAGTGGTATCGCTCGACGAGTTCCGGCTTGGAACAAGGCTTCACTTTGGCCGCACCGCCCCCTGTCGCGGCGGGGCGGCAGTTCCGACTGCGCATCAAGCTCAGTGGTGATCTGATTCCGGCCTTGCGCCCGCACGGAGGACTTGTTTTATACGAAGATTCCGGCGCGAGCCTGATGCGCTATGGAGATTTGAAGGTGGTCGACGCGCGGGGGCAACGTCTGCCGGCGCAATTATATCTGGTTGGTAACGACCTCTTTCTCGCCTTCGATGACCGGGCAGCCGTTTATCCTGTCAAGATCGACCCACTGTTCTCTGCATTATGGTCGATACACGGGGCATGGAGACCCGGGGCGTCACTGTTGCCTTGTTCGGACGATGGCGCTGCGACTGGCGCATCAATCGCCATAAGCGACGACATGATCATCGTCGGCGGGCCGTTTGCCTGCGGGAACCGCGCAGGTCAAATTGGGATAGCCCGGCGGCTAGAGCTTGGCGCTCGATGGGGGTGGAATGGAGGTGCTACCGGTCCGCCTGGCAGCGAGTTCGGTAGTGCAGTCGCGGTCAACGTTGGCACAATCGCAGTCGGCGCTCCTGGAGTGGATACCGACGGAGCAAAAGATGTTGGTCGCGTGTATGTCTCTAGCCCCGGCCAGCCGCAATCTGTGGAATTAAATATCCAGTACGCCAGCGGCGGCGAGCGATTGGGACGTGCCTTGGCGCTTGACGACGATACGCTCGTCGCAGGTGCGGTTGGCGCTGTCTATGCGTACCAAAGACACGGGGGCGCTTTCAGCGGCCAGCTGGTACAGACATTGGAACCTGCGGACGGCGCCACTGGCCTCGACTTCGGTGAATCGGTGGCGCTCGAAGGCAATACGGTCCTGGTGGGGGCGCCGGGTCCGAATGGCGGGTCCGTGTACGTTTTTACAGCGGACGTCAACGGTACTTTCCGGCAGGCGGAACAATTACCGGCGCCCGATGGCGCCTCGGAATTCGGTCAGTCGGTTGCACTGGATGGCGGGGTCGCCTTGATTGGAGCGCCGGCGACCGGATCAGGCGAGGTTTATGTCTTTGTAGAAGGCGACGATGGTTTTGCACTCCACGCCGTCCTGGACTCCCCTTCCCAGACGCCGGACGCACGGTTCGGGGCGAGCGTCGATATCAATCAAGGCCGTGGGATTATCGGTGCCCCGGGCATCAACAAGGCTTACATCTACTTTAGGTTATCCCGCGATGGCAGTCCGTCTCTTGTCAGAACATTTAGCGGCAAAGTTTCTTACGACCGCGAAGTCGACGCAAGACATTTTGGATCGAGCGTCGCAATTGACGGTGATGAGGCGGCCGTCGGCGCGGATGAACTGGGGCAGTTTCACGGTCAGGCATTTGCAGTGAACACCGGCATAAACTTATCCATAGCCCAGCGCCGCCTGGGCGATGGCACGGTCGATCAGGGGGACAAGATCACCTTTGTAGCGACAGCAGTCAATCATGATCCGGCATTAACGGCTCATCATGTCACCGTCAGTTTTTTCCACTTCTACGGCGATGAATATGTGTCTCCTCCACCCGTATGCAAACTGAATATTTGGCTGGATTGTGATCTGGGTGCATTAGGCCCGGGTATGAGCCGGGAGGTATCGATAACAGTAAAAACTGGAAAAAACCCTTACGACTCGGTTTCTACATTGGGTTATGCCGTCCATGTCCGTTCCGTTGAAGGGGATCAGAACTTTGTCGACAATAACAAAGATGTTACTGACGTTACTATTCGGAATCCGTCTTGGAATCCGCCGCCACAGCCTTCTCCGCCCCCCTCGCAGGCTAATGATGGTGGTGGTGGTGCGATAGGTCTTCTTTGGCTGCTGGTCCTTGTAGGGGCGTCGCTTTGGCCCCAACGGCTTCGATCTGACAGCTCGTAAAGGCGCGGCGATGAAAACGACAACCGTGCCGGCAGTGACTTCATCTCCCGTTCGGATTGCACGGTTCCATTTAAACCGTTGCAATGCACTTCAATTCAATCGCAATCGGCGTCGGCAGGCGGTTGATTTCCACCGTCGTCCGGCACGGCTGATTGTCGGCGAAGTATTCGGCGTACAGGCGGTTGTAGGTCTCGAAGTCGCGGCGGATGTCGGTAAGGAACACCGTTACGTCGATCAGCCTGTCCCAGCTTGAGCCCGCGTCTTCCAGTATCGCTCGAACATTTGCGAAGACCGATCGGCATTGGGCGGCGATGTCGTAGTCAACCGGATCGCCGTCATCGTCAAACCTCACGCCGGGAATCCTGTCGTTGCCGCGTTCCCGAGGACCGACCCCGGACAAAAACAGGAGGTTGCCGACACGCCGCGCGTGCGGATAAATGCCGACCGGCTCGGGAGCTTTTTTCGAATTGAATTTATCGTTCGCCATATTTGATACACACGTTCTTCGCTTCGGTGAAAAAGCGCATCGCTTCGAACCCACCTTCGCGGCCGGTGCCCGATTGCTTCATGCCGCCCATCGGCACACGCAGGTCGCGCAGCATCCAGCAGTTGATCCAGATCAGGCCGGCGTCGAGCTTGTCTGCCACGCGATGGCAGCGCGACACGTCGCGGCTCCAGAGCGAGGCCGCAAGACCGTAGCGGACGCTGTTGGCGCAGGCGACGGCCTCTTCTTCGCTGCTGAACGGCGCGAGCGTGACTACCGGGCCGAAGATTTCATTGTGATTCGTTTGGCAGTCGGGCCCGAGGCCTTCGATGACGGTGGGTTCGATGAACCAGCCGCCGGCGCAGCGGCCGTCGAGGCGCTTGCGGTTCCCGCCGGCGAGGATGCGGCCGCCTTCTTCGCCCGCGACCTGGATGGCCGCCAGAATCTTGTTCATGTGCGGCTCGGAGACGACGGCGCCGAGATCGACACCCGATTCCAGCGGGTCGCCGACCTTCAATGCTTGTGCACGTGCCACGAATGCATCGCGGAAACGGTCGTACAGGCTGTCTTCGATGAGAATGCGCGAGCCGCACAGGCAGATTTCGCCCTGGTTCGAAAACGCGGCCTTGAGGGCGCCGTCGAGCGCGGCTTCGAAGTCGCAGTCGGCGAAAATCAGCGTCGGGTTCTTGCCGCCGAGTTCGAGCGACAGTTTCTTGAACATCGGCGCCGCCGTGCGAGCGATATTGGCGCCGGTCGCGGTGCCGCCGGTAAACGAAATCGTGTTGATTTTCGGATGCTCGACCAGCGCCTGGCCGATGCCGGCACCGTGGCCATGAACAATGTTCAGCACGCCGGGCGGCAAGCCGGCTTCTTCACAGAGTTGGCCGAACAGCGCGGCGGTGGCGGGGGTCACCTCGGACGGCTTCGCGACCACGCAGTTGCCGGCCGCGAGCGCCGGCGCGATCTTCCAGGTGAACAGATAAAGCGGCAGATTCCACGGCGAGATGCAGGCAACGACGCCATGCGGCTGGCGCAGCGTGTAGTTGATTGCGTTGCCATTTTCGCCCAGTCCCGTCGCATGGCTTTCACTGGCAAATTGCGTCGCGGCGCCGGCAAAGAAGCGCAGGTTTGCTGCGGCGCGCGGAATATCGACTCGCGCGGCCAGCGACACCGGTTTGCCGTTGTCGATGCTTTCTGCGCGAACCAGTGTGTCGTGCTGCGCCTCGACGCAATCGGCGAGCCGATTCAACCACCGCGCGCGTTCGGCCGCCGGCAGCGCCGACCAGTTCGGGAAGGCGGATTCCGCGGCTGCGACCGCGGCGGTGAGATCGGCATCATCGGAATCGGCAACGCGGGCGTAGATCACGCCAGTCGCCGGCTCGAAGACGTCTAGCCACCCGTCGTTTGCAGGAGATTGCTGTTTGCCGGCAATGTAATTTTTGAATGTCTTCATGTGTTATCGAAGGGATTCGGCCCGTGTCTCTTTGCAATTCACGCTGTACCAATCAGAGTCGCCGCTCGCGTCGAGCTTGAGCGCCGTGAGATCTCCGCCCCACACGCACCCGCTGTCGATCGAAATCACATTGTGGCTCTCGATCGCGCCGAGGGCTGACCAGTGGCCGCAGACGATGCGGTCGTTGACGCTCTTCCGGTCCGGCGCATCGAACCATGGCAGCAGGGACACCGGCTGCGAGCCCGGCGGCCCCTTGTGAGCAAAATCCAGTGTGCCATCCGGCGCACAAAAACGCATCCGCGTCAGGTAGTTGACGATGACTCGCAACCGGTCCGCACCGGTCAGACGGTCGTCCCAGCGAGCGGGTTCGTTGCCGTACATTTCTGCCATGAAGCCGGTCCACTCCGGGCCGGCGAGCTGCGCTTCGACTTCAGCCGCGAGCGAGAGCGCATCAGTCACGCTCCATTGCGGCGCAAGGCCTGCGTGCACCAGCGTGTAGCCGAGCCGCGGGTCGTGATGGGCGAGTGGGAGGTGACGGAGCCAATCGATCAGCGCGTCGAAGTCCGGCGCGCCCAGTATGTCGTTCAGCGTATCGCTGTCTCGCGGTTGTTGCGCGCCCGCCGCCACCGCCAGCAAATGCAGATCGTGATTCCCTAGTACGGTGACAGCCGCGTCGCCCAACTCCGCGACGAAGCGCAGGGTTTCGAGCGACCGCGGGCCGCGATTAACCAGATCGCCGGTGAACCAGAGTCGATCGCTGGCAGGATCGAATTCGATCCGGTCCAGCAGGCGGAGGAGAGCGTCGTGGCAGCCTTGAATGTCGCCGATTGCGTAGGTGCTCGCCACTAAACCCGAACCGCGAGCACATCACAGGGCGCCGCCTTGAGCAGTGAGCGATCCGTCGACCCGAGCAGCAGTGCGAGGCCGTGTCGATGATGGCGGCCGATCACGATCAGGTCTGCCTGAATTTCTTCCGCCGCGCGCACGATTTCGGTCTTGATCGATCCGATGCAGACTTCCTGCGGCGCGCCGGCCAGGCCGATGCGCTCCGCAAGTTCGGCCAGTCGGTCGCGCGCGCCTTCCAGCAGTTCCATTTCCAGATCGACCGGTGGCGGCATCAACTCTTCGCCCGCCGGATCCACGGGCACGTACTCAACGACGTGAAGTAGATGGACCCGTGCGCCGAAGGCGCCGGCAAGAGCGGCTGCACGCGTGCCGACCGCATCGCAACCGTCTCCCAGATCGACGGCCAGCAGAATTTCCCGATAGCTCATGGCGATTCTTCCGAAAGCCTTTGCGGCAGTATACACAAGCCCTGCCGGAACGTATGTGTCGTTACGTCCGGTTCTGTTCGGAGATCATGGCGCTCAGGTGGCCAAATTCGTGGGGCGCAAGCGTCTCGGGGCGCGCCGCGGGATCGACATCTGCCTCGGCCATCTTCTCCGCCGAAACAAGTGGCTTCAGCGCGTTGCGCAGCGTCTTTCGGCGCTGGCTGAACGCTTGATTCACGATAGCCGCGAATAACGCCGGATCGCCTGTCTCGAAAGGCGGCGTGCGATGCGGGATCAGCCTTATGACGGCCGAGTCGACCGCCGGCGGTGGCCGGAACGCGCCGGGGCCGATCGTGAACAACCGTTGCGCGTACAGACCGTGGGCGAGCATGACGGTCAGGCGGCCGTAAGTGCGGGTGCCGGGCTGCGCGCAGATGCGGTCGACGACTTCGCGTTGCAGCATGAAGTGCATGTCGTGAATCGCGTCCGCCTGCGAAAGCAGGTGAAACAGCAGCGGCGTGGAAATGTTGTAGGGGAGGTTGCCGACGAGACGCAGGCGGCCTTTGCCGGCGAACTCGCGGAAGTTCGTCTTCAGCGCGTCCTGTTGATGAACCTGGAGCTTGCCGGCGCCGGCGCAGCGTTCCTCCAGCAGCGGGATCACGTCGCGGTCGAGTTCCACCGCTTCGACTTCGCCGTGCGCTTCCAGCAGCGGCCGCGTCAGCGCGCCGAGACCGGGGCCGATTTCAACCAGCCTGTCGTCGCCTTCGGGCGCGATGGAGGCAATAATTTTCTCGATGACGCCGCGGTCGTGCAGGAAGTGCTGGCCGAAGCGCTTGCGGGGGCGGTGACGGTCAGCCATGGGATCGAGCAACGATATCCAGCGCCATGTCGATCGCGGCGTTCAGGCTGCCCGCGTCCGCGCGGCCGGTGCCGGCCAGGTGGAGCGCGGTGCCGTGATCGACGGAGGTGCGGATGATCGGCAGGCCGAGCGTGACGTTCACTGCATTACCGAAGCCGGCGTACTTGAGCACCGGCAAGCCCTGGTCGTGGTACATGGCCAGCACGGCGTCGGCGCCTTCGAGACGCGCCGGCGTGAAAAGTGTGTCGGCGGGGAGGGGGCCGACGACGTCAAGCCCGCGCCCGCGCAATGCGCCGAGGCACGGCTCGATGATGTCGATTTCCTCGCGGCCCAGGTGACCGCCTTCGCCGGCATGTGGGTTCAGGCCGCACACCAGAATCCGTGGTGCCGCGATGCCGAAGCGAGCCTTGAGATCGCGATCCAGAATGGTCAGGATCTGCTTGAGCCGATCGCTGTTGATGGCCGCCGGCACGGCGGACAGCGGCAGGTGCGTTGTCGCGAGTGCTACGCGCAAGGCTCCCGCTGCGAGCATCATGACCGGCAATGGCGTGCCGGTGCGCTCGGCAAGAAACTCGGTATGGCCGGAAAAGGCGACGCCGGCATCGTTGATGATGCCTTTATGAACCGGGGCGGTCACCATGGCGGCGAATTCGCCGCTTTGGCAGCCGTCCGCGGCGCGTTCGAGCATGTCGAGCACATAACCGGCGTTGGCGGAGTTGAGCTGCCCCGGCATCGCAGGCTGGGCGAGTACGAGCGGCAGCACCGACACGCGCCCGGCAACCGGCGGCACTGCGGCATCGTAAAGAGGCAGGTCGTACGGCGCATCAGACGATGCGCCGCGTGCCGCGAGCAACGCCGGATCGGCCAGCACGACCAGTTCCGCCGGGTGGCCGCCGGCAGCAAGGCTCAGGCAGAGATCCGGGCCAACGCCGGCCGGTTCGCCGCTGGTGACGGCCAGGCGGGGAATCGAATCTGAGTCGGCGGGCTTACTCATTTTCAGCGCCCTTCACGCCAGCCGGTCTCCCGGAAGGAGAGGAGGGAAGGGAGCGTCGACTTCAGCCGGTGCTGCCTGGGCCATCCAACCGAACGCTGACGTACGCTTCGTCGCGCAACTGCTGCAGCCACCGTTCCGTCTGTTCGCGGAGCTTGCGCTCGCGGATGGCCATGAACGCCTTGTGGCGGCGCGTTTCGTCGGTCTGGTTCTGCTTGCGTCGGCCGAGCACCTGCACGATATGCCAGCCGAACGGCGTCTCGAATGGCTGGCTGATCTGCTTCGGCTTGAGGCCGTCCATCACCTGCTGGAACTGGGGCACGACCACGCCGGGATCGAGCCAGCCGAGATCCCCGCCTTGCGCCGCCGAGGTATCGTCGTCGGAATATTCCTTTGCGAGCTTCGTGAAGCTGGCGCCGTGCTCGATCTTGTCGCGCAGATCTTCAAGCCGCTGCTCGGCCTCGGTGTTGCTGACCAGCAGGTTCGGCTTGATCAGGATGTGTCGCGCGTGCGTTTGCGTGACGATGATCTTGTGCTCGGCCCGCGTCCCCGCGACCTTGATGATATGAAATCCTTCCGCATCGCGGATGGGTTGCGAAATACCGCCTTCATCCATTGTCAAGACGGTGTTGGCGAGGCTTTCCGGCAGATCACCACCCTGCAGCCAGCCGAGGTCGCCGCCCTTGAGCGCCTGGCGCCCATCCGATACTGCGGCCGCTGTCGCCTGGAAATCGGTGCCGGCGCGCAGCTTCTTCTCGATTGCCTCGGCCTTCCGGTGAATTTTGGCGACTTCCGCGGGCGATGCGTCGTGCGGAACCCGCAACAGGATCTGGTAAACGTGATATTGCGTGTTTCCGTGCCCTTGCTTGGCTTGCGCCACCAGGTAACGATCCACCTCCGTCGGCGTCACCACCACACGTTTCTCAACCGCCTGCTGGTGGATCCGGTGCAGAATGAGCTGGTCGCGAATTTCCTGACGAAATTGGTTGTAGTCGACGCCCTGCGAGGCCAGCACGTTCGGCATATCGCTCAGGCTGAAGCCGTTTTGCTGCGCGATGCGTGCAAGTGCCTGATTGACCACGTCGTCGGGGACGCGGATTCCCTGCCGTTGCGCGCGCTCCAACTGCAGCCGTGTGGAAATCATCTGCTGCAATACCTGGCGCTGAAGGACGTCTGTCGGCGGGATCGGCGTGCCGCGACCCGCCATCTCCTGGCGCGTGAGAGCCGTCTGCTGCTCCAGTTCCGAAAGCAAAATGACATTGTCATTGACGACCGCGACGATGCGGTCGAGCAGGATGCCCTGCTTCGCCGTAGGCGTAACTTGCTGGTCCGCCTGGGCCGCCTGCACGGGCACTGCCGCCGCCAGCATGGCGGCTGCAACGAACGCCAGCGCGCTCCGTTTGATCGACATGGAAACTCCGCGAGATAGGAAAAGGTCAGTCTTCATAGCCTAGGATACCACGCTGCAGGAACTCTTCGATGTCGCGGCCGAGGCGGCCAAGGCCTTTGAACTGAATCTCAAAGTACAGGGATGAGGCAACATCGCCTGTCGGCCGCAGATAGCGGCGGTCGACAAACACGAAGGCCCAGCAGCAGTTTTCATATTCAAATCCGGCGAACGTCTCCCG
>DASSBR010000064.1:0-12401 GCA_035698525.1 Gammaproteobacteria bacterium
GAGTGCGGAATGCGCGTAAGCGCCGCCGGCGCGCATTTCGGCCGCCACCCAGATCGCTTCCATGATTTCGCTTTCGCTCGCGCCGGCGCGCAGCGCCGCATTCGTATGGCCGCGAATGCAGTAGGGGCATTGCGTCGTGTGAGCGACCGCGACGGCGATCAGTTGCTTAGTCTTGCCAGGCAGGACGCCATCGGCGAACACCTGCTTGCTGAATGCCTGGAAGGCGCGGTGCGTTTCGGGTGCAAGCCGCTTGCGGTGCTCGGCGATTTCGCGGGTCGATTGTGGATAAACGGAATCGCTCATGATCGGGTCTCCAAGTTGTTGTTGAAGGCCGCGGATTCGACGCGGCTGGGATTATCGAGCCAGTCGTCGAAGACGCGAATCGAGGCTTCGAAATGTGGCCGATACTGCGGCTGCGCGGCGTGGGAGTGAGGCGCAGCGATGGCTTCGGCGTAGAGGCGGCGGGTACGTTCGACCCAGGCGCGCGCGGCGGCGCGCCCGCCGCGCTTCAGGAGCAGCAATATCCTTTGCCGTTCCAGCGATTCCGCTTCACTGGCCACAAACTGCCTCAGTCGCCCCGGTCGAGATACGGCAGTTTGTTCGGCTTGCCGTCCCATTCCCCGGCGTCCGGCGGCGCGTCGATCTTCTCGGAGATTACCGGCCACTTCTGCGCCAGTTCGGCATTGATCTTGAAGAAGTGCTGCTGGTCGTTCGGCACTTCATCATCGGGGAAGATGGCGTTGGCGGGACATTCGGGAATGCACAACGTGCAGTCGATGCATTCGTCGGGATCGATGACAAGAAAATGCGGACCTTCGTGGAAACAGTCCACCGGACAGACTTCAACGCAATCCGTGTATTTGCACTTGATGCAGTTGTCGGTAACGACGTGGGTCATGATCGACTCCGGTTTCCTCAAATAACTCTAAAGGATGGTTCCGCGCGTCGCATTGATGCAAATCAAGGTTGTGGGGTAGTTTGAGCGCGATCCTTAAACGAGCCCGGTGAGAAAGCCGCTCGGCTGCTTCGTGATTGCAACGCTGACGATATAGCCGAACACGATCAACGCCATCGCCCAGATCGCCCAACGGGTCGCGCGCGAACGGCTGCCGCGGAATACCAGTGTGCCGAGGATGATGTAGGCGATCAGACCGACGATCTTGGCGGTCAGCCAGTCGCTGTTGACGAACGGGTATTGACGGATCAGGAAGGCGAGGGTGAGGCCGCTAGCGAGCAGCAGCGTGTCGATGACGTGCGGCACGACGCGCAGCCACCGCCACAGGCCGCGGCCGGAGGCAAGAATCCAGATGCCGCGCGCGGCGAACAGACTGACGCTGATGCCCACGCAGGTCATGTGGATCAGCTTGACCCAGCTATACATCATTTCGTCAGGGTCACATGCGCCGGCGCAGCGCGCCGACGTCCGGAATGCGGACCACGTATTCGTGGACCGCGATCAGGCCGTCATCGCTCAACGCGTGCAGCGTGCGCGACAGCGTTTCGGGCGTGACCGCAAGCTGCGCCGCGATCAGCGATTTGCGCGACGGCAGCGTGACGTCGACCGCACCGGTCGCACCCTCCGGCACCAGGCTGAGCAGGTAGTGCACGATGCGGTAGCGGCTGTTTTGCAGGGTCAGCGCTTCGATTTCGTCCCAATGCGCCTGGATGCGCCGGGTCATCTGCGCCATTACGGTGCGGCAGGTGTCGAAAGACTCGCGCAGGATTTTAAGGTACGGCTCGGATTCGATCGCCAGCAGCGCGCCCGCACGCACCCCTTGCGCATGTACCGGGTAGCGCGGCTCGTCCATGAACATCACGCTTTCGGCGAAGCTCATGCCCGGCCGGATCAGCCGCATCACCTTTTCCTGTCCCTCGGCGGACACCCGGTACAGTTTGATCTCGCCGCGCTGCAGCAGAAAAAACGTTTGCGCCGGATCGTTCCGGCTGAACAGCAACTGACCAGCCTTGAATGAACGCAGGTGAGTGTGCGTCAGCAGGTCTTCGCGTTGCTCTTCGTTCAGCGCCGCAAACAGGTAGTGGTGATCCAGGTCTTTCAGGACCTTGGCGTCCGCGCTCATCTTCCGCTCCATTACTTTTGCGACAGTATAGCGGTTACGTCCGATTGCCCTTGATTTCGATCAAGGTGGCTCAGGGCGTTGCTGGCATGATGGCGGTGGGCTACTCTCGACGGAAAGGCAACGATGACGGTCAGCGTGAACAGCATGATGAAAGCCGGGGCTCTCCCGATCGTGACGGCAGCCCCGCACCGGCTGTTTTTTCTGGCCGGCGCGGCGCAACTCGTCGTCGCGCTGCTGTTCTGGCTGGCGACGCTCGCCGGCGGGTACATTCCGGGTGCGCCTGCGTTTCGGCTGGCGATATTCGGCGGCGCGGCGCATATCTTCCTGATGCTCTACGGCCTGTTCACGTTCTTCGTGTTCGGCTTTCTCACAACCACCTTTCCACGCTGGCTGAACACCGAACCGATTGCGCGGGGGCGGTATGTGACGATTGCCACGGCGATGGTCGCGGGCATGGCCTGCTATTACGGCGGCTTGTTTGCGGGGCGGACGCTGGCCATCGGCGGCGTCGCGGTGTACGTCGCCGGCTGGATCGCCGGCCTCGCGACGCTGCTGCAAGTCTGGCTCCGCTCGGACAAGGCCGACAAGCGCTTCGTGCTGTTCCCGTTCGGCTGCGTCAGCGCCGGTTGCGCTGGCGCGATCGTGTACGCATGGTGGCTCGCGACGCAACAGCCGGAACTGCTGACCATCGCCACGACCGCCGGGTTCTGGCTGTATCTCGTGCCGCTGATCGTCGCCGTCAGCTACCGGATGATTCCGTTTTTCAGCAGCCGCGTGCTGGATAATTACGCGGTCGTGAAGCCCGGCTGGACGCTGCCGGCGACGCTCGCGTGCGTGATCGCGCATTTTGCATTGACCATCGGCGGCCGGAGTGACTGGACCGTCTTTTGCGATCTCCCGCTGGCGCTGCTCGCCGCGTGGCACGCGTGGCGCTGGCAACTCGTGCGCAGTTTACGCGTGCCGTTGCTCGGCATGTTGCACGTCAGTTTCGCGTGGCTCGCGATCGCGATGGGGTTGTTCGCCGCGCAGAGCGTGTTGCGGCTGACTGACGCTTCGTTCGATCTGGGACTTGCGCCCTTGCACGCGCTCGGCATCGGCTATATCACAGGCATGGCGGTGGCGATGGCCTCGCGCGTCAGCCTCGGTCATTCCGGCCGTCCGCTGGTGGCCGGCTGGGCCGTGCTGTGGACGTTCCTGGTCGTGCAGCTTGCGGCAATCGCGCGCGTGCTGGCGGAATTTCCGCCATTCCAGTACCACCGCACCGGGCTGTGGCTCATCCTGGCAGCCGCGGCCATCTGGCTGATCGCATTCATCCCGTGGAGCGTGCGGTTCGGCATCATCTACCTGCGGCCGCGCATTGACGGGCGGCCGGGCTGAGTAAGGAGACGAGCGATGAACAAAAGAATTGATGATCCCACGCTGAAAGATCCGCGCGACAAGGTGGACGAGGCAGGCGACGAGTCGTTTCCGGCCAGCGATCCCCCGGCCTGGACCGGCAACTATCGCGATGACCATGAACACGAGCACAAGGACATGCCAGCGAAGAAACCGCCGCCGAGCCGATAGCCACAGGTTCGGCTGATCACGCTCCCTGGCGATGGCTTGCCAATATGCGGGCGTCCACGGATGATGGGGCCATGCCTCCCACCGACGAATTGCTGCAAGTCTTTCCCGCCCCCGCGCGAAATGTCCCGTTGCGCGGACTGTACCTGAACGATACATTGCGGCCGGCGGGTACGCCCGAGCGGCCATTCGTTTACGCGAACTTCATTACCAGCCTGGACGGCCGCATTTCGTTGCCCGACCCCGAGAACAGGACACGCAAGGTACCCGGCGCCACCGCCAATCCGCGCGACTGGCGACTGTTCCAGGAACTGGCCGCATGCGCCGATGTGCTGGTGACCAGCGGGCGCTACATCCGCGACCTGTCCGGCGGCGTGGCGCAGGCGGATCTGCCGGTGCTGGACAAGCCGGAATTCGCCGACCTCCTTGATTGGCGTATTTCGCAGGGGCTCGCGCGCCAGCCGGCGCTGGCGGTCGTGAGCGCAAGCCTCGATTTGTCGATCCCCGACGGCCTCGCCAAGGAGCGGCCAGTGTACGTGGTGACGGGCGAGGCAAGCCCGCGCGGCAAGGCGGCGGCGATTGAAGCGCAGGGCGCTCACCTGCTGATCGGCGGCGACGGCTTGCGGGTCGAAGGCTATCGGCTGGTGTCGGCGCTGGCGCGGGAGGGCTTTGCGAACATCGCGATGATTGGCGGCGCTGAACTGTTGAACACGCTGCTGGTGGATAACGTCTTTGACCGCCTGTACCTGACACAGGCCCATCGCATTCTGGGCGGCCTGTCGTTCGATACATTGCTGAAAGGGCGCCAGCTCAATCCGCCGGCGGACTTTTCACTGCGCTCGTTGTGCTTCGATACGGCCGGCGATTTTGAACAGTCGTTTGCCGTTTATGACCGTGCAGGAGCGGCCGTCGGCCGCTCCTAAACCGCCACCCGCCAGATTGCCAGCGCCAGCAGCAGCCAGGCGGCGATAAACGCCAGCCCGCCGATCGGCGTGACCACGCCCAGCCAGCGCGTGCCGGTGATCGCGAGTGCATACAGACTGCCGCTGAACAGCAAGATACCCGCTACCATCAGCCAGCCGGCCGCACGCAGCAGCGGTGGCGCTCCCAGGTGCAGTGCCAGCAGGCCGACCGCCAGCAGTCCCAGCGAGTGCACAAACTCATACAGCTCCGCGGTGCGCCATACCGCGGCCATTTCCGCCGTCAGGCGCGTACGCAGCGCATGGGCGCCGAACGCCCCAAGGGTGACGGCCTCGATCAGGCCGGCGCAGCCGAGCGTGAGGAAGATTCTGGCGGTAGTCACGGTCATTTGAAATCCCCCCGAGCGCAGGTGTTCAACTGTCGCGCGCTCCATTATCCTGTTTGATATGGAATACAAAGATTACTACAAATCCCTCGGTGTCTCCCGCGACGCCAATCAGGACGAGATCAAGCGCGCCTACCGTAAGCTCGCGCGCAAGTATCACCCCGACGTCAGCAAGGAAGAGAATGCCGAGGCGCAGTTCAAGGAAGTGCAGGAAGCTTACGAGGTTCTCAAGGACCCCGAGAAGCGGCAGGCCTACGATCAACTGGGGCAGAACTGGCGGGAAGGGCAGAACTTCCGCCAGCCCCCCAACTGGAACCAGGGCGGCTTCGAGTTTCGCGGCGGCGGATTCACAGGCGCGGATACCGGTGCGTTCAGCGACTTCTTCGAGTCGCTGTTCGGCCGCGGCTTTCGCGGCGCAGGAGGCTCCGGTGGGGGCGGATTTCAGCAGCCGCGTGGCGAAGATCAGTTCGCGCGCATCGAGATTACGCTCGAGGAAGCCTATGGCGGCGCCACGCGACAGATTGCGCTGGAGAATCCAGCAGTGGATGCGCAAGGCCAGGTTGCCATGAAGCGGCGTTCGCTGAACGTGAAAATTCCGGCCGGCGTACGCGATGGCCAGCAGATCCGGCTCGGCGGGCAGGGCGCGGTGGGCGGCGATCTTTATCTAGAAGTGGGCATTCAGCCGCATCGGCTGTTCAAGCTCGACGGCCGCGATGTGTCGCTGACCGTGCCGGTCGCGCCGTGGGAAGCCGCACTCGGAGCGAAAGTCGCCGTGCCCACGCTGGGCGGCGAGGTGACTGCCACCATCCCGGCCGGCGCCCAGTCGGGGCAGCGCCTGCGCCTCAAGGGGCGCGGCTTGCCCGGCAAGCCGGCGGGCGATCAATATCTCGTATTGAAGACCGTGACGCCGCCGGCGGACACGGATGAGGCGCGGCGGCTATATCAGCAGATGAAATCGCTGGGCTTCAATCCCCGCGCCGGCGCCTGGAGCTGAGCCATGGATATTATTGAAGGCAGCCTGATCGACCGGGACACGCTCTATACCCTGCACGAGTTGTGCCGTTCGAGCGGCGTACACGCGGAAGTGATTGTCGAGATGGTCGATGGCCTGCTGGAACCGCAGGGTCGGGATCCCGTCGAGTGGCGTTTCCCCGGCAGCTCGCTGACGCGCATCCGCTCGACGCTGCGCCTGCGTCGCGACCTGGAAGTGAACCTTTCGGGGGCGGCTCTCGCGCTGGAGTTGATCGACGAAGTCAGGCGCTTGCGCGAGAGAGTCCATGCGCTCGAAAATCAGATTGAGAGCGGCCGCTGAATTCGCTTCCTTATCGAAGCACAATAGGGAGATAACAAATACGTGACTGGCGTATCGCCGCTGCTGTTCGCGAGCCTGTCGTTTGCACTGACGATCGTAACGACGATTCACGCGATATTGAACAAGGAAGACACCAGTTCCGCCGTTGCCTGGGTCGGCGTGATCTGGATCGCGCCGATCATCGGGCCGGTGGGTTACGTGTTGTTCGGCATCAACCGCATCAACCGTCGTGCCGTCGCGCGACGCCAGGCGATGTGGCGGTTTACGGCGGTCGAAGATACGCCAGAGGAAATTGCGCGTCACCTGGAGCAGGTCGCATCGCCCGCTTTTGCACCGCTGGTCGAACTGGTCGATGCCATTACACGCCGCCGCGTGTTGACCGGCAATTCGTTCAAGCCGCTTGCGAACGGCGACGCGGCTTATCCCGAAATGCTCGCGGCGATCCGCTCGGCGGAGCGTACGATCAGTCTGACGACCTATATTTTCAACAACGATTCCGTCGGCCGCGAATTCGTCGAGGCGCTGTCGCTCGCGGCGCGGCGCGGCGTGCAGGTGCGCGTGCTGGTGGATGCGGCCGGTACCCGCTATTCGTTTCCCGCCCCGACCATCATGCGCGCGTTGCGTCGCGCAGGCATCACTTCCGCGCGTTTCATGCCAACGTGGCTGCCGTGGCGGATGCCGTACACGAACCTGCGAAGCCATCGGAAGGTTATGGTGGTCGATGGCCGCCTCGGTTTCACGGGTGGCATGAACATCGGCGAACGAAATTGCCTCGGACAGGCGAAGAAGCGACAGATTCAGGATCTGCATTTTCGCGTGGAGGGGCCGGTCGTGCGCCATCTCCAGGAAGTGTTCGTCGAAGACTGGGCCTTCACCACGCATGAGACGATTGAAGGCGAACCGTGGTTTCCGCGGTTGGAGCCGGCCGGTCAGTCGCTCGCGCGCGGCATAGACGACGGGCCGGACGAAACGTTCGACCGTTTGCGTCAGATTGCCTTCGGCGCAATCACTTGCGCACAGCGTTCGATCACCATCGTCACGCCATATTTTCTGCCTGGCCAGGCGTTGACGACGGCGTTGACCACCGCGGCCATGCGTGGCGTCGAGGTCGATATCGTGCTGCCGGCAAAAAATAATCTGCTGTTTGTGCAGTGGGCATGTGCGGCGCAACTCGAGCCGCTGCTCAAGTGGGACTGCCGCATCTGGCTCACGCCGCCGCCGTTCGACCACACGAAGCTGATGGTCGTTGATGGTGGTTGGACGCTGCTCGGTTCGGCGAACTGGGATCCACGCAGTTTTTCGCTGAATTTCGAGTTCAACGTGGAATGCTATGACAATGCCATGGCCGGCGAAATGATGCAGTTGATCGATGCAAAGATTGCGACGGCGCGTCGTCTGACGCTGAACGACGTACGCAGCCGGCCTTTGGCGATCAAGTTGCGGGATGGCGTCGTGCGGTTGTTTTCGCCGTATTTATAAGTCTTGCTTCGTTTTCGGCGCCCGCCGCGGCAGTTGGTTTTCCGGGACGCCGTAAATGCGTCCATGCAGGCTCTGGGTTCGACGTCCTGTCTCACACAGCCCGGAAAACCAACTGCCGCACCGTGCGCCTGCGCTGTCGAATAAGTACAGGCTGCTGCTTTACCCAAACACTTCCTCGATCAGCTTCTGCATCCGCGCAAAGTGACTGCCTTTCCAGTAAATCTGTCCGCAGTCCGTGCATTGCAAAAACCGCTCGTAGTAAAGCCGCGTCTTCGGCTCCAGTCGATCTACAATTTCTGCCTTGTCCACAGGCTCTAACACACCATTGCACCGCGCGCAGCGACTGAACGGTTCCATCAACCTGTGCAGGTTCAGCCGCGAGACGATGTCCGCGAGTTGCACGCGCGGCTTGTCGTCGCGCACGAACATGCCGTGCGTCACGATGCGCCGTTTCAGCAAGCCACGGTCGCGCGTCAGCAGGATGCGGTGGTCGTCGGCCGAGATCGCGGCGAGTTCGGCATCACCGTAGTCGTTGCGATACAGCGTGTCGAACCCGAGCAGGCGCAGGTAACGCGCGAGCGTGCCGAGATGGGCATCGAGCACGAAGCGCGGCGTACGCAGCGGGCGGGGGCGCAGGCGCGCGAGCGGCGCGATGTCGAAGGCCTCGAATACCGGATACACGCTGACGCACTCGCCGTTGCCGAGAATGTGATCGAAACCCACCGGCTCGCCATCGACAAGAATCAAATCGATTTCCGTGTGCGGTACGCCCAACGCTTCGACCACGTCCTTGATTGCCGCGCGTCGTTCGAATACGTAGGTGAACGCATGTTGTCGCCGTTCCGGCGGCAGGAAGTCGTTGAGTTCGGCGTAGAAACGAAAGGTCGCGATGGCCATACGCTGTTATGATAACCGCATGAAAATTCCTGCAGTCGCCGACATTGAAGCCGCCCGCGAGCGTCTCGGCGAGCGCGTTCGCCGGACGCCTGTCTGGCAGTGGCGCGGCCGCGCGATCGGAAAGGCGGCCGGCGCCGGCACCGACGTTTTCCTGAAGATGGAACTGTTCCAGTACGGCGGCACTTTCAAGCCGCGCGGCGCGCTGTTGAACGCGATGGCGTTGTCTGACGAGGCGAGACGGCGCGGCGTGACTGCCGTCAGCGCCGGCAACCATGCGATTGCGACGGCATTGGCCGCGCAGATGCTGGGCACGAGCGCGAAAGTAGTGATGCCGAAGACGGCCAATCCGGCGCGCGTGGCGCTGTGTCGCGCCTACGCCGCGGAGGTGGTGCTGGTCGACGACGTCAAGCAGGCGTTTGATGAAGTAAAACGCATCGAGGCAGACGAAGGGCGCACCTTCATCCACCCGTTCGAAGGCGAGCTAACCGCGCTGGGCACGGCTACTGTCGGTTACGAATGGTGCAACCAGGTGGAAAATCTCGATGCGGTCATCGTACCGATTGGCGGCGGCGGCTTGTGTGCAGGCATTGCGACCGCCGTCAAGCAGATGCAGCCGCACTGCCAGGTTTTTGGCGTGGAGCCGGAAGGCGCCGACACGATGCACAAGAGCTTCGCTGCCGGGTCGCCGCAGCAGGCGGACAAGATCGACACGATTGCCGACAGTCTCGCCGCGCCGCACGCCGCGCCGTACAGTTTTGAACTGTGCCATCGTTTCGTCGACGATCTTGTCAAAGTGAGCGACGAACAGATGCAGCGCGCGATGGGCCTGCTGTTCGCCGACATGAAGCTGGCCGTCGAGCCGGCGTGCGCGGCGGCGACCGCTGCGTTATGCGGTCCGCTGCGCGAGTGGCTCGACGGCAAGCGTGTCGGCGTGATCCTCTGTGGCACGAACATCGACCTCGCGACGTTCGCGAAACAGGCGATTCCTCACAAACCGAGCTAAGGCTGTTTGTAAATCACGCCGCCCTTCATCACGAACGGCACGTTTTCGATCGCGCTGATGTTTTTCGTCGGGTCGCCTTTGACCGCGATGATATCCGCGTACAACCCCTTCTTGAGTTGCCCGAAATCGTCCGCGTAACGCAGGATTTTCGCGTCGACGCGCGTAGCGGCAAGCAGTGCCTGCGTCGGCGTCATGCCGTCGCGCACCATCCATTCCAGTTCCTTGTAATTGGTGCCGTGCGTGAACACGCCGACGTCGCTGCCGCAGCCGATTGTCACGCCGGCATCCATCGCCAGTTGAAATGCGTGGGCAGCCTGTTTCATGTCGTCGGTGGGCGGATCGCCGGGCTTCCAGCCTTGAAAATACTGCGAATAAGCGGTCACTGCTTCGAGCGTGGGCAGGTAGGCAACGTGGTGCTGCTTCATTAGTTCGAAGACTTTTCGGGTGCCGCCGAAGCCGTGTTCGATGGTATCGACACCGGCCATGATCGCGCGACGCATGCCCTCCGGCGTGGTGGAATGCACCGACACCGGATGGCCGAGCGAATGCGCGGCCTCGACCGCCGTCTTCAACTCTTCTTCGGTAAATGTCGGCACGGACTTGTGATTCTTGCCGCAGTGGTAATCGGCGTAAACCTTGACCCAGTCCGCGCCGTGCCCCACCTGCTTGCGCACTGCCGCGAGCATCTGCGCCCGCCCGCTCACGGGAATGCCGCCCTGCGGCAGATCGAGATCGTTGCGGAAACCGTACGGCCCCGGCCCGTAACAATAGGACGCCACTGTCGCGCGCGTCGCGACAAACAACCGCGGACCCGGAATCAAGCCATTGTTGATGGCCTGCTGGACCGATACGTCCGCGAAACCCGCGCCCTCGGTGCCGAGATCGCGCAGGGTCGTGAAGCCCGCCATCAGCGTTGCCTTGACGTGCTTGACCGCTTCGATCGTGCGATAGGGCACCGGTTCCTTCAGCACCTGGTCGTTCCAGAGCGTCTCGTTGTACGGATGCAGAAAGATGTGCGAATGGGCGTCGATCAGTCCTGGCAGCAGCGTCATGCCCGGCAGATTGATTGTCCGCGCGCTGGCCGGGGCTGACACTTCCGACGCGGGACCGACAGCCGCGATCCGCTTGCCTTCCACCAGCACGACCCAACCCGAGTGTGTTTCTCCGTCGGTCGCGGTGAACACCCGCGCCGGCTTCAGCACCAGCGTTGTGTCGCGGGTCGCTGCATTGGCCGTTAGCGGCAGTGACAAGACCGCCAGAACCAGCACCAGAACTCGTAGCTTCATCAGGCATCTCCCCGAGCGATTGATCGGACGGAGTGTAGCACTGCAGGGCGGCCGGCCCGAATTGTGTCGAACTTTTTGACAAGGTTTATGTAAGGGGGAAGCGGCGTTCTGCTAAGCCGTTGAAATAAAAGAAGAATAATTTCCGGCACGATATTTGCTAGGGAATACCAATAGACAGGGTCGGGGCAGCCCGTGCTGGGATGAACCCGCCGAAATGCAGCCAGGGCCGCCGAATTTCCTTACACGACGACGTGCGGATTGGGCCGATGGAAATACCGCCAACTCAATAACTTAGGTCAGATTGTTGTATCCCGGGTCGAAGTAGATATGCCGAAAAAATTTACAGGAAAATTACTGGCTACCTAAGGGTATTTCTTTAAAAATAACCTAACTCATTGATATTTGGGAATATAATCCTAAATGGCATGCTTTTTGCATTGTAACAGGCGCCGCAGCCATTTCTGCGGCCCTCTGAGGGCAACCAGGTAAAGGAGCAACCAGATGAAAACTCAGGACATCAAAAAGGCATTCAGGTCATCCGTCCTCGCAGTGGCCGCCATCGCTGCAGGGCTCGCCGTATCGGCCGCGGCTTCGGCCGGCACCACCACGTTATATGGCAGCGGCGGCGACACGACGCTGGGCTTCGAGCACACGTTCGATGGCCTGACGATCAGCGCCTGGACGTACGACAACAGCGTGGACTTCAAGAACGCCACTTACGATCAGGCGACGCTGTTCCAACGGAACACCGGCGGCCATTACAGCGATCCGGACGAGTGGGGCATCGGCGTCGGCGAAACGACCAGGAACGGAGAAATCGATCCGGACGAGTTTCTGAAACTCGATTTCGGCACAGCGGTTCTCCCGAGCAACTACTTCAGCGGAATGCTGCAGTTCACGATCGGGTCACTGCAGACGAACGAACAGGTGGGCTTCTGGATAGGCGATCCCGAGCACAATGACGGCAGTGCCGGTTTCTACGGTTCCCTGACCGGCACATCCGACAGCAACGCCATGGCGACATTCGACATCCCCGGCTCCGCGTTCCTGCGTGGCGACGGCGCCAACAACGGCTTTAACAATCTTTACATCGTTGGTCTCACCGACGACGTCTTGCTGCAGTCGATAACAAGCGTCCCTGAGCCGGGAGTGCTGGCCATTTTCGGCTTCGGCTTGCTGGTCTTTGCCGGAATGCTGCGGCGCCGTCACTCACGATAACGCCATCCATTTAACTGCACGGTTAAGGAAACACGGACAGAGCAAAATGAGTCCTTGCATTCTCATTCTCCACCTTGCGGCTCAGTCCAACGTGCATTGCAAAGGCCGGTGCGAGGGCAATCAGTCTCTCCGCACCGGCCGCTTTTTTTCAATTGTCTATTTTGGATAGAGGAAACACCATGAAGACGTATCTCTTAACGAAGGATCTGGCGAAATGGATGGGCGCAGCAGCGGCCGCGATCCTCTTTTTCAGCTCTGC
>DASSBR010000065.1:0-6855 GCA_035698525.1 Gammaproteobacteria bacterium
CGTATTCGGCTTGTGGCCGATAGCGATGAACACACCATGCAGCGCAATTTCACGCGTCTTGCCGGCCTCAGTCGTGCTGCGAATCCGCATACCGGTCACACCCGAGTCGTCGCCGAGCACCTCGTCCAGAACATGATCCCACAGGATTTCGACATTGCCGTTATTGGCCTTTTCCATGAGCTGCCCGGCGAGAATCTTCTCGGCGCGGAACTGATCGCGACGATGAACGACCGTCACCTTCGACGCGATGTTCGACAGATACAGCGCTTCCTCCACCGCCGTATTGCCGCCGCCGATCACCGCCACCTCGCGGCCGCGATAAAAGAAGCCGTCGCAGGTTGCGCAGGCCGAAACGCCCTTGCCCTTGAACGCCTCCTCGGACGGCAGACCGAGGTACTTTGCGGTCGCGCCGGTCGCGATGATCAGCGCGTCGCAGGTATAGCTGCCGTTATCGCCTTCTAGGTAAAGCGGGCGCTGGCTGAAATCCACCTTGTTGATGTGATCGTTGACGAGCTCCGTATCGAAGCGCTCGGCGTGCTGACGCAACCGCTCCATCAGCGCCGGACCCTGCAGATCGCGGACGTCGCCCGGCCAGTTGTCGACCTCCGTAGTCGTCATCAGCTGGCCGCCCTGTTCAACGCCGGTGATCAGCACCGGATTGAGGTTGCCGCGCGCGGCATAGACCGCCGCCGTATAGCCGGCGGGGCCGGAGCCCAGAATCAGAACTCGACAGTGCTTGCTCATGTATAATTTGCCTTTTTTCCAGTTCGCTATTCTATCAACCCGGCAGCACCGGTAAAGGAGATGACATGCGCATAGGTATTCCCCGCGAGCTGAAACCGCGTGAAGGCCGTGTTGGCCTGGTGCCGGCGGCCGCGGCTGAGCTGGTCCGCAACGGCCACACCGTGATGATCGAGACCGAAGCCGGGATCAAGAGCGGCTATTCGAACGAGCAGTACGAAAAGGCCGGCGTGCAGGTGCTGGACAGCGCCGACGAAGTCTTCGGCGAGGCCGAAATGATCGTCAAGGTCAAGGAACCGATCGCGCCCGACCTCGACCGCTTGCGCAAGGATCACCTGCTGTTCTGCTATCTGCATCTCGCCGCGCTGCCGGAGTTGACGCAGCGCCTGTGCGACATCGGCCTGACCGCCGTCGCCTTCGAGACCGTCGAAGATGAGCGCCGCCGGCTGCCGCTGCTCGCGCCGATGAGCGACATCGCGGGCCGCCTGTCGATCCAGGTCGCGACGCATCTGCTCCACCAGCCGCAGGGCGGCAAGGGCCTGCTGCTGGGCGGCGTGCCGGCCGCGCCTCGCGGCAAGGTCGTCATCGTCGGCGGCGGCGTCGCCGGCGGCAACGCGGCCGTGGTCGCGGCGGGCCTCGGCGCCGAAGTCACCGTATTCGACATGGCTCGCGACAGGCTCGAAGCTGCGCGCGCACTCGGCCCCAACGTCACCGGCCTGCACGCGCACAGCGCGGACATCGCCGACGCAGTCGCCGAGGCGGATATCGTGGTTGGCGCGGTGCTGGTTACCGGCGAACGTGCGCCGCACGTCATCAGCGCCGACATGGTGCGGGCGATGCAGCCGGGCAGCGTGGTCGTCGATATCTCCGTCGACCAGGGCGGCTGCGTCGAAACCACCCATCCGACGACGTACGAAGACCCGACCTACGTCTGGGAAGGCGTCACGCATTTCACCGTCAGCAACATGCCGGGCGCCGTGCCGCGTACAGCCTCGCAGGCGCTGTCGGCCGCCATTACGCCGTATGCGCTGCGGCTGGCCGAAGACGGCTGGGAGTCGGTTGCCCCGCTGAAGAAGGGCATCAACGTGGCCGGCGGAAAAGTTGTTCACCCGGCACTGCTGAAGTAGACTGACGCTTGTAAAAATAATAACTTATGAATACAAGCTGATATGGGAGATTAAGTGGCTCAGGCGACTCGCAAACGATCGGACACGCCCCTTGTAGGGGCGCAGGTCGGCAACGGTCTGCGCGAGTCGGCGCTGCTCGTGTTCGCGGCGCTCGCCGTGCTGCTGCTGATTGCACTGGCAACGTATTCGCCGGGCGACCCCGGATTCTCGCACAGCGGATCCGGGGCGCCGATTCACAATGCGATCGGCGAGATCGGCGCATGGATCGCCGATCTGTTGCTGCTGGTATTCGGCTATCCCGCCTATCTGTTCCCGGTGCTCGTTGCGTATTCCGGCTGGCTGCTGTTTCGCCGGCGGTCGCCGGAAGTCAAAGTCTCGAAACTCACCGTGACGATTCGCGTCGCGGCGCTGCTTTTGGGGCTCGTTGCGGCAAGCGCCATCGCCACGCTCAATTTCGCGGCGCCGCCGCACCACTTGCCGCTCGATCAGCATGCGTCCGGCGGCATCATCGGCCGCGCCGTGGGCTTCGCATTGATGAGCGGCCTGAGCTACATCGGTGCGACGCTGCTCCTGATCGCCGTGTTCCTCGGCTGCGTAACCGTCTCCACCAGCCTGTCCTGGCTCGCAGCGATGGACCTGATCGGTCGCGGTGTCATGGCGGCTCTCGCGGCAGTCCGGAATCGGATCGGTCGCATCAAGGAGGCGCTGGCCAGCCGCCGTGAGCGCAAGGCGCGCCAGGAGACCGTCAAGGTGGAGCGCGTGGCGCGCGAGAAGCGGGCCAAGCCGAAGATCGAGCCGGTGATCCGGCCGATCGAGCCGAGCGTGCGCGTGGAAAAGGAACGCCAGGTGCCGCTGTTCGAGCCGGTCGCGGCGGGCGAACTGCCGCCGTTGTCGCTGCTCGACGATCCGCCGGCGAAGCAGTCGGGCTATTCCAAGTCGGCGCTTGAAGCCATGTCCCGTCAGGTCGAGATGAAACTCAAGGACTTCGGCGTCGAGGTGCAGGTCGTGGCCGTGAACCCGGGCCCGGTGGTGACGCGCTTCGAATTGCAGCCGGCAGCGGGCGTCAAGGTCAGCCAGATCAGCAACCTGGCCAAGGATCTGGCGCGGGCGCTGTCGGCGATCAGCGTGCGCGTGGTCGAGGTGATTCCCGGCAAGTCGGTGGTCGGGCTCGAAATTCCTAACGAAACGCGCGAGCTGGTCACGCTCGGCGAAATCCTGCGCTCGAAAGCCTACGATTCGGCTGCCGGTCCATTGACGCTCGCTCTCGGCAAGGACATCAGCGGCAATCCGATCGTGGCCGAACTCGGGCGCATGCCGCACCTGCTGATCGCCGGTACCACGGGTTCGGGCAAATCAGTCGCGATCAACGCGATGATCCTGAGCCTGCTCTACAAGACGACGGCGGCCGATACGCGGCTCATCATGATCGACCCGAAAATGCTGGAACTGTCCGTGTACGAAGGCATCCCGCATTTGCTGGCGCCGGTCGTCACCGACATGAAGGAAGCAGCCAATGCGCTGCGCTGGTGCGTTGCCGAAATGGAGCGGCGCTACAAGCTGATGGCGGCGCTCGGCGTGCGCAACATCGCGAGCTACAATCGTAAGGTCAAGGACGCGATCGCCAAGGGCAGCCCCATCCCCGATCCGCTGGCGAAGCCGGAAGATTTTGCCGACGAAGATGTCGAGATGCCGACACTCGACACGCTGCCGCACCTGGTCGTGATCGTCGACGAACTGGCCGACATGATGATGGTTGTCGGCAAGAAGGTCGAAGAGCTGATCGCGCGCCTTGCGCAAAAGGCGCGGGCTTCCGGCATTCATCTGATTCTCGCGACGCAGCGCCCGTCGGTTGACGTGATCACCGGCCTGATCAAGGCCAACATCCCGGCGCGCATCGCGTTCCAGGTGTCGGCGCGCGTTGATTCGCGCACGATTCTCGACCAGATGGGCGCCGAATCGCTGCTCGGTCATGGCGACATGCTTTACCTGCCGCCGGGCACCGGGCTGCCGCAGCGCGTCCATGGCGCATTCGTGTCCGATGCCGAAGTACATCGCGTGGTCGCATCGCTGAAGACCGCCGGCGCACCGCGCTACCTCGACGAAGTGCTCGAAGGCCCGGCGGACGCCGCCGCCGTTCCCGGCCTGGGCGACGAGAGCGGAGCGGAACAGGACCCCCTGTATGATCAGGCCGTCCGCATTGTCACCGAAACCCGCAAAGCCTCGATTTCCGGCGTTCAGCGGCGCCTCAAAATCGGCTACAACCGGGCGGCGAGAATGGTCGAAGACATGGAAGCGGCCGGCATCGTCGGCCCGCTGGAAACCAACGGCAGCCGCGAAGTGCTGGCCCCGCCGCCGCCGGAAGACTGACTCTTCTTATTCCCCTCTCCCGTCGGGAGAGGGGTCAGGGGTGAGGGCCAACAAAGCCAAGGACCCATAGATGTACCGAAACCGAACCATGCTCGCCGCGCTGCTGGCGCTCTCCGCAGCCACAGCCATTGCCGCGCCAAAGGCCAGCCCGGCCGACCGCCTGGAGCAATTCCTCCACAACGTTCACAGTCTCAAGGCGGACTTCACGCAAACCGTCACCCACGCCACACTCCCCGGCGCGAAGAAGTCCCACGGCACGGTCCTGATCAAGCGCCCGAACCGGTTCCGCTGGAATTACGTTGCGCCCAACAAGCAGATCATCGACTCGGACGGCAACCGCATCTGGATTTATGACGCCGAGCTTGAGCAGGTCACCGTCAAACCGCTCAAGACGACGCTGGCCAGCAGCCCGGCGATGCTGTTGAGCGGCCAGGGTTCGCTGCGCGATGCGTTCGAAATCGCCGAGCAGGGTACGCACGACGGGCTCGATTGGGTCACGCTGAAACCGAAGTCCGACCACGCGGCCTTTAAAAAAATCCGCATCGGACTCGGGGCCAAGGGCATTCAAATCATGGAACTCACCGGCGCAAACCTGGGCCAGGTCACGCGCATCGAATTCAGCAACGTGAGCCGCAACCCGAACATTCCGGATTCGGTCTTCAAGTTCACGCCGCCGAAAGACGCGGATGTCATTGGCGCACCCGATTCATCAGGCCGGTAACGCCGAACGCTTGTCCCCTCTCAAATGAACTCCCAACCACTCGCCGACCGGATGCGGCCGCGCTCGCTCGACGAGGTGATCGGCCAGGCGCATCTGCTCGGACCCGGCAAGCCACTGACCCGCATCCTTACCGGCGGTCGGCTGCACTCGCTGATTTTCTGGGGCCCGCCCGGCACCGGCAAAACGACGCTGGCGCGCCTCGTCGCATCTGCCTCGGATGCCGAATTCATTGCGTTGTCGGCCGTCATGGCGGGTGTGAAAGACGTGCGCGCGGCGGTCGCGCAAGCCGAAGCGGTGCGCCGCGACGAGCAGCGCGCGACCGTGCTGTTCCTGGACGAGGTGCATCGATTCAACAAGGCGCAGCAGGACGCATTTTTGCCGTTCGTCGAAGACGGCACGCTGACATTCATCGGCGCGACGACCGAAAATCCGTCGTTCGAGTTGAACAACGCGCTGCTGTCGCGTGCGCAGGTCTATGTTCTTAAGTCGCTGACGAAAGACGAGTTGGGCGCAGTGATAGAACGTGCGCTCGGGGACAAGGAACGAGGCCTGGGTGCGCGCGAGCTGACGCTGCCGCCGGAATTGCGCGACAAGCTCGCGGAAGCCGCCGACGGCGACGCGCGACGCGCGCTCAATCTGTTGCAGGCCGCGATGGAACTTGTACCCGCCGATGAACAGGAGGTTTCCGAATCCGCGGTCGCTGCCGCGGTCGGCGGCGGGTTCCGCCGCTTTGACAAGGGCGGCGACGCGTTCTACGACCAGATCTCCGCGCTGCACAAGTCGGTGCGCGGCTCGTCGCCGGACGGCGCGTTGTACTGGCTCGCGCGCATGCTGGACGGCGGCTGCGACCCGCTCTACATCGCGCGTCGTGTCGTTCGCATGGCGTCCGAGGACATTGGCAATGCCGACCCGCGTGGCTTACGCCTGGCGCTGGATGCCTGGGAAGCGCAGGAACGGCTGGGCTCGCCGGAAGGCGAACTCGCGATCGCCCAGGCAGTCGTGTATCTTGCATGCGCTGCCAAGAGCAACGCCGTCTACACGGCGTTCAGCGCCGCCCGAAAAGATGCGGAGCAGGGCGGCTCGCTGCCCGTGCCGGTGAAGCTCAGAAACGCGCCGACACGGCTGATGAAGGAATTGGGCTACGGCGAGCGCTACCGCTACGCACACGACGAACCGGATGCGTACGCGGCCGGTGAAACGTATTTTCCGGACGAACTGGGCGAACGGCGTTATTACAACCCGGTGCCGCGCGGCCTGGAAATTAAAATCGCGGATAAACTGGCGGCACTGCGCGAACGTGATCGCGAGGCGCGAAAAAGAAAATAATGGCTCTATTGAAATAACATGCTTGATCCAAAATTACTGAGAAACGAGGCTGACACCGTCGCGGCCAATCTCCGCCGCCGCGGTTTCGAATTCGACACTGCCGGTTACGGCGAACTCGAATCGCGGCGCAAGATGCTGCAGACGGAAATCGAATCACTGCGCAACGAGCGCAACGAGCGTTCGCGCGCGATTGGCAAGGCAAAAGCCGCCGGGGACGATATCGGTCCAGCGCGGGCGGCAGTGGAAGCCGTCGGCGAGCGGCTGAAAACAGCGGAAGCGGAATTCGCCGGCGTTCAGGCTAAACTCGACGACATCCACCTGGGCCTGCCGAACCTGTTGCACGAATCCGTACCGGAAGGCGCGGACGAAAATGCCAACGTGGAAGTGCGCCGCTGGGGCGAGCCGCCGACGTTCGATTTTGAGCCGGCGGATCATGTGGCGCTGGGCGAACGTACCGGATTGATGGACTTTGAGAACGCGAGCAAACTCGCCGGCGCGCGTTTCGTCGTGCTGCGCGGCGGCATCGCGCGCCTGCATCGCGCGCTGGCGCAATTCATGCTCGACCTGCACACC
>DASSBR010000066.1:0-31097 GCA_035698525.1 Gammaproteobacteria bacterium
CGAGTCTCTGCCGGGTGAGATGCAAGGCGCGCGTTCGCAGGAATAGCCGCCTATTTCAAGAACGCGCAACGCCGCAGATGGCCCGGCAGAGGCTCGCCCGAAGGGAGACCCGGAGAAGTCCGCCTGCTGCGTTGCGTCCGCTTGGCGTAGAATCTACGCGGGCGCGAACGCGCCTTGCATGCGAACTTCTCCGGGTCTCTGAGAGCGTCTTTGCCGGCATTCAGGGCAGCAGATTCACGGCGTTCCTGAAAGGGGATACCGCATCGCCACCTGCACCCACGCGCCCGGACGCCGCAACCTCTTCACGCTTCCCAAACCTCCTGCTCATCCACAGGCAACGACGGAAACCCCTCCAACGGCGCCAACTCATCACTATCCCGCAAAAACGTCGGCTCGCTCTGCGCATAGCACGTCATCAACTCCGCCAGCGACAACAACGAATTCATATGCGTACGTTCGTACCCATGCGTCGCGTCCACACCAAAGCACGTCAGCGCCGTCCGGATATCGTTGCCCGCCTCCAGCGCCGATGCGCTGTCCGAATGGTAATAGCGGAATACGTCTCGCTGATGCGGAATATCGTTCTTCGTGCACAACTCGATCAGCTTGTGCGTCAGGTGATAATCGAACGGCCCATCGGAATCCTGCATCGCGATCGTGACGCCGAACTCGCGTGCATTCTGACCCGGCGCGCTCGGCGCGGTGTCGATCGTCACCATCTCGGCCACGTCACGATGCAAAACCGCCGATGCACCGGAGCCGACCTCCTCCGAAATCGTGAACAGCAAATGACAATCGACCGGCAGCTCGGCGCGATGCTCCTTCAAACTTTTTGCCGCAGCCAGCAACACCGCGACGCCGGCCTTGTCGTCCAGATGCCTCGAATTGATAAAGCCGGTGCTGTCGATTTCCGGATTCGCATCGACCGCAATGAAATCGCCAACGTTGATGCCAAGCTCCGCCAGGTCGCGAATATCATGCGCGACCTCGTCCACCCGCACTTCGACATTCGTCCATGCAACAGGCTGCGTGTCGACTTCTTCATTGAACGTATGACCCGACGCCTTGAGCGGCAAAATCGTACCGCGCAAAGGCCGATGGTCCGTGAAAATCGTCACCCGCGCGCCCTCAGCAAACCGCGACGACCACGTGCCGACCGGAACGATGCTCAACCGGCCATTGTCCTTGAGATCCTTGACCATCGCGCCGATCGTGTCCAGGTGCGCCACGATGGCCCGATCCGGGCTTTCCTGCGCCCCCTTCAAATCCGCCCGTATGGCACCGCGGCGCGTCAGCTCGAACGGAATCTCCAGTGCCTTCAAACGCTCGCCCGTGTAATGAACGATCTCATCGGTGAAACCGGTCGGGCTGGGCATGTTCAGCATCTCCAGCATGATTCTGGACAGGTAATCGGTATCTATCGGCAATTTCGGCATTCGTTCTCCTGAATTCTGTATCTCTCAACCCGCGGTTGCCGGAAACAGCAGGTCGACAAAACGTTCCGCGGTCGGCTGCGGTTCGTGATTGGCAAGGCCCGGCCGTTCGTTCGCCTCGAGAATCATGTATTGCCCGGCGTCGATCGCCGACACGATAAAATCCAGCCCCACGACCGGAATATCCAGGGCTCGCGCGGCTTCTTCCGCCTTGCGGCGCAACACCGGGTTGAGATCGGGGGTGACGTCTTCCAGCAGGCCGCCGACGTGCAGGTTCGCCGCCTCGCGCACCGTCAGCACCGCGCCGGCATCGAGTACGTCGCTCAGTTCGTAACCTTGCGAACCGATGCAGCGACGGGTTTCATCGTCCACGGGAATGCGGCTTTCGCCCGCCGTGGCCGACGCACGACGGCGGCTTTGCTTGGCAATCAGCGTCTCGATCGTGTTGACGCCGTCGCCGGTGACGGCCGGCGGCCGACGTACTGCGGCAGCAACCAGTTTGAAACCGATGACAATCAGCCGCAACTCGATTCCCTCGACATACTCCTCCAGCAGAACCTGTTCGGACACCTGTCGCGCCGCACGAATCGCCGCGTCGAGATCGTCTTCGCACGTCAGGTTGACGCTGATGCCGCGCCCCTGTTCGCCGCGTGCCGGCTTCACGACCACCGCACCGTGTCGTCTTAAAAATGCCGCATTCGATATATGCTCCGCCGCGGGTTGCTGCGCCGGCACGCTCAACCCGGCGCGCGCGAGCAATCGGCGCGTGACGCGCTTGTCGTCGCAGCGGCTCATCGCCACTGCCGTCGTCATTTCGCTTAACGACTCGCGGCAGACGATCCGCCGGCCACCGAAGCTCAGCGCGAAATACCCCCCCTCGACGTCGATGACCTCCACGCCGATGCCGCGCCGGCGCGCTTCGTCAACAATAATCGTCGCATAGGGATTCAGCCGCTCTTCCGGCTGCGGCCCGATAAACAACTGCTCGTTGATCGGATTCTTGTGCTTGACGCAGAACACCGGCACGCGTTGAAAGCCGAGCTTCTCGTAAAGCCGGATCGCCGACTCGTTGTCGTGCATGACGGACAGATCCATGAACGCACGGCCGCGCGCGTGGTAATGGTCAGCGAGATGCGTGACCAGCGCTTCGCCGACGCCGGGATGACGCGCGGCCGGATGAACACCGAGGCACCAGAGGCTGGAGCCGTTTTCCGGATCGTCGAAAGCATGCCTGTGATCGACGCCGGTCACGGTGCCGATGATGCGCCCGTCCTCCTCGTCCTCCGCAATCAGATAGGTCAGGTTGCGCGACTTGCGGTTGCGCCAGACGAACGCCGGATCGACTTCGACCATGCCGCGCGTGCAATAGATTTTGTTGACGGCTTCCGCATCGCCGCGCGTCCGCAGCCGGCGCACGCTGAAACCGCGCGGGCGCACGCGCGCGGCGCGATAATTGTGCATCCACAAGCGGAACGTATGCGACGGATCGAGGAACAACCGCTGCGGCGCGTACGACAGCACGACGTGCGGATCCTGAATGTACAGCGCGATATCGCGCCGCTCGGGCGACTCCTCGTCGATGGTGTCGGCGAGCGTTTCGACATCGTCGAAAGTGTGCGCGAAGATCAGCCGGCCCCAGCCGCAATTCAGCACGACGTTTTTCGGCAGGCGCGCCTGCGTTTTCTGATCGACGCCGCCGTGCCAACTCTTCAGTGACGGCGCGCTCTGGCGCTCGACGCGGTGGTGAAGGCGGTCTTTGTCAGCCATGACTTCAAGTCCCTAATCATCCAGGTGAGTCTGGAACCAGTGCTCCAGTAACGCCACCTGCCACAACTTCGAACCGTTGAGCGGCGTGATGTGCTCCTCCGGTTCGTCCAGCAACCGCTGAACGTAATCCTGTCGAAAGACACCGCGCGTCCGCGCTTTCTCGCTGCCAAGCACGTCGCGCACGAATGCCAGGTAGGGCCCGCGCAAATACTTCAGCGCCGGCACGGGAAAATATCCCTTGGGCCGGTCGATCACTTCGGCCGGAATGACCCTGCGCGCCGTTTCCTTCAGGATATACTTGCCGCCCGCCTGAATCTTGTGTTCCGCCGGAATACGGGCTGCAAGCTCTACCAGTTCGTGATCGAGGAACGGTACGCGCGCCTCCAGCCCCCAGGCCATCGTCATGTTGTCGACCCGCTTCACCGGATCGTCCACCAGCATGATCGTCGTGTCGAGTCGCAATGCCTTGTCGATCGGCAGCTTCGCGCCCGGGAGCGCGAAATGGTCTTCGACAAAGCGGAGACTGCAGTCGTCTCCGACCAGTTCCGGGGCGACCGCCTCGGCGAACCCAGCGTGATCGCAATCGAAGAAAACGCGCGTGTAGTCCGCAACAGGATCTTCGCTTCCCACCATCGGCGGGTACCAGTGATAGCCGCCGAACACTTCGTCCGCACCCTGCCCGCTCTGCACCACCTTGACGTGCTTCGCGACCTCGCGCGAAAGAAGGTAGAAGCCGATCACGTCGTGACTGACCATCGGTTCCGACATCGCCGCGACGCAATCGGCAAGCGCCGGGAGCAGTTCGTTGGAATCGACGAACAGCTTGTGATGCCGCGTCTCGAAGCGTTCGGCCACGATGTCCGAATACCGGAACTCGTCGCCTTTTTCATCGCCGACACTCTCGAACCCGACCGAAAACGTTTCAAGCCCGGTCTGACCGGCTTCCGCCAGCAGTCCGACGATCAGGCTCGAATCGAGCCCTCCGGACAGCAGCACGCCTACCGGCACGTCAGCGACCAGTCGCCGCTTGACCGCCTTGCGCAGGCCGTCGATCAGCACGTCCTGCCATTCCTCGAACGACCGCGAACGATCCTCGGCAAAATCGAGATCCCAATACTTCCGCTCATGGCGATGGCCGTCGGCGCCGATGATCATGATGCTTGCCGGCGGCAGCTTGCGCACCGAATTCAGAATGGTATGCGGGGCGGGAACGACGGAATGAAACGTCATGTAGTGGTGCAGCGCGATGGGATCGACCCGGCTGTCGATTCCGTCGTCGCCGATGCCGCCCTTGAGCAACGCGGGCAGGGAGGAGGCGAACAGGAACGAGCGCTCGTTCGCGTGGTAGTACAACGGCTTGATACCGAGCCGATCGCGCGCCAGCACGACACGCCCGCTGTCGCGCTCCGCGATCGCGAAAGCAAACATTCCGTTGAAGCGCTTGACGCAGTCCTCGCCCCAGGCGTGGTACGCCTTCAGGATGACCTCGGTGTCGCTTGACGAAAAGAAACGATAGCCCCGGGCTTCAAGCTCCCGCCGCAACTCGCGGTGGTTGTAGATGCAACCGTTGAAGGCGAGCGTGAGACCGAGTTCGCTGTCGACCATCGGCTGCGCGCCGCGCTCGGAAAGGTCGATGACTTTGAGCCGCCGATGCCCCAGCGCGAGCGGGCCGCGCGCAATCAGGCCCTCGCCGTCCGGGCCGCGACGGCGCATCGCGCCAATGATCTGTTCAAGACCCGACAGTTCCGCGGATCTGCCGTCAAAACGGATTGTGCCGGCAATGCCGCACATTGATTCTCTTCCTGATAATCAATTAAACATCATTATATCATAGTGTTACAACTACTACTTCATACTCCGTATTAATATCAGAGTGGGCTCAGACAGACGCGATTCCCGCCCTCTTCCATCGCCTGGTGCAATGCGTCGCGGGCAGCGTTCAGCAGCATCGTATAGTCGATGCCGGGGTCGCCCATGCAGGCGACGCCGATGCTCATCCCCAGATTTTCAATGCCGGTCTCGGCGCCGGCCGCGAGCAGCAGGCGCGTCGCGACGCCGGTCGCGACGTCGCGATCCGCTTCCGGCAGCAGCACGGCCAGCGTGTCGGATTCATAGCGACCGACGACGTCGAAATAGCGCAAGCTGTCGCGAAAGGCGTTGGCAATCTGGCGCAGAATCACGTCGCCGGTTTCGCTGCCTTCGCGCGCATTGAGTGCCGCGAGATCCTTGACGCCGCACAGCAGCACGGAAAGCGCCCGCTGGTAGCGTTGGCTGCGGTTGAACTCAAGTTCGAACAGTTCGAGAAAATAGCGCTGATTGTGCAGTCGCGTGACGGTGTCGCGCGTGGCGGCTTCCTTGAGCGCCTGACCCAACCGGATAGTCTCCAGTCGCGCCAGGGCGTATCCGCCCGCCGCTTCGACCAACCGCCGGGGCGCCTCGTGCGCGACCGCCTTGATCGGAGAAATCGTGACAACGCCCGTTTGCCTCCCGTGAACGAAGGCCACCAGCGCGTATTCCGAGCGATCATCGAGACGCACCACTCGCGCCGCTCGCGGCGATGGCGCCGCGAGACTGGAATCGCTCTCCAGCCGGGCGCGCAACTGTTCCGCCTGGACGTCGTCAATCCGATGGCCCGCATTGAGGTGAAAATCGACATCGTCGCGGATATACAACGCGAGCGCCTTGCACTGCAGGCGCGCCGCGAGTTCGTCAAGCAACGCCGCGCCGAGCTCACCCGGCCGATGAATGCGGTCGAGCCGTTGAATGACCTCGGTCAGTGCGCCGCCCGATTCCGGCTCGCCGCGATGTTTCAGCCGGTTGCGGATATTGTGATAAAGACTCGCGCACAACAGCCCAACGATGAACGCAACGCCGACGAAGACATAGACGGCGCCCACGAGTCAGCCTGAATTACGGCGAAAGAAATCGAGCATCATCGACCACGATTCTTCGGCCGTGGCGGCGTGATAGCTCGGCCGTTCATCGCAAAAGAATGCGTGTCCGGCGTCCGGGAAGACATTCAGCCCATATCTGACGCCGGCATTGCTCAGCGCTTCGGCGATGCGGCCATGCTCGTCCGGCCGGATCGACTGATCCTGGCCGCCGTAGTACAGCATCAGCGGCGAGCGCATTTTCGCGACGTGGCCCAGCAGCGGCTCGCGGCCAAAATGGTCTTCGCGCGGCGCAATGCCGCCGCCGTAGAAGCAGGCGCTGGCCGCGACCTGCTCGCCAAGCGCGGCGTGCGCCCGAAAGGCAAGGCGTCCGCCGAGGCAGAAGCCCGTCAGCATGGCGCGGTTTACATCGCATTCGGGCCGCTGCGCGAGCGCATCGAGCGTGGCGACTGCCTCGTTCACCACCCGCTCTTCATCAAGTGCCTTGAGCTTGCCCATCGCGCCATCGAGATCGGCGTAATCGAACACGTCGCCGTGATAGATATCGGGCACGGCGGCGCAGAAGCCGGCTTCGGCAAAACGTTCGGCCACGCCGCGGAAGTGGCTGGTGATGCCGTAGGCCTCGATGAAGCAAAGCACGACCGGGTACGGCCCGCCGCTGCTCGGAGCGGCGTACCAGGCACGCAGTTCGGCGTCGATGGAAAGCCAGTCGGCTTTGACGGTGTTCCTTTCCATGTTGATTCTCCGTTCCATTCCTATTGTATCAGTAGCCAGCTGCCGCCCCCGCCGGCTCGCGCGGATCACTCGCACCGTTGAGCAGCCCCGTCTTCGGATCGACGACGATCGCTTCCGCCGCACCCCACGGACTATGGTCCCTGAACGCGTAGCCGCGCTTTTCGAGCGTCGCCCGCACATCGGGCTTCAAGGCGTGCGGTTCGAGGAGCACCATATCGGGCAGCCATTGCTGATGAATACGCGGCGCGTTGATCGCCTGCTGCACATTCATGCCATAGTCGATGACGTTGAGAATGCTCTCCAGCGTGATCGTAATGATGCGCGAACCGCCGGGGCTGCCGGTCACCATGAACAGCTTGCCGTCGCGCGTCACGATCGTCGGCGTCATCGAACTCAGCGGCCGCTTGCCGGGCGCGATCGCATCCGCCTCGCCCTGCACCAGTCCAAAACTGTTCGGTACGCCCGGTTTCGAGGTGAAGTCATCCATCTCGTTGTTCAGAAAGAAGCCCGTGTCGCCAGCGATGTGGCCGCTGCCGAAGTACCAGTTGATCGTGTAAGTCACCGCCACCGCATTGCCGGCCTTGTCGACCACCGAATAGTGCGTGGTGTCGTCGCCTTCCGGCAGGGTCATGCCGCCGTCGAGTTTGCTCGACGGCGTCGGCTTCTGCGGATCGATTTCAGTGCGAATGGCCTTCGCATGCTCCGCCGACAGCAGCTTGTCGATCGGGTTGTGCACGAAGTCGGGATCGCCGAGCTTGGTGTTTCGGTCGGCGTAGGAATAGCGCATCGCCTCGGCGAGATAATGCACCGAATCGACCGAATGAAAGCCGAACTTCGGCAGCGGATAGCCGCTGACGATGTTCATGATTTCGCACATGGTCGTACCGCCCGAACTCGGTGGCGGCGACGACCAGACGTCGTACCCGCGATATTCGCAATGAATCGGCTTTTCCCACTCGACGGTGTAGTTCTCGAAATCCTTTTTCGTCAGCAGGCCATCATGCGCCTGGCTCGCCCTGGCCAGCTTCGCGGCGATCGGTCCGTCGTAAAACGCCTTCGTGCCGTGCTGCGCGATCAGCCTGAGCGTGTGTGCGAGCCGCTTCTGCACCAGCCGGTCGCCGACCTGGTAAGGCTTGCCGTGATTGAGGAAGATGTTTGCGACGTTCGGCTGTGCGGCAAATGTGTCGGTGCGGGTGTGGAGGATCGCCACGTCCCCCGGCACGAGCACGAAGCCCTCCGCTGCAAGCTTGATCGCCGGCGCCATGACCTGCTTCAGGCTCAGCGTGCCGTATTTCTTGAGCGCCGTGTTGAGTCCCATTACGGTTCCGGGCACGCCGATACTGAGCCAGCTTTTCGTACTCAGGCCATTCACGACATGGCCCTTCCTGTTCTGATACATGCTCGCGGATGCTGCCAGTGGTGCCTTTTCGCGGAAGTTCAGGAATGCCGTCTTCCCGTTCGCGAGCCGGATCAGCATGAAGCCGCCGCCGCCAATATTGCCGCAACAGGGATGGACCACCGCGAGTGCATAACCCACCGCGACTGCCGCGTCGATCGCGTTGCCGCCCTGTTTCAATATATCGACGCCGACCTGCGTCGCAAGATGCTGTGCGGTCACGACCATGCCATGCTGCGCGACCACGGGCTGCGGCATATCGCGCGCGAACGCTTGCGGCGACGCCGCGACGGCGACAGCAACCCATACGAAGGCGTACAAAATCTTCGTCATCATCGGCCCTTGATTTGGAAATTGACGGTCCCCATTTTGACCTGAGCGCCGAGGTAAGTCCAAAGGGCTGTATAATCTCGCCGCTGTTGTCAGGGGGAACAGATGACAAAAAAGACCGTTTTGATCACCGGCGCCACATCGGGTCTTGGCCGCGCGACGGCGCACGGAATGGCGCGGCTCGGCTATCGCGTTATCGTTGGCGGCCGATCCGAACGCCGCTGCGAGAAAGTCGTCGAAGAAATTCGCGCTGCATCGGGCAACGACGATATCGACGCCGTGACCTGCCCGCTGTCGTCGCTCCATTACGTCAACCACGCGGCCGATATCGTGCTGGAAAAATGCGACCGGCTGGATGTCCTGATCAACAACGCCGCGACGCTGCTGCAATCGCGGCGAACGACGCACGACGGTCTGGAAGCCACCTTCATGGTCAACTACCTCGCGCCGTTCATGTTGACGCTCCGGCTGCTGGACCGACTCAAGGCGAGCGCGCCGGCGCGGATATTGAATATCAGTTCCCGTACGCATCAGCGTGCGGACGGCCTCAACTTCGATGACCTGCAGAGCCAGAATAGTTACGCACCTTTTGACGGCGCGTTCGTCCGTTCAAAGCTTGCACTGACGATGTTTACTTATGCGCTGGCACGGCGGCTCGAAGGTACCGGTGTAACAGCCAATTGCGTCGATCCCGGCTTTTTCCGCACCGCGCTCAGTGATTCACGCGCGGCGCCGCTATACGTAAAACTGCTGCGCCCGCTGCTGTTGAGCACGCCCGAATACGCTGCGGAAACAGTCGTCCACGCGGCCGATTCGGACGCATACGCCAGCGTGACCGGCATTTGCATTGGCCGCGACGGTGAAGTAGCGACGTCGGACGCCTCCCACGATCGCGAAACGCAGACACGGTTGTGGGATGTGAGCATGGAACTGGCCGCGCTGCCCCGGGGAGCTGACTAATCCCGGGATAGTTTGTACGTGATTTGCGCCATGTGGCGCGCCTGAAAGCGCATGACGTCCAGCTCGTTTTTACTTGGCTGGCGGCTTCCATCGGAACCCGCTATTGTCGAAGCGCCATAAGGCGAGCCACCGCTGATTTCGCTCGACTCGCTGATGCCCGGGCAGGTGTACGGGCATCCAACGACAACAAAACCCAGGTGGAACAAGGTCGAATGGAACGAAGTGAGCGTCGTCTCCTGGCCGCCATGCTGGGTATTCGTGCTGGTGAAAACCGCGGCCGGCCGGCCGGTCAATATGCCAGACTGCCAAAGCGGGCCCGTCTGATCGAGAAAATTCCGCATCTGTCCGCACATGTTTCCGTAGCGCGTCGGCGTGCCGAACATGATGCCGTCATAGTCGCCCAACTCGCCCGGCTCGGCGATCGGCGCAGGTTGATCGAGCTTGACGCCCGCCTTCTCCGCCACTTCGCGCGGAATCAACTCCGGCACCCGCTTGATCGTCACCTCGGTGCCCGGTACCTCGCGCGCGCCAGCCGCGGCCTCCTCCGCCATTCGTTCGATGTGGCCGTACATGCTGTAGTACAGCACTAGTACGTGCGCCATGATTCGCCTCCTTGCGAATTTGAGAACTGGATGCTTATCGTCACACCAGCAAAGGCGCGTGTCCAGAGCGGGAAAAAAAACGGGCCGCTTTCGCGGCCCGTGAAGGTTGGGATTCAGGCTATTGTCTTACCGCTTAACGTGACCCCGGTTCATGCGGGCCTTGATGCCCGCGTCCGCAATAAGAGTCTTCCGGCACAACGACGCTGAACATGGGTTCAGTAGCGCCGCCAACCGTTACGTTGTCGATAATCCAGCCGACGTCCCCGGTAAACTGGTCACTGCCGACGACGAAACGAAGCTGAATCGTCTGCCCGGCCAATGCAGTACCGAAGCTGATTTTCTCGGGTGCACCGGTAGCAATGGTCCCACCAGCGTTGACGAACGCTTGCCGTCCACCCAGGTACGGATTGTTTGCGGCCACCGTGCCGTTATAACCGAACTCAAAGCTGCCGCCCGCTTCGGTTACATCCCGCCATGTAGCCCCTCCGTCGGTGGAAATTTCCACTACGCCGCCATCGTAGTTCTGATCACTGCTCTCGAATTGATAATAGTGATAGAAACTCACGCTGAACGGCTGGTCGCCTACGGTGATCGGCGGCGTCACCAGCGCCTCTTCCGTTGGAACACCGTTGTCCGGCCCGTACCAGTAGTGGTTGTTCGGATCCAATCCGAGCGCACCGCTGTAGTACGAGTCCACGATCCAACCGGCGCCATCGCCCGTCAACACGCGCGTCCAATCGTACAGGCTGGCGGTCCGCAGCTCCACGTCATCGGCAAACTCTTCAGGTGCGAAGTCCTGGTTGCTGGTGAACTGGAACTGGATCGGTCCGGGCTTCTGGACTTCGTCGGATGAGCGGCCCACGTCAGGGAAGCTGACGGTGATCGCCATCGGCTGGCTGGTTCCGGCGGCACTCCGTACGGTAGCGTCGGCCGTTGCGGTCACCGTACCACCAAACATCTCGAGCTTCCTGAATTTCACTCTCCCGTGATGAGAGAAGGTGATGTCGGAATCAGAGCTGAGCTGGGCGGTAATGCCATTCAGGTCGGCGCTGCCGGTATTCAGCAGTGTCAGCGTGATCCTGCCGGTTTCGCCCGGATCGAGCGAATAATCGGCATCGCAGACGCCTTCGGCATTCACATCCAGATTCGCATCCTTGATGATGAAAGCCTTGAGATCCGTCTTGTAGCTTTCCTTCACGCCCGTAAGGCTGGTGCTGTTGCGCGGCGGCGCGACCGCCCCGAAGCCCATGCCCCGCTTGGCGAATGCGGCGACGAAGGTGTCGTAATCCGCCCGGCTGGTGGCCTTGGCGGCGGCGAGAATCGCGTCACGCGCCTCGATCATGGTCGGCGCGTTGGGCGTGGCCATCAAACCTTCGAGTATGTAGTTCATCATCTTCGATTTGGCGGTCGCGTACGCGGTCGTCGGATCTATCGCCGCATAATGCTTGTAGAGTCCAACATAGGCATCCCACAACATCGTCGCCCACACCGTACCCACGAAATGTGCTTCCGGATTCGCCGTAATGTCGCCGAAAGTCAGCGGATTCGCTGTCATGTCGGTGCTGTATGGGTAGGCACGCAGGCCGTAATAGAAGTTATCGGCTACATAGCCTGCCTCGGTATAGCGCCCATCCGGGTTGCTGGCCAGATCGTCCGGACGCGCGGTCAGCAGTAGCGCCGCGATGTCGCTCCAGCCTTCGCCCATGCCGCCCCCCTGCGTGTTGGACAAGCCAAGAGCGTTGCCCACCAGGCGGTTACTGACGTAGTGGAAGAACTCGTGCGCCATAACCTGGGTATCGACCGAGCCGTCACGATCCGGAGCCTTGTCGATCGCCATGTGCAACGTCACCGTGTTGCCCGCGTTGATATCGGCGATGGCCGGATTGGCGTCGTCGTCCGAAACGCTAATCGACGGTATGGTGATCGTGGGATCGGAGCCGCCCATCTTGAACGCCTGATCGGGATTGGGTGCAAAGTTGTAGACGATCACCGCCGCGACCGCGCCCGCGTTCTGGGCATTCTTGACCTTGACGGTGAAATTACAGGTGTAGATGTCTCCGATCAACGCAATCTTGCCGGTCAGATCCTGGCTCGTTGGCTGACAGGCATCCAGCTCGCCATTGACGCCGGTGCCGCTGGCATCGCCGTCGTTATAGATGGCGAAGTCCGCTGTCAGATCGAATTCCTGCGGGCCAAATGTAGCCGTTGGGGCCGGATCGAATACATACGTCGCACCGCTCGTCGACGTCGCCTGAGTGGTCTGGGAGAGAACCGGACCGTCCCAGAGGTACATCTGCTGGCGCGGCGACATGCCATCCGGCGGCGTGAACATGTTGGCGTTGTTGCGACCGGAATTGTCTTGCGCCTCGGCGTGAATCGGATCGCCAGGAACGCCGCCGCGGCCATAATTGTAATACTGCGCGTTACCCAGCGCCTCCGTGAACCCCGCGTGGTACCAGGCATCGTGCAGCCAGTTGTCAACGTAAAACAGATTGACAATCGCACCTTCCTGGTTGGAATGCGTGGTCGGCGCCACGCTGAAGTCGAACGCGTAGTCAAACGTATTGGTCGAGGTCGTCGTTGCCGAGATGTCCGCCGGATCGTCCTGGCCGTCACCGCCGGCAACATCGAGGTAAGCCCAGACATTGTTGCCGGTCGTTTCGTTGGTCGGCGCACCGGCGACGGGCATCGGCAACCAGGGGTCGCCGACACCCTGCGTCGCTGTGACATTCACCAGCGTACCCGCGCCGAAGTCTTCCGCCACGGGATGGCCCGGCCACGGCATTGCGTCGTTGCCAAACGGGCTGTCCTGAGGCTTCTTCGTCGCCGGGTCGGCGAACACACGGTACGTGTACGTATCGTGGTCGATGAGGTTCTTGCGGTATAACACCCTGCTGCCATCGGCGCTGGCAACGTAGGCGTAACCCAGACTGTCCTCGGTCCCGGCCCGGCCAGCCTGTATTGTCATCAGCCAGCCCGGCACCAACTTGCCGTTCACGGGGAAAAGGACTGCCTTCGCACCCACTGGCGCGGTGAGTTGCGCGAGGGCCGGATGAGCGGCGCCCTTCGCGCCCGGCGGCGGTGCAAACTGAGCGAAACCATCCTTGCTGTGCTGCATTCGATGCAGGTTGTAGGCCGATACCGGCAGCTTCAAATCCTTGAACGCGGCGTTCATGGCCGCTTGCGGACCGCCATGAAACGGCTTGGCCGCAGCTTTTACGCCCGCGTCCCTGGTGCTGGCAAAATAGCCTGAAATCCCGATCAGCTTGAGATCCTGATCCATGATGACGTTGAGCTGACGGCCCATCACGTCGTAGCCGTCGACCACTTGCTGATAACGCGCTATCACCGGCCCTGCGCCGTCGTCATGAACAAAGACCAGACGCGCCTGTCCGACTGCGTCCGGCCTGATTCCCAGGCGGCTGGCATATTCCCGAAGATAGGCTTTCGCGTAAGTCGGCGCGCCCTTGCCAGAGCGATAGACGCCGAAATTGACGCTTTTGCCCGCGTTTTTGCCGGCCCAGATAAAGGTCGGTTTACCGAGAATATTGTCGTAATGATCGTCGATGATGGGGGCCGGACGCAGGCGCTGGAAATCAAGGTCGCCGGAAATCGACTCCGGCTTTTCCAACCGCTTCCGCCCATTCGTGAGGAGCAGGGCCTTCCGCGGCGGGGTTAGACTCGCATTGAAATTGCGAGGTTGATGTAATGGTTGGGCCGCCGCCATGCTGGGCGCCGGAACTGATTGAGGATGAGTCGCGGCAATTGCCGCTTGAGCCGACATCGCCGCATAGGCGGCGGATCCGCTCAGTAACAGCCATCTCTTCACGTTGAACCTCCTTAACTACAAGCCATGTTTTTGTCTCCCAGTTGCCGGCAACAAAGCCATACGTCCTTCTAAACAGCGATGTCGGATGAGATTTATTATTGGTAATCCCTCAACCAATATCGGGCACGGCTCGATGCGGCGCCCCCTTAAGTACTAAATCTAGCCCCAAATAATCGTCGCACGCAAGCCTTTTCGAATTAAATTTGAGAACTGTGCGCTTGCATATGAAAACGGCGGCCGTTATGGCCGCCGTTTTCGTTTCGACTACGCTACAGCGTCTTCCTGATGCCTGGCTGATAGCTTGCGCAGGTATGGAAGGACGAGCAATGCAACGATGACGCAGCCGATCGCGGCGAAACCGAGCTTGTTGAACAGATCGGTATAAATGGGCAGGCTCTTGACCGGGTTGTCGGTCAGGTCCTTGGGGATGCTCGCAAAAGTGGCGACAAGTCCGCCGAGGTATTGCGAAATACCCGTGGCGACGAAATAGGCGCCCATCATGAACCCGCCCATTCGCGCCGGCACATAGCGAGCGACAAATGCCAACCCCAATCCGCTGACCAGCAGTTCACCGAGCGACTGGAAGCAATAACCGGCGATCATCACCCAGGATGAGGCCTTGCCATCCACCGCGAACTGCCCGGCGAAGCTGTAGATGAAGAAGCCGATTGCGACCACCACGAAGCCGATCGCGAATTTGCTCGCAATGGACAAGTCATTACCGCGGCGGGCTGCAGAGTTGTACATCGCGGCGAGAATCGGGCTGAGAATGAAAATCCAGATCGGATTCAGCGCCTGGAACTGCGCCGGCGACCAGGTGAATACGTGCATTCCGAACAGAGACTGGTTCCAGTCCACGTTGCGCAGCGCGAACAGGGACAGCGACGTGGACATCTGCTGATAGAAGATGAAGAACAGCACGGTTTCGAGCGTCAGCACCAGGGTTACGATCAACCCGGGACGCTCACTGCGAGTGCTCTTGGCGATCAGGTACCCGAAGATGCCGAGAACGACCAGGCCGGCGGTATAGACGAAGATGCGCGCCACCATCTCGTAATTCAGAATGAAGGCGGAAATGATCGCGACTACGATGCCGCCAACGAATACCATCACGTACTTGCGGAAGTCGGCCGGCTGCCGGTCCGGTTCGGAACCGACGTGCGCCAGCGTATGCCGCATGACCAGGTAGTTGGCCAGTCCCACCAGCAAACCGAAGGAACAGACCGCAAAGGCAGCGTGCCAGCCAAAGCCATTGCCGTAAAAGGCGTTCACCCAGGTCTTGATCTTCGGCGTCAGCAACATCGATATCATCGAGCCGATGTTGACCGCCATGTAATAGAGCGTAAATGCGCTATCGATCTTGGCATCGTCGCCTTCGAATATCTTGCGCACAAGATTGCCGGCGTTCGCCTTGAACATGCCGTTACCGACGACGATGACGCCCAGAGCGAAGAACAGAAACGGCGCGCCCTGCCCCGGCACCACCATCATCGCGTAACCGACCGCGAGCGTCATCGCGCCGAACAGCATCGTGTGGCGCGTGCCGAGAATCTTGTCGCCAATCCAGCCGCCGATTGCCGGCGAAATGTAGATCAACGCGGCCGCGGCGCCCCAGGTCAGATTGGCGCGGCTGTCGGCAAACCCGAGGCGCTGGATCATGTAGTACACGATCAGCGCTGTCATGCCGTAGTAGCCGAAGCGCTCCCACATCTCGATCAGGAACACCGTGCTGAACGAACGGGTTTGCGATACGGGCGGATTGTCGATCGGCAACGGCTTGGCGGCTGCCCGATTGAGGTCTTGCATTGGAAATACCTGATGTTGCGACGGCCAAACCTTACGGGTTTTTACTAGCTGCGTCTAGCGGGAAAACGCTGTAAACCGCCGCTGAGGCGCCGTCCAGCCTACTCAGACAATATGTAACGCTTAAATCGGCAGCAAATGTTCAACGACGAGTTGCAGGCGGCTCTCGCCGCGCCACACGTTGACGTCCGGTCGATAGACCATCCTGACGCGGTCCAGCGAAGCAACAACTTCTTCTTCGGTATTGAAGGCAATGGCGTCGAGCGGCGGGGCATCCAGCGAGCATCGCACGCGCAGGCGCAGATGCCGCTCGCCCACGACCCGCGTCTCGACAACGCCGAACTCGCCGTCGAACAGCGGCTCGGGAAAGGCCTGTCCCCAGGGACCGGCGCGCCTCAACAGTTCCGCCGTTTCCAGCGTCAAGTCGGCGGGCGCGAGTTCGCCATCGGTAATGACGCGCTTCACCGGCTCTTCGCCGCCGAGCGCGTGCCGGACTTCGGCATCGAAAGCGGCGGAAAAATCCGCCAGCCGCGCGGACGGGAGCGTCAATCCGGCCGCCATCGCGTGCCCACCGAATTTAGTCATCAAACCGGCGTGGCGCACGTCGATGGCCGCCAGCACGTCGCGGATATTGAGACCCGCCACGGAGCGCGCCGAGCCTTTCAGAGTATCGGCGTCGGCGCGCGCGAGGGCGACCACCGGCCGATGCGCATGGTCCTTGATGCGTCCGGCAACCAACCCGATCACGCCCTGGTGCCAGCTTTCCTCGAACAGGCACAGCCCGATTGCGCCCGCCCCGTCGACGCCGGCGAGCAGCGGCTCCGTCAGCGCCAGCGCCTCGGCCCGCATGCCCGCCTCGATGTCGCGCCGCTCCCGGTTCAATGCATCGAGTTTCGCGGCCAGCGCCAGCGCGTGCTGTGCGTCGTCGGCGAGCAGGCACTCGATGCCCAGCGACATATCGTCCAGCCGCCCCGCCGCATTCAGCCGCGGCGCGATGGCAAAGCCGAGATCGGCCGGCGTCAGGCGCGCAAGCTCCCGCCCGCCGAGCTGCGCCAGCGCGGCGATGCCCGGCACACAGCGCCCGGCGCGCATTCGCCGCAGACCCTGTTCCACGAGAATGCGGTTGTTGTCGTCAAGCGGGACCATGTCGGCGACGGTACCGAGCGCAACCAGATCGAGCCAGTCCGCCAGCGTCGGTTCGGATACGTTACGCTGCTTGAACCAGCCGCGCTCGCGGAGCCGCGTGCGCAATGCGATCAGCACGTAAAACATGACGCCGACGCCGGCCAGCGCCTTGCTCGGAAAGCCGTCGCCGGGCAGGTTGGGATTGACGATGACATTCGCTGCCGGCAATACCTCGCCGGGCAGATGATGATCGGTCACCAGAACGGCGATGCCGCGTTCGCGCAGCGCCGCGACACCCGCGATGCTGGAAATGCCGTTGTCCACCGTCACGACCAGCGCTGGTTCGCGTGCAATCGCGAGCGCGGCGATTTCCGGCGTCAGGCCATAACCGTATTCGAAGCGATTCGGCACAAGATAGTCCACCCGCTCCGCGCCAAGCGCACGTAGCGCGCGCACGGCCAGCACCGAACTGGTCGCACCGTCGGTATCGAAGTCGCCCACAATCAGGATTCCCCCGCCCGCCGCAATCGTATCGGCCAGCAAATCCGCGGCCGGATCGACCCCCGTCAGCGCAGCATGCGGAGCGAGCCGCCCGAGCCGGTAATCCAGCGCATCGTCGGACGACACCCCGCGCGCCGCATATAACTGTTTCAGCAACGGCGGCAGCGCGGCGCCCCACCCATCGACACAACCGGCGGCGCGGCGCTCTATTCGTGGCGTCATCGGAAAAAGCTTCTCCTCATGCGGCTTGGACGCGGCGGGCGCGCGGCAGCGCGATGTTATCATGGGGCCGTGAAAATCGAACAGGCGACCAACCCGGACGTCAACGCCAAAGTCATCCGCGGCTACGGCGTTGGCTATATCACGATCAACGACGACAGGATCACCACCAGCATGATTCTGACGCCGACCGGCCTCGACACGAACTGGCCGCCGCAAGCCTTCGCTGATCTAACCGAAGAACACTGCGCCGCGTTACTCATAGACGAACCGGACCTGGTGTTGATAGGCACAGGCAAGACGCAGCGCATGCCGCCCCCGACCGTGCTCGCCCCGATTTACCGCGCCGGAGTCGGCGTAGAAATAATGAAAACGGCAGCGGCCCTGAGGACGTTCAATATCCTGACAAACGAAGGCAGAAAAGTAGTAGCCGGCCTACTAATAATAGAAGAATAAATTTCCCTTCTCATCTTGCCGGCCACGACGGCCGGCTCTTCTCCCGCGACATGGAGCGCAGCCGAAGATCGGGCGAAAAAACGGGGAAACAAGGAACCATGTTCGACGGCAGGGGTTCGCAGCACTGCTGCGGACGGGAATACAGGATGTATTCGCTGGTCTGGCTGGCGGAGCAGGATTGCGCAGCCAGACAGCCGGAGTTTGGTTCCGGCCCCGTTTTTTCGCCCGATCTTCGGGAAGTCCAAAGTGCAGGATGCACTTTGGACCAAGCGGTAGGAGCAGTGGCTTTGGTTACTTTCCCCGTAAGGAAAGTAACTCGGCCGCCGGCCGAGACCGGCACCCAATTAACCCGCCGCCGAAGGCGGCACCAAACAATCACTCGAAAACAGACTCCCCCGAAAGTCCATCTTCCTCAAACATCAACCGCAACTTCCGCAACGCATCGACCTGAATCTGCCGAACCCGTTCCCGCGTCACCCCCACGCGGCTGCCCACCTGATCCAGCGTACGCTGCCCGCCGCCATCAAGGCCGAAGCGCAATCTCACGACCAGTCGCTGCTTTTCGGACAAACGCTCAAGCCAGCTTGCAATCGCCGCTTCGAGGTCCACGCCCTCGAGCTGCCTGAACGGGTCCGGATTGTTTTCATCGGGAATCGCATCCAGTACCGGCCGATCGCCGTCGGCGCTGAAGGGCCGATCGACCGACATCACCGGCTCGCACAGGCACAGCAGCCGTTCGATGTCTGCCAGCGGCCGGTCCAGGTGCGCCGCGACCTCTTCGCGCGTCGCCTGGCGTTCCAGTTCCTGGGCCAGCTTGCGCGATGTGCGCGAATACAGGCTGACTTCCTTGACGATATGAATCGGCAGCCGCACCGTGCGCGCCTGGTTCATCACCGCCCGTTCGATCGACTGGCGTATCCACCAGGTTGCGTAGGTTGAAAAGCGAAAACCCCGTTCGGGATCGAACTTCTCGACCGCATGAATCAGGCCGAGATTGCCTTCCTCGATCAGGTCGAGCAGCGCGAGGCCGCGATGAATGTAGTGCCGCGCGATATTGACGACCAGGCGCAGGTTGCTCTCGATCATGCGCTGGCGCGCGCTCTCGTCGCCGTCGCGAGCGCGGCGGCCGAAATTGACTTCTTCCTCAGCGGTCAGCAGCGGCGAGAAACCGACTTCTTGCAGATACATGCGCGTCGCATCGATCTGCTCGTCGTTGGCATCCGCGTGGTCGTTCAGCCAGTGCGGCTGGTCGTAGAATTCTTCGCTGTTCCCGGCGCGATCGCCGTTCATGCGTCACTGGCGCCGCGGCAGATAATGCTGCGGATCCACCGGCTTGCCGTTGTAGCGGATTTCGAAGTGCAACAGCGCCTTGCCATCGTTGCCCTGCCCCATCGTTCCTATTTCGTCCCCAGCCTTGACTTCGTCGCCTTCCTTCACCAGCCGTTTGCGGTTGTGTGCGTAGGCGCTAAGGTAGTGATTGTTGTGTTTTATGATAATAAGCTGGCCATAGCCGACAAGTCCACTGCCGCTATAAACCACCCGCCCGTCCGCCGCCGCGCGTACCGGCTCGCCGAACCGGCCTGCGATGTTGATGCCCTTCGCATCGAGCTTGTCCGCGTCGAAGCGCGTGATCACCTGCCCTTGCGCCGGCCATTGCCAGCCGGATACCGGATGCGATGAGTCGTGCTCGTCAACGGTCGTTGACGGCGACGGCGACACATCGCTTGCGACTTCGCCGGACGAAGACGCGGGAGCGGTGGCCGGCGCCGAGTAAGGCGCTTTCGAGCGACTCAATACCAGCTTTTCGCCGACGTAAATGCGGTACGGCGGCGGGATGTTGTTCCACTTCGCCAGATCGCGGTAATCGAGATCGAAATGCCACGCGATCGAGTACAACGTATCGTCACGCTGCACGACATAGTCGTACTGGCGCCAACGCAATGCGTTTTCGCACGCGGCGAACGACAGGCAGACAAGCGCCAGGAGAATCGTCCGGGCGACAGCCTTCATTCGGCCCGCGTGGATGCTGCGCTCACTGTTTGCCCCCGAGCAGCGGCACGAAGCTGACCCGGTCGAGCATCTCCTGCTCGTAGTGATCGTCGCGGCGCGTGATGCGCACCAGTTCCTGCACGCCGCGGCCGCCCACCGGAATGATCAGCCGGCCGCCCGGCGTAAGCTGCTCCAGCAGCGCCGGAGGGACTTCCTCGGGCGCGGCGGCGACCAGGATCCCGTCGTATGGCCCCTGCTCCGGCCAACCCCAACTGCCATCGGAGTGCCTGAATCTGACGTTGCGGATGTCCAGCTGGCGCAACAGGCGGCGGGCCCGGTCCACCAGCGGTTGTATGCGCTCGACCGTAAAAATGGCCGGCACGAGTTTCGACAACACCGCCGTTTGATACCCCGACCCGGTGCCGACTTCGAGCACCTTTTGCGGTGTGCCGCCTGCCAGCAACGCGCCGGACATGCGCGCGACGATGAACGGTTGCGAGATCGTCTGCCCATGACCGATCGGCAGCGCGGTGTCTTCATACGCGCGACTTGCCAGGGCCTCGTCAACAAACAGGTGACGCGGCGTTTCGCGGATCGCATTCAGCACGGAGACGTTGTCGATGCCCTTCGCCTTCAGGCGCGCGATCAGGCGTTCGCGCGTCCGCGCTGAAGTCATGCCGATGCCGTCCGCCGCTGTCATCATGCGCTCTTTTTCCCCTTCAGCACGCGTGGCTCGTCGTCATCGGCCATGCCTTCCAGCCACACGTCGAGTTGCGGCAAGGTGTCATGCCGCGTCAGGTCGACTTTCAGCGGCGTAACCGATACGTAGCCCGCGCTTACGGCCGCGAAATCAGTACCCGGCCCGTTGTCTTCCGCCGCACCGACTTCGCCAACCCAGTAGATCGGCCGGCCGCGCGGGTCCTCGGCGCGCACCACCGGCTCCGCGCGATGCCGGTGTCCAAGCCGGGTGGCGACGATGCCGGCCAGACCCGCTTCCGGTCGATCCGGCACGTTCACGTTCAGGATTGTATCAGGCGACAGATGGCCCCGCGCCAGCATCGTCACCAGCCGGCGAACGATCTTCGCGGCGGTTGAATAATGCTCGGGATGGTCGCCCGCCATCGACACCGCGATCGCCGGCAGACCGAGAAAACGCCCCTCCATTGCCGCCGCGACGGTGCCCGAGTACAACACGTCGTCGCCGAGATTGGGACCGGAGTTGATGCCTGAGACGACGATATCCGGTTCCTCGTCCAGCAGACCCGTAATCGCCAGATGCACGCAATCGGTCGGCGTGCCGTCGACGCAATAGACTCCCTCTTCGTGCTGGTGCACCCGCAGCGGCGCCTCCAGCGTCAGCGAGTTGCTCGCGCCGCTACGGTTGCGATCCGGCGCAACGACGGTCACGCCGCCGAGTTGCGCGAGTTCGTCCCGGAGGCACAACAGCCCAGCGGCCTGGCAGCCGTCGTCATTGCTTAACAGGATTTTCATCGGGATTCCTATGATACTGGAATCTGTCGCATGGGAGCGGCTTCCGCAATCCGCCCCATTCGATAGAATAAAGGGATGCGCAAACGCTGGACAATTTCCGAAGAAGACGCGGCGCTGTTCCGCGAGCACGTCGGTAACATCCGCCGGATCCGCACGGACAAGACGCCGCCGGAGCGCAAGGCGCCATCGCCGCGCGCCCGCTTCCGCCGCGCCGACGAAATCCAGGTCCTGACCGACAGTCTTGGCGACGCCATCGACCCGGCCGACATCGGCCACGATGACATGCTGTCCTTCGCGCAGCCCGGCGCCGATCTGCGCCTGCTCAAGCGCCTGCGGCGCGGCCAGTTCGAGATTGGCGCTGAGTGCGACCTTCACGGGCTGACAGTCGCCGCCGCCAGAGCAGTCGTCAGCGAATTCCTCGCCGAATGTGCGGCTTTCGAGGTCCGCTGCGCGCGCATCATCCACGGCAAGGGCCTGCGGTCCGGAAGGCGCGGACCGGTGCTCAAGCAGCAGCTTGCCCACTGGCTGAGCCAGCGCACCGACGTGCTGGCCTTCTGTTCGGCCCGGCCGGCGGACGGGGGCACCGGCGCGGTCTATGTGCTGTTGAGAAACAGGTAGGGTATCTATTTGCCGAAACTGGCGGTTATACCTATACTCTACGCTCCTTGCGCGCCCAGGATGGCCCATGAACTCGCCCGAACCCTTCCCCACGCCCGACCCATGGCCCCGAAATCCCGGCGGCGGTATGGCGGCGCTCGTTCGGGCGCACGACTGGTCCCGTACGCCCCTGGGCCCGTTCGAGAGCTGGCCGCAATCCCTGCGGACCGTCGTCGACATGGCGCTCGCCTCGCCGCTGCCGCACCTCATTTGCTGGGGCGCTGAACTCACCTGCATCTATAACGATGCCTACATTCCGCTGCTCGGCGACAAACACAACGCGCTCGGCGTCCCGCTTCTCGACATGTGGCCGGAAGCCGGAAATCTGATCCACTCGCTGGTTCAAAAAGCGCGCGCAGGCGAGTCCAGCTACTTCGAGCAAATGCCATTTACATTGCTCCGCAATGGACGCGCCGAGCAAACCTGGTTCACCTATGCCTTCAGCCCGCTGCGTGACGAAACCGGCACGGTCGCCGGCATGCTCAACAGCGGCATCGAGATGACCAGCAGCGTCGAAACCACGGCCGCTCATGAGCGACTTTACGATGCGCTGCTGTCAACCGTGCAGGACCTGATCTGCGTCTTCGATCTGAACCATCGTTTTGCGTACGCCAACCAGGCGCTCCTGACCGTGTTGGGCAAGACCTGGGAACAAGCTATTGGCAGGACCTGCCTCGAACTGGGCTATCCCGACTGGCATGCCGCGATGCATGACCTGGAGATCGACGAAGTGATCGCGACGCGGCTCCCGGTCAAGGGCGAGGTCCCGTTCTCCGGTACCCTCGGCCGCCGCATTTATGAGTACATCTTCGTGCCGATCATGCGTCCGGACGGTACCGTCGAGGCCGTCGGCGGAACCACGCGCGATGTCACCGAGCGCAAACGGCGCGAGGAGCGTGACAACTTCCTCGTCTCCCTGACGGATGCACTGCGGCCGATGGTCGACACGACGAACATCATGGAAACCGCAAGTCGACTCCTTGGCGAGTACCTCGGCGTGCGCCGCTGCGGCTATGGCGAAGTCGACGCGAGCGGCGAATTCCTGACCGTCGAGCGTGACTGGACCGACGGCGACATGCCGAGCATGGCCGGCACCGTACGCATGCAGGATTTCGGCGAACGCGTGCTCGCGAGCTTTCGCGGCGGCCAGACGGTTCGACTGGAAGACCCGTTCAGCGACAGTCGCGCGATCGGCGCCAGGGCAGGCTACCCCGCCGCAGGCGACGTGCGTGGCGGCATCGGCGTACCGCTGGTCAAGCACAACCGTCTGGCCGCAATACTGTACGTGCACCAGACACGGCCGCGCGCCTGGTCTGACGACGAAGTTGCGCTGGTTGAGGACGTCGCCGAGCGAACATGGGAGGCGGTCGAGCGTTCCCGCGTGGAAAAGGCCCTGCGCCGCAGCGAGGAACTGCAACGGCTGGCGATGGATGCCGGGCGGATCGGCACCTGGGACCTGAACGTCCAGACGATGATGAGCTCGATCTCCGCGCAAATGGCAAAGCTGATGGGCTACGGCTCGCGCGAAATGCATGTGCCCGCGGCCGACTGGCTGGCGTCGGTGGTGCCCGACGATCGGGATGCCATGCTGGCCGCGCTGACCCGATCGTTGCGAACCGGCGATCCGTTCGAGATGGAATTCCGGATCGTCCTCGACAGCGGCGAGGAGCGCTGGGTGTACTCGCGCGCCGCGATCGTCCGCGACGCGAGCGGCCAACTGCATGCGTATGGCGCTTCAACGGATATTACCGAACCCAAGCGCGCGGAAACGGACCTGGAGCAGGCGAATCGCGCCAAAGACGAATTCCTCGCCATGCTAGGCCACGAATTGCGCAATCCCTTGTCGCCAATCGTGACCGCGCTGCAGTTGATGCGCATGCGCGCGCCGGATTCGCTGGTCCGGGAACGGCGCATTATTGAAACGCAGGTGCAGCATCTCGTCGGCATGGTCGACGACCTGCTCGATGTCTCGCGAATCGCGCGCGGCAAGGTCGAGCTTAAAATGGCGCCGATCGAAATGACCAGGATTGTTGCAAAAGCGATCGAGACAGCCGAGCCGCTCCTGGAACGGCACGAACAGAAGGTGGCAACAGCGATCGACGAAGGGCTCGCGGTAAACGGCGACGAGCGGCGTCTGGTTCAGGTTGTTACCAACCTGTTGACCAACGCCGCCAAGTACTCGCCGCCGCAACGCATTATTCGCATCCGGGCGGCGGCAGAAGATGGCGAAGCCGTGCTGCGGGTCCGCGACCAGGGCATCGGCATTGACGGCGACCTCCTGCCGCGCGTCTTCGACCTGTTCACCCAGAGCGTGCAATCGATCGAACGAGCGGAAGGCGGTCTGGGGCTCGGCCTCGCGCTGGTGCGTAACCTCGTCGAACTGCATGGCGGCAATGTCGAAGTGCACAGCGAAGGCGTCAATCGCGGGAGCGAATTCATCGTCCGCCTGCCGTTGATTCCGCAACGGCGGGCGGGCTCGGAAACCGGCGCGCATACGATGGCGCGCCCGCCGGCGGAACCCGCCGCGCCGGCGGGCGCGAAAGTGCTGATCGTGGACGATTACCCGGACGCCGCCAACAGTCTGGCGGATCTGCTGCAACTGGACGGTTACGAAACCCGGGTCGTCTACGACGGCGCCGCCGCGATCGAGAGCGTGGCCGAATTTAAACCGGCGGTGGCACTTATCGATATCGGTCTGCCGGCGATGGACGGCTACCAGGTGGCGCGCAGGCTTCGCGAACTGGAAGTCGGGCGACAGATGGCCCTGATCGCGGTGACGGGCTATGGGCGGCAAAGCGACCGGGCGCACGCCAGGGAGGCGGGCTTCGACGAGCACGTCGTAAAACCGCTTGACCCGGAGACGATCTGCAAATTGATCGACAGCTTCACGGCGCCTGCCGACCCGAAGGGTTGATCAGCTTTTTTTCTTCACTCGCAACTCGGCAACAACACGCTTCAGGCTTGCCTGCGTCTCTTCGCTGAACCACGAATCCGCAATTGCGCGAATCGCCGGCGCAGCGGCGGCATCCGCGAATGCCTCGCGCAAGCTCGCCCGTGCGTGTGCGCGAGTCGCGGAATAAGCGGCCGGCGGTAACGTCAGCACCCCGTTCAACCAGCCGAGAGCCTTCGCCTCCACTGCTTCGGGCGGCGCCAGCTCATCGACGAAGCCGGTCGCAAGCGCCTGTGCCGGATCGAGCAACCTGCCCTCCACACCCAACAGCGCCGCCCGGCGCGGGCCGACGACATGGGTGAGTGCATCGTAGAGAATAACTGGCAACGGCAGCCCCACGCGTACCTCGTTCAGGCCGATCCTGAAGCTGCCTTCCGCCATCACCCGATAGTCGCAGCACAGTGCGAGTACGGCGCCGCCGGCGGGACTGTGACCGGTAATGGCCGCCGCGACCGGAATCGGGGAATCCGCCATCGCGCGCATCAAGCCGACAAAGTCGCTCCAGAACACGGTGATGGCATCCCGATCCAGCGTCAGCAATTCGGGCAGATCGAGCCCGGCGGAAAACAGTCCCGGCGCGCCGGACAGGGCAATGCCTCTGGCGCCGCTGGCAGGCGCATCGGCGATGGCCGCGATCAGCGCCTGCACCAGCGCGGGATTCAGGGCATTGGCGGGTGGCCGCGCCAGCCGGATTAAACTTACATCGTCTTGTTGTTCTACTTCAATGACTTGCATCTGTTTTTTCAGGTTGATTATCAGTATCGGGCTGAGCGCCTGGCTGCTCCTGCACGATCGGACGCGGCCGGATGATCTGGTAGAACGTCTCGCCGGACTTGACCATTCCCAGCTCCTTGCGCGCACGGGCTTCGATGGCGTCGTGACCCTGCTTGAGGTCCCGCACTTCGGCGCTCAGGTCGTCATTGCGACGATCGAGTTGCTCGTTTTCCGCCTTCTGCGCCGAGACCTTCTTCTGCAGCGCCCAGGCGTCCGGCAGGCTGTCCTCCACGATCCAGAGCCGATACTGCATCAGCAGCAGCAGTGCCGCGAGGATGGCGCCGATGACGAGGCGGGCCTTCATCGCCGCGCGGCGCGGCGCGTCGTTGTTCCGGTTGTCCTTGTTGTCTTCATTCAGCGTTGGCAAAAGCCCTTTTGCCCGGATAGCGGGCGCGGTCGCCAAGCAATTCTTCGATCCGCAGCAACTGGTTGTACTTCGCCATCCGGTCCGAACGGCTGAGCGAGCCGGTCTTGATCTGCGTTGCCCGCGTAGCGACCGCGAGATCGGCAATGAACGCATCCTCGGTTTCACCGGAGCGATGCGAGACGACGGCGGCGTAGCCGGCGTCGGACGCCATGTCGATTGCCGCGCGCGTTTCGGTCAGCGTGCCGATCTGGTTGGGCTTGATCAGGATCGCATTGGCAATACCCTGCTCGATGCCGTGCTTGAAAATCGTCGTGTTGGTGACAAACACGTCGTCGCCCACCAGTTGCACGCGCTGTCCGAGCCGTTCGGTCAGCAGCTTCCAACCGTCCCAGTCGCCTTCGGCCATGCCGTCCTCGATCGAAATCACGGGATAGCGATCGCACAGATCGGCGAGGTAATCCGCCAATTGGGCCGCGGAGATTGCCTTGCCTTCAAAATGATAGTCATCGTGATGAAAGAATTCGGAGGCCGCGGCGTCGAGTCCGAGGCAAATATCCTTGCCGGCTTCATAACCGGCCTTGCCGATCGCCTCCACGATGGCTTCCAGTGCTGCTTCGTTCGACGGCAGTTGCGGTGCGAAGCCGCCTTCATCACCGACCGACGTCGCGAGCCCGCGCTTGCCTAGCACCTTTTTCAACGCATGAAACACTTCGGCGCCGTAGCGCAGTGCCTCGGCGAAAGTCGGCGCGCCGGCCGGGATGATCATGAATTCCTGGATGTCGACATCGTTGTCAGCGTGCGCGCCGCCGTTGACGATATTCATCATCGGCACCGGCATCGAAAGATCGCCGTCGCCGGCGAGGTACGCAAACAGCGGCTGCTTCCGGCTGCGGGCGAACGCCTGCGCCGTCGCCAGCGACACGGCAAGAATGGCATTTGCACCCAGGCACGACTTGTTGTCCGTCCCGTCCAGTTCGATCAGCTTGTTGTCGAGCCCCGCCTGATCGGCAGCGTCAAAGCCGGTCAATGCGTCGCGAATCACACCGTTGACGTTCGCCACAGCGTCGCGCACGCCCTTGCCGCCGTAACGACTGTCGTCGCCGTCCCGCAATTCGACGGCTTCGCGCGTGCCTGTCGAGGCGCCGGATGGCACAGCCGCACGGCCGATGGCGCCGTCTTCGAGTTCGACATCGGCTTCAACGGTCGGGTTGCCGCGAGAGTCCAGGATTTCGCGGCCGCGAATCGATGTAATCTTTGTCATTAACTTTTTCTCGTACCTTCCTGAATCTAGTTCAGTTTTTTGATCGAATTCTCAATAAATGGCCGAGCTTTCACGGCCAGATCGATCGTCTTCAGCATTTCGAGCAACGCCTCCATCCGATCCAACGGCCAGGAATTCGGCCCGTCGCACAATGCCTTGTCGGGGTTCGGGTGCGTTTCCATGAATACGCCGCTGACGCCCGCCGCGACGGCCGCTCTTGCGAGCACCGGAATGTGCTGCCGCTCCCCGCCTGAACTCATGCCCTGCCCGCCCGGCAGTTGAACCGAATGGGTGGCATCGAACACGATGGGGCAGCCGGTGGCTCTCATTGCAGCCAGGCCACGCATATCGACGACGAGATTGTTGTAGCCGAAACTGAACCCGCGCTCACACAAGGTGATGTCGTTGTTGCCGGCGGCGCGTGCCTTGGCGGCGACGTTCGCCATTTCCCACGGCGCCATGAACTGGCCCTTCTTGATGTTGAGCGGCTTGCCCTGGCGGGCGGCATTCTGGATGAAGTCGGTCTGACGGCACAAGAACGCCGGCGTCTGAATGACATCCACAACCGCTGCGACTTCGTCGATCGGCGTGTATTCGTGTACGTCGGTCAGCACCATCACGCCGGCCTGCTCGCGCACCCTGGACAGTATCTTCAGCCCGGCGTCGAGGCCTGGACCGCGATAGCTTTCACCAGAGCTGCGATTGGCCTTGTCGAAGGAGCCCTTGAACACGTAGCCGATATCGAGCCGCCGGGTAATTTCCGCCAGCTTGCCGGCGACGTCGAGCGCGAGCTGTTCGCTTTCGAGCGTGTCGGGCCCGGCAATCAGGAAAAACGGCTGGTCGATCCCGACTTCAAAGGCGCCCAGCTTCACGCGCGCGCGGCCTCGCGAACCTCGTTGTGCGCGTAGTTGCGCGCAGCGCGAATGAAACCGGAGAACAGCGGGTGGCCGCTGCGCGGATTGGATGTGAATTCCGGATGAAACTGGCAGCCGATAAACCACGGGTGGTTCGGCAGTTCGACGACTTCCACGAGATCGTCGGTCGATTTGCCGGAAAAGACCATTCCCTTGGCCGACAGCCGGTCGAGATAGTTGTTGTTGAACTCATAGCGATGGCGGTGGCGCTCAATGATGGCGTCGGAGCCGTAACAACGCGCGGCCAGCGACCCCTTCTTCAGCTTGCAGGCCTGCGCACCGAGCCGCATCGTGCCGCCGAGATCGGACTCGGCGCTGCGCTGTTCGATAGCGCCGCCCCGGTCCAGCCATTCGGTGATCAGCGCGATGACGGGGTGCGCCGGCGACGGGTCGAACTCGGTACTATGCGCGCCGGCGAGGCCCGCGACGTTGCGCGCGAAGTCGATCACTGCCACCTGCATGCCGAGGCAGATGCCGAGATACGGGATGCCGTGCTCCCGCGCGTACCCCGCGGCAAGCACCTTGCCTTCGATGCCGCGCTCGCCGAAGCCGCCAGGTACGAGGATGGCGTCCATCTTGGCGAGGCAGTCGGCGCCGTCTTCGGCAATCCGGTGCGAGTCGAAGTAGTGGATGTTGACGCGCGTCCGGGTGTGGATGCCCGCATGAGTCAAGGCTTCGTTCAGCGACATGTAGGCGTCGGTCAGTTCGACGTATTTGCCCACCATGGCGATGTCGACGCTGGCTTCGGGATTGGCCTTGGCTTCGACGATGCGTTTCCAGCTAGCGAGATCGGCCGGCGGTGCATCGAGGCGGAAATGTTCGCAGACGATGTCGTCGAGATGCTGTTCGTTGAGCAGCAGCGGGATTTTGTAGAGGTCGTCGGCGTCGACCGCGGAGATGACGGCGCGCTCGGGAACGTTGGTGAACAGTGCGATCTTGCGCCGCGAGTCTTCGGGCAGCGGCTGTTCGGAGCGGCACAGCAGGATGTCGGGCTGTATGCCGATGGAGCGCAGTTCTTTGACGGAGTGCTGCGTCGGCTTGGTTTTGATTTCGCCGGAGGTGGCAATGTACGGCACGAGCGTCAGGTGCATGAACAGGGTGCGCTGGCGACCGAGCTCGATGCCGAGCTGGCGGATGGCTTCGAGGAACGGCAGCGATTCGATGTCGCCGACGGTGCCGCCGATTTCGACGAGGCAGACGTTGGCGTCGCCGGCGCCTTCGCGCACGGACCGTTTGATTTCGTCGGTGACGTGGGGAATGACCTGTACGGTGCCGCCGAGGTAGTCGCCGCGGCGTTCCTTGCGGATGACGTTTTCGTAGATGCGGCCGGTGGTGAAGTTGTTGCTGCGGCCCATGGTGGTCTGGACGAAGCGTTCGTAGTGGCCGAGGTCGAGGTCTGTTTCGGCGCCGTCTTCGGTGACGAAGACTTCGCCGTGCTGAAACGGGCTCATGGTGCCGGGGTCGACGTTGATGTACGGGTCGAGCTTGACCATCGTGACCTTGAGGCCGCGCGCCTGGAGGATGGCGCCGAGCGAGGCGGATGCAATGCCCTTGCCGAGGGACGACACTACGCCGCCGGTCACGAAGATGAAATGAGTCATCGAGATACCCGATTTTCTGGCTGAAAAGGACCGGTCTGGGCCGGTGAAAACCGGGAGTACAAGTTATCAGATTGCACGGCTGGTCACAATGGACTTCCTCTCTTTTCTCCATCCAGTCTCCCCTCTCCCTCCGGGAGAGGGGTTGGGGGCGAGGGTGCCCGTAAGGCTGTCGCGGTTGAACGGGCGTTAGCGGTTGCGTTGGCGCTTGTACCGGTGCTTGTGGTAGTGCCGGCGCGGTGCCCACTTTCAGGAACGCCGTAGATACATCCTTGTAGGCTCCGGCGGCGACTTCCTGTCGCCGACGGTCCTGAAAGCAGTCACCGCACCGGCTCGATACGTTGTGGCACCCTTCAGGCTGGAGGGGAAATGGCGTCTGAGGCGTTATCCCACTCGATGTGCATCGCAGGACTGTCAGGCTGCGCCGCGAACTTGCTTGCGATCCAGAGATCGGCGACTGCTGCCACTTCACCTTCGAACCACAGGATTGGGACTCTGTCGCGCATCCACGGCACTACGCCCGCCTCGCGTAGCAGATCCTTCAATTCGCGATGGTGCCGTTGCCCTGCCGGCTGTATCCGCTCGCCGCCGCTGCGCCAGTGGATTTGTACGCCGGCGGCAAAAATGTCGGCACGCAGGCCGGTTTCCGCCGGAACGGCGCGCAATTCGCCCAGGCCTTTTAGCGCCAGCGGCTCGCCGTGCCAGCGCGTCGGCAAGGGCGGCCGCGGACCCATCGGCTCGAAGGCATATAGCCGACCACGCCAGCAGCGCGCTTCCGCACCCGGCCATGTAACCTGCGGCGCCTTGTCGTCGGCCGCTTCGGCGGCCTGCTTGAGCAATGAATCGAGCCGGCGTGTGTCGGGAATTGGCAGGCCTCGCCCTGCGAGCCAGTACCGTAGCAGGTTTTCAGCGCGCGCCTGACCCAATGCGAGCGCCGGCTCCACCGGCAATGTGTCGCCCTTCGCGTCGGCGATTTGCGCGAGGTCGGCCTCGGCGAGGTCGTGCAACAGCGATGTGGCCTGGGCTGCATGTCGGGCGGCGCGGCTGGC
>DASSBR010000067.1:0-6122 GCA_035698525.1 Gammaproteobacteria bacterium
CGATGTTGAGCAGCGTCTTCTGCAACAGCACGAGTTGCGGCTGCACTTCCATGTTGAAGCGCCGCGCGGTCTGGAACAGTCGCACGAGCAGCTGGCCGAACGAGATGTCCTTCAGCGGCCGGTTGAAAATCGGTTCGCAGACGCTGCGAATCGCGGCCTCGAATTCGTCCACGCGCGTGCCTTGCGGCACCCAGCCCGACTCGACGTGCAGCTCGGCCACGCGGCGATAGTCGCGATTGAAGAACGCGAGGAAGTTCTGCGCCAGGTAGGATTGATCGCTCGGACTCAGCGAGCCCATGATGCCGAAATCGACCGCGATGTAGCGCGGTGAGGCCGGGTCCGTCAGGTCGATGAACAGGTTGCCCGGGTGCATGTCGGCGTGAAAGAAATTGTGCTTGAACACCTGGGTGAAAAAGATTTCCACGCCGCGTTCGGCCAGCACCTGCATGTTCGCGCCGCCGGCGTGCAGCGCCGCGACATTGCTGATCGGAATGCCGCCAACGCGCTCCATGACCATCACGTTGCGGTTGATGTAATCCCAGTACACTTCGGGGACATAGAGTTCGTCGGCGTTGAGAAAATTGCGCCGCAGTTGCGAGGCGTTCGCGGCCTCGCGCATGAGGTCGAGTTCGTCGAACAGTGTCTTCTCGTACTCGACGACGATCTCGCGCGGCCTGAGACGCCGGCTCTCGCGCCAGTAGCGCGACGCCAGGTCGGCAAGCAGATAGAGCACGTCGATATCGCTGCGAATGACTTTTTCAATCGCCGGCCGGAGCACCTTGACGACCGCGGCCGTCCCGTCCTTCAGCGTGGCCGCATGCACCTGCGCAATGGACGCGGAGGCGAGGGGCGTTTCGTCGAAATCGCGGAACAATGTTTCCACGGATTCGCCGAGCGAGCCTTCGATCAGCGCGCGCGCCTGCTCGCCGGGAAAGGGCGGTACCTTGTCCTGCAGCAGCGCGAGTTCGACGGCAAAGTCCGGCGGCAGCAGGTCGCGGCGGGTCGACAGCGCCTGGCCGAACTTGATGAACACCGGACCGAGATCTTCGAGCGCGAGACGCAGGCGCACCGCCGGCGGCTCCCTGAATGTCCGGAACCAGCGCCACGGCGACAGGTACATCAGAAACCGTACCGGCCGCAGGATGTGCAGCGCAAGAATCAGCTCGTCGAGGCCGTGACGCGCCAGGACGAGGTTGATTTGCAGCAAGCGCAGCGCTTGGCGTGGGGTTATCACGTTAAACGATCAGTGTTGTTATATGGCTGATGAGGAGTGTAGCCGCCCCTCGCGGCGGAATTATATCCCCTCACCCTAACCCTCTCCCGGAGGGAGAGGGGGATTCGAGGCGCTTCAAACGTGCTTCCAATCGGTCGCAGTCGTTGCGCAGCTCGCCAATATCGCTCAAAAAACCTTCGATTTCGACACGGCTCGGCAGATACCGCGCCTCTTCTTTCAGGTATTCGCCGACATCGGCCGTCAGCGTGTCCACCACGCGCCGGCTCCACGCGCCGACGCCGCGCGTCAGGCGGCCGAGCTGATGCGCGGGAAAATCGCCGATGCGGCGCGCCAGCGCTTCCTCCCAATCGATGTCGGCTTCGGCCAGCAGCCGCGTGAAACGCTGGGCGAGTTCCGCATCGCCGTGCACTTCGATGCCTTCCGGGAGCCCGCGAAAACCGCGTGCGGCGGCGGTGCCGAAAGCGACGACCGAGCCCACAAGGCGCGCGTCCGGCGGCAACTCGCCGCGCCCGCGCACATGCAGCCGGTCAATAGAAAAGATGATTTGAAACGTCCAGCCGAGATCGCGCAGTTCGACGATCAGCACGCGGCCGGCCAGGCCGCTCAGGCTGCGCTCGGGGTCGTCGAGGCGGCGAAGATAAGCGTTGAGCGCGCGATTGATGACGCCGGCAATCGGTGCCGGCGCCCGGCCCCCGGTTGGCATAGCGCTTTCAGCCTGCGTCGATTGAAATCCCTGTTCCTGCATTGTTCTTCCGTAATTAAAATTTGAATCCGACGTGCAATGCCACGATGCCGCCGCTCAGGTTGTGATAGCGGCATTGCTCAAAGCCCGCGTCCTCCATCATCTGCTTGAGCGTCGCCTGGTCGGGGTGCATGCGAATCGATTCGGCCAGATAACGATAGCTCGCCTCGTCGTGGGCGACAAACTTGCCCATCAATGGCAGCGCCTTGAACGAATAGAGATCGTAGAACGGTTCGATCGCGGCCACGGTCGGCTGCGAAAACTCTAGCACCAGCAGACGGCCGCCGGGCCGCACCACGCGGTACATGCTGGCGAGCGCGGCTTCCTTGTGGGTGACGTTGCGCAGGCCGAAGGCGATGGTGACGCAATCGAACCAGTCGTCGCGAAACGGCAGCGCTTCGGCGTCGGCCTGGCACAGCGCGATGCGCGTGCCGAAACCGGCATCGACCAGCCGGTGGCGGCCTTGCGTGAGCATCGCGTAGTTGATGTCCGCCATCGTCACGCTGCCGGCGGCGCCGACCTGCTTCGCGAGTCCGCGCGCGACATCGCCGGTGCCGCCGGCGATATCCAGCGCGCGCCCGCCAGGCCTGACGCCGGTTTGCGCGAGCGTGAAGCGTTTCCACAGGCGATGCAGGCCGAACGACATCAGGTCGTTCATCAGGTCATAGCGCGTGGCGACGGAGTCGAAGACCGCGCCCACACGATGGGCCTTTTCGTTTACCGGAACCTGCTGGAAGCCGAAATGTGTTTGACCGGAAGCATCCTTATCCATGTCGCCATTGTAACGGATGGCAGGATCAAGAACGATGCAGCCAGACCCGCAGCAGCGAAATGAGCTGATCCGAGTCGACCGGCTTGGTGATGTAATCCGACGCGCCGGCTTCGAGACATTTTTCGCGGTCGCCCTTCATCGCCTTGGCCGTCAGTGCGATGACCGGCAAGTGTATCTTGTCTTCCTGCGAGCGGATACGGCGCGTCGCTTCATAGCCGTCCATCTCCGGCATCATGATGTCCATCAGCACCGCGTTCACATCCTGATTGTCCGCCAGCATCGCGAGCGCCTGGTGGCCGTTTTCCGCGTAAAGCACGTTCATCGCATGGCCTTCCAGCACCGCCGTGATGGCAAAGATGTTGCGGATGTCGTCGTCGACCACCAGCACCTTTTTGTCGGCGAGCGCCGGGTCGGTGTGGGCGAGACTGCGCAGCAACCTGCACTTGTCCTCCGGCATGTCGGCTTCGGCGCGATGAGAAAACAGCGCGGTCTTGTCGAGCAGGCTGGCGTCGGAGTGCGCGCCGCTCAGCCGCAACTCGCGTTCCAGCTCGTGCATTTCCTGTTGCTGCGCCTTGGTCAGTTCGGCGCCGCGCAAATCGGCAATCAGCGGCAGATGCTTGCCAATGCCATTGCGCTTGAGCGCGCGCAGCAATTCAAACGCAATAGCCGGCTTGCCCTTCGGGCTCATGTCGAGCACGACGCAATCGAACACGCCTTGCTCCTTGAGCGCTTTCAGCGCCTGCGCAGCGTCGGTCGCCACGGTGCCGACGATGTCGTCATTGCCGATCAGGTCGCCGATTTCCGTTTGCCGCCCCGCATCGGCGCCCACAATCAGAATCTGCTTTTCGCGGCGTTCGAGGTATTGCTGAATGGCGGCCATTGCGCTGACGATGCGCGCCTTCTCCATTGGCTTCTGCAGCCACGCCGCGGCACCGCCCAGCAAAGCGTGGCGCTCGTCGTCGCCGGCGGAGACGACGGTGACCGGGATGTGCCGCGTGTCGGAATCGTGCTTGAGCCGGTCGAGCAGAACCCAGCCGTCCATGTCGTCCAACTCGACGTCGAGCAGCAGCGCGTCCGGCTGCAGGCTGCGTGCGAGCTGGATCGCGTCGAAGCCCGCGAGCGCGACGACGACGCGGAAGCCCTGCTTGCGCGCGAGCGTGAGCAGCGTACGCGCGACGGTTTCATCGGTTTCGGCGATCAGCAGCACGCGATCGTTGTCGCCGATTCGCCCGCGATCGTCCTCGATCTGGCGCACGACCGGGAGGCCCTGCGGCTCCTCGTCGTCCAGTATTTCAAAATCGCTCAACTTCGCGTCCGCGGAATGGGCTTCCGTCATGCTGGCATCGACGGGCTTGTAGCGCAGCGGCAGGACCAGCTTGAACGTGCTGCCTGCGCCAAGCTGGCTCTTGACGGACAAATCGCCGCCGAGCAGCTGCGCGATTTCGCGGCTGATCGCGAGGCCGAGACCGGTGCCGCCGTACTTGCGACTGGTGCCGCCATCGGCCTGCTGGAACGCCTCGAACACAATCTGGTGCTTGTCGGGATCGATGCCGATGCCCGTGTCGCTGACGGAAAACGAGACGCGCGGACGACCGCGGCTGTCGGGCTTGGCCGCCTCGATGCGCAGCGTAACGCCGCCCGTTTCGGTGAACTTGATCGCGTTGGACAGCAGGTTGCGCAGAATCTGGCGCAGACGCATGTCGTCGGTCGCCAGATGCTCCGGCAGGTTCTTGTCGATCTCGATATCGAGCGTGAGCCCCTTCTCCTCGGCGAGCTGGCGGAACGAGCGGTCGACATATTCCTCCAGCACCGCGAACTGGATTTCGGACGCGTCGATGGCGATGGTGCCGGATTCGACGCGGGCCAGGTCGAGAATCTCGTTGATCAGCGCGAGCAGGTCGGCGCCGGACTGGTAGATCGTATCGGCGTACTCGACCTGTTTCTGGTTGAGATTGTTGTGCACGTTTTCGGCCAACTGGCGCGACAGGATCAACAGGCTGTTCAACGGCGTCCGCAATTCGTGCGACATGTTGGCGAGGAATTGCGACTTGTATTTCGACGTCAGCGCCAACTGCTCGGCTTTTTCTTCCAACTCCTGGCGCGCCAGTTCGACCTGGCGGTTCTTGCGTTCGACCTCGTCGCGTTGGCTGGTGAGCTGGCGAGCATTCTCCTCCAGTTCCGCATTGGTCTTTTGCAGCGCGTCCTGCTGCTTCTGCAACTCTTCGCCCATGCTCTGCGACTGAATCAGGAGCTGGTCGGTACGCATCGTCGCCTCGATGGTCGCGACAACGATACCGAGGCTTTCCAGCAACTGGTCGATGAAATCAAGCTGTGTCGGCGTGAATTCGCGGAAGGTCGCGAGTTCGATCACGCCCTTCACTTCGGACTCGAACAGAATCGGCACGACGACGATGTTGCGCGGCGACGCTTCGCCCAGCGAGGACGCAATCCGCACATAGTCCGGCGGCACGTCGAGAATCATGATGCGTTCTTTCTCGAACGCCGCCTGCCCGACCATGCCTTCGCCCCAGCGGAAGCTCTTCGCCAACCCTTCGCGCTCGGTATAACCGTACGAGGCAAACAGGTTCAGGATCATATCGCCGTCGCCGACCGACTGCGCCATGTAGAACGCGCCGTACTGCGCGTCGACCACTTCGACCAGTTCGGACAGCACCTGCTGTGCCACGGTGAGCAGGTCGCGCTGACCCTGCAGCATGCGGGTGAAGCGCGTCAGGTTGGTCTTCAGCCAGTCCTGCTCGCGGTTGGCGCGCGTGGTTTCGGCCAGTGTGCGAATCATCTGGTTGATGTTGTCTTTCAGGAACGCGACCTCGCCGCGCGCCTCGACGTCGATCGACTGGGTCAGGTCGCCCTTGGTCACGGCCGTCGCCACGTCACCGATGGCGCGCACCTGCAAGGTCAGGTTGCCGGCGAGTTCATTCACGTTGTTGGTCAGGTCGCGCCAGATACCGGCGGCGCCCGGCACGTCGGCCTGGCCGCCCAGCTTGCCCTCGACGCCCACGTCGCGCGCCACGCCCGACACCTGGTCGGCGAATCGCGACAGCGTGTCGGTCATGTCGTTAATCGTCGCGGCCAGCGTGGCGATTTCGCCGCTCGCCTGCAGTTGCAGTTTCTGTTTCAGGTCGCCGTCCGCGACCGCCGTCACCACGCGCGCGATACCGCGCACCTGTTCGGTGAGGTTGTCGGCCATCGTGTTCACGTTGTCGGTCAGCTCGCGCCAGGTACCGGACACGCCGCGCACCTGCGCCTGACCGCCGAGGATGCCCTCGGTGCCCACTTCGCGCGCCACGCGCGTCACCTCGTCGGCGAACGACGACAGCTGGTCCACCATCGTGTTGATGGTGTTCTTCAACTCG
>DASSBR010000068.1:0-29250 GCA_035698525.1 Gammaproteobacteria bacterium
CGAAGGAACTCATCTTATTGCCGATATCAACCCCGACGCGGGCAACAGCAATCCATACGGCTTTACGGTGATCGACCGCAGCCTCTATTTTTCCGCAGAGGACGGCAAGACCGGTGACGAACTGTGGCGCGCGGATATTGACCGCCTGCCGGTAGCGACGGATATGGAAGCCACGACCGCGTTCGAGACCGCCTACAGCGGCACCCTGTCCGCCACCGACGGTGACAGCGATCCGCTGACCTTCGCGATCGTGAACCAGCCTGAACATGGCAAGGTGAAACTAAGCGATGCAACCAAGGGTACATTCACCTATACGCCGGACGATGGCTTCAGCGGCGCGGACAGCTTCACGTTCACCGCCAACGACGGTTACGACACCTCTGCTCCCGGCACTGTCGAGTTGACGGTGCAAGACGAGCCGACGCCGCCGTCCGACAACGGCGGAGACAATGCGGGCGGCAGTCAGGGGCAGGCGCCCGCTTCGTCCGGAGGCGGCGGTGCATTCGGCTTTCTCGCCGGGCTGCTGCTGATGGGCCTGGCGCTTCGCCGGCGGCATCCTTAAGACCGCCGCTCTCGCAAAAGGTGGATGCCGGGCGCGACTGTCAATCGCGCCCGGCCTGACCCTTCCCGCCCAACCCCTTGTTTACACTCGTTTACAAACCATTACAAAACGTTACGTTGCATTAACCTGCCGTTTACATTTCCTCGTTAGACTTCCCTTTGTAACAATTCAAAGGGGCAAGTCATGCACAAGCGCTTCAGTTCTGCGGCCAACGCCGCCAGGGCGAACAAAATCGGTTTAATTTGCGGGTCTCTGGTACTGGCCTTGGCGGCAGCGGGTGCCCAAGCGTCATCTTCACTTTATCCCGACGAAATACGCCATGCCGGCGAAGTCGTCGGCGCTGGCACGACAAATCCCTATCTCACACGCATGGTCACCGCCGATTTCAACGGCGACGGCCTCACCGATCTTGCGACGCCGAATGACGTGGACGCCGTGCTGGTGTTTCTGGCCGTCAAGGGCGGCGGTTTTGCGAAGCCGATTGCCTACGAGACGATCGACGTGCCGTATCCCGTTGCAGCGGGCGACCTGGATGGCGACGGCGATATCGATATAGTGGTTGGCAGCCGGAGCGGCAGTATCAGTGGCGTAAGCGTCTTACTCAATAACGGCGATGGCACTTTCCAGCCGCACAAGGACTACGACTACGGCGGCTCATACGCCGAAAACATTGTGGTGGGCGACGCCGACGGGGACGGGGATGCCGATGTGGTTGTCTATGACACGAATCTTTTCTCCGCATTGGCACCTACCATTTACGTCTTGCCGGGTGCCGGCGACGGGACGTTGAGCACCGCCACCATGCAAACCGTGACGCCAAGCTCCCCCGAAGGTTTCGAGGGTGGCCTGTCGCTGGCCGACGTCAACGGCGATAACCGGCCGGATATCGTTGCCGTTTCCGGCTGCAATTCCAATGGCGCGGGCCAGAACGTCGACAATGTGGATATATTCGCCGGTGCGGCCGGCGGCACATTTCCCAGTGCCCCCAGCCAATCGATGGCGGTCGGAAGTTGCCCTTCTCTTGCAACGGGCGACGTCAACGGCGATGGCATTGCCGATATCGTCGTAGAGAGGATTTACAAAACTTATGACGACAATCAGGCCGGCATCACGAGTCCGGCCGTCCAGGTCATCCTCGGCGGCGCCAACAGCCTCGCCATTGATCACTCCTATCCGATCGCGCACAACCCTCTGTCGGCGACATCGCTGAATATCGCGGATGCCGACGGCGACGGCCATCCCGACGTGATCATCAATTCCACGCCGGTGGGCGTACAAGTGATGTACGGCGCTGGCGACGGCAACTTCGAGACACCGGCGCCGACAAGCACTATTTATGGCAGAGAAGTGACGGCGCTGGATCTCAACGGCGACGGCCTGCGCGACCTGGTCGGGCTCATGTACAACGGTCTCCTCGTCAGCCGCGGCCTCGGCCAGCGCCAATTCCTGAATTCTCGTCAGTTCACCCACGAGGATGACACCGGCGCCGGCCTTGGCGCGCACGACATCATCGGCGCCGACTTCAACGGCGACGGGACGCCGGATGTGGCGACGGTTAATGACGACGGAACCTTGAGCCTGCTGATGAATGATGGCAGCGGTTCGTTCGGAGCGCCCACGATAGTTGCGCTGGGGACGGCACCGATGCGAGCGATCGCGGGCGGCGATTTTAACGAGGACGGCATGCCGGATATCGCAGCCGTGAATGACGGCGGCGTTTTTTTCACCGGCATCAGCAATGGCGACGGCACATTTGTCTTTACGCCGGGCTCGCTCGCGGTCAGCGGCACGGTCGACATCGCGACCGGTGACATCAACGCGGACGGCCATGCCGATCTGGTTTTTGCCGAAAACGGCGGCAACCAGATTGAAATCTGCGTAGGTGGCGGACATGGCTTTTTTGGCTGCTCCATCCATCAGCCAGTGATTGTCAGCAAACCGGACCAGGTGGCGGTAGCCGATTTGAATGGCGATCATAAAGCCGATCTGATTGTCACCACCGCCACGGCCGACGCGACCGTCGCCGGCGCTACGGATGCCTATGTCTGGCTCAATAACGGGCTGGGCGGCTTCGGAACCAGTCCCTCGGTGACGCTGCCGGTCCCGGGCGACGGCGCCGGCATTGCTGTCGGCGATGTGAACGGCGATGGCATCGCCGACATCGTATTCGGTTCCGACGGCGACAGTGTGACGATATTTATCGGCCACGGCGCGGGCACGTTTGGCGCCCCGACATCCTTGCCCGTTGGCGCCTTTCCTCCCTCAAGCCCCTCGTATGTGGCTCTTGCGGACGTGAATGGCGACGGCGCGGCGGACATCATTGCGCAAGCGCTTTACGGCAACTTGAGTGTGCTGACGAACAACGGCGACGGCACGTTCACGAGCCCGGCTGAATTCGCCGCGAGGCCCGGTCCTTTGCTGACGCTGGACATGGATGGCGACGGTCTCATCGACATGGCGGTCGCGGGTAGTACAGCAAAAGCCAGTCCCTACTACACGGAACCCATGTACAACGCAGTCGGCATTTATTTGCACAACCACGCGCCGACTGTGACGGCGGACGATCTCACCGTGGCCGAAAATGGCACGGGTTCGGGGACGTTGCAGGCTGCCGATGTCGAACTCGACCGCATCGGTTTCGCGCTCGCGGTGCAGCCGTCGCACGGCAAGGCGACACTGGATGCCGCAACCGGCGCTTACACTTACACGCCTGTCAGCGACTACAGCGGGGCAGACAGTTTTACGATCGCCGCGAGCGACGGCACCAACACGACGCCAGTCAAGGTGAGTGTTACCGTAACGGCGCCGCCACCGCCGCCCCCGTCTGCGCCTGCGCCGCATACATCCCGCCCGGCTCCGACCATGAATGGAAGCGGCGGCGGGGGCGCGTGGAGCATCCTTGGCATACTGTTCATGCTTGCCGGGCTCGGCATGCGCGGAATGGCGGCGCGGCGTACCGACTGAGCAAACGAGCTCTGGAAGCGGCGGCTATTCAGCGCCGCCGCTTCGCTCGCCGCGTCGGCTCGGCAGCCAGCGGATCGTCCGGCCATGGGTGCTTCGGATAGCGCCCCTTCATGTCCTTTTTGACGTCCTGGTACGAACTGCGCCAGAAGCCGGCCAGGTCCTGCGTGATCTGCACCGGCCGGCGCGCCGGGGACAGCAGGTGGATCGTCAGCGGGACGCGGCCGCCGATGATGGCGGGCGTGTTATCGCAGCCAAACATTTCCTGCAGGCGAACCGCCAGCACGGGGTTGTCGGGGCCATAGTCGATCGAAATGCGCGAACCGGTTGGGACCGTGACGTGGCTCGGCGCGAGTGCATCCAGTTCGCGCTGCTGCGCCGGCGTCAGGAGCGCGTTCAACGCATGATGCAGCGGGACGGTCTCGAGTTGCGAGAGGCGCGAGATGCCGGCGAGGTAAGGTGCGAGCCACTCGTCGAGGGTCGCGAGCAAGGCGGCGTCTTCGACATCCGGCCACGCTTCCCCAAGGACGCGGCGCAGAAATAACACCCGCTGCTGCCACTGGCGCAGCGCGGGCGTCCACGACAGCGCCGCGCTGCCGGCGCGGCGGATACCGTCGACCAGCACCGATGCAACCTCGTCTGCATTGACTTTCTGCAATGGCTCGTCGCGCAGCAGCAGCGCGCCCAGCCGGTATTCCCGCCGCGCCGTCACCGCACCGGCCTGCGCGTCCCAGCGCACGGCGTCGTGTGCGGCAACATGATCCGCGAAATGGCTGGTAAGATCGTCCGCGTCGAGTGCGGCGGCGAGATAGATGCGCGCTTCGCGCGGGTCGCCATCGAGGTCGGCGACGGCCAGGTACGGTGCATTGGATAGCGCTTCGGGCGCCGCGAAGTACGCTCCCCGGCCATTGGCCAGTTGATACCTGGGCGCACTGCCGGCGCGGCGCTGAGCGATGCGATCGGGATACGCAAAGGCTGTCAGCAGCCCTGCCTTCGCCACATCAATTTCCAGAGCGCCGGATTGCGGCTTTAACCGCTCGCGCAGTTGACGCGCGCTTTGCCGAACCCGCTCGAGCCGGGGCCGGATAGCCGATGTGCCGGGGCGCGCGACAGCTTCAAGGCGCGTTTGCAAATCAACCGTCCGCGCGTCCGCCGGAAGCACATCCTGTTCGCTCAATAGCGCGGCGATAGCGCAACCGGTTGCGCCGCAGACGAGCGCGTCCGCCCGGGCAACCATGTGCGCCAGGCGCGGATGCGTCGGCATTTCGCTGAGCCGGCGTCCATGGGGGGTCAGGCGGCCATCCTCCGTCAGCGCGTCCAGCGCTACCAGCAGGTCGCGCGCCTGCGCGCAGGCCGCGGCCGGCGGCGGATCGAGCCAGCGCAAGTCAGCGGGATCGGCGACGCCCCAGCGCGCCAGTTCCAGCATCAGCGGTGCAAGATCCGCTTCGAGAATCTCCGGCGTGGACGTCGCCGCGAGGCGCGCGTGTTCGGCTTCGCTCCACAGGCGATAGCACGCGCCAGCGGCGACACGGCCGGCGCGGCCGGCACGTTGATCGGCGGAATCGCGGGCAATCGGCAGGGTGACGAGCCGCGTCATGCCGCTCCGGGGCTCGAAACGGGCGGCACGAGCAAGGCCGCAGTCGACCACCACGCGTACGTCTTCAATGGTGAGGCTGGATTCGGCAATATTGGTCGCCAGCACGATCTTGCGCCTTCCGGCGGGCGCGGGCGCGATGGCGCGATCCTGCTCCGCCGGTGGCAAGGCCCCATAAAGCGGGGCGATCAACACGTCTCGCGGCAGCCGGTTAGCCAGCAAGCGGGCCGTTTTGCGGATTTCCGCCGCGCCTGGCAGGAACGCCAGCACGCCGCCCGGCTGCTCGGCGACCGCACGCTCGATCGCCGCGGCCGTGCGCGCCGGCGCGGTCTGTTTCAGCCCGCCGGCGAGATAATGTATATCGACCGAAAAGCTTCGCCCGGCGCTCGACACCACCGGCGCATCATCGAGGAACGCCGCAATGCGTTCGCCCGGCAACGTCGCTGACATCACCAGGAGGCGCAAGCCGGGCCGCAGCGCCGTCTGCACGTCGAGCGCCAGCGCGAGTCCCAGATCGCCCTGCAGGCTGCGCTCGTGAAATTCGTCGAAGATGACGATGCCGTAGCCAGTCAGTTCCGGGTCGTGCTGCAACAGGCGTGTAAGCACGCCTTCGGTGACGACTTCGATGCGTGTGTTCGCGCCGACACGCGTATCGAAGCGCGTGCGATAACCGACAGTCTCTCCGGCGCTTTCGCCCAGCAGCGAAGCCATGTGCCGCGCCGCCGCTCGTGCCGCAAGACGGCGCGGTTCGAGCATGACGACGCGCCGGCCGGCGAGCCACGGCTCCTTCAGCAAGGCGAGCGGGACGCGGGTGGTTTTACCGGCGCCGGTCGGGGCGTGGAGAACCACGTTCGGGCGCGCGGCCAGTGCGTCGCGAAGCGCCGGAAGCGTCTTGTCTATCGGGAGCGGCTGCATGACGCCGCATTCTAGATCAGACCAGGCTGCCGACGTAGGATGCGGTGGATGGATAGGCGCCGACGATGTCGCTCAGATCGTCTTTGGTCCAGCCTTTGCGAACCGCGATGGCGAAAAAGTTGATCATCTGCTCGCACTCGGGGCCAAGCAGGTGGGCGCCAAGAATGCGGCCGTCCGACTTGCCCACCAGCACCTTTGCAGCAGCATGAGTTTCGCCCACACGCCGGGCCAGGTACCAGGTCGACATGTCGGTGAATTTGCAGTCGCAGTCGATGCCCTTTTCTTTCGCATCGGATTCGCTCAACCCCACCGATGCCAGCGGCGGAATCGTGAACACGCAGCTCGGCACGCCGCTGTAATCCACGGTCTTCTTGTTGCCCTCAAGCAGGTTGGTTGCGACTGCGCCGCCTTCGAGCCCGGCGACCGGCGTCAGCGGTGGGCCGTCTGTCATGGCGATATCGCCGGCGGCATAGACCGCCGGATTGGACACGCTTTGCAGATAGTCGTTAACTGCGATCCCTTTCTTGTCGTAGCGCACGCCGCCGCGTTCAAGTTCGAGACCTTCGGTCGCCGGCACACGCCCTGCCCCGTGTACGACGCCATCCGCTTCGATCGTTTCCTTCCGATCGCCGATGGTCGCGGTGACTGTAAAAGTATCACCGAACTTTTCGATTCGATTGACTTTGGCCTTCGTGCAAACTTCAATGCCGGCCGCACGACTGCGCTCCACCAACTGCTCGACAAGGTCTGCATCAAACGGCCCCAACGGTCGTTCGCTCATTTCGAGAATCGTGACTTCAGCACCGGCCCGTGCGGCCAGATGCGCGAATTCGAAGGTAATGTAGCCGCCGCCGGCAAACACCAGACGCCGCGGCAAGGTTTTCAGCTCCATGAACCGGTCGCTGTGAATCAGATGTTCGCCGCCGTCGATGGGTAACGGCATCGGCCGCGAGCCATTCGCGAGTGCAATCTTGTTGGCGTGAATACGTTTGTCGCCCACTTCAAGCGTTCGCTCATTGACGAACGCGGCTCTGCCGTGAAAGGTCGACATGCCGCTGTCCTTGAACGACTTTTCCTTCGACTCCGGCACCGAAGCGGTGAACGTCCGTTTGAACTCAACGAGCTTGCTCCAGTCGATGCGCAATTCGTCGCTGCGATCGATGCCTTTGCCCCGCATCAGCCGGGCGGCCTCGATCACCTCTGCCCCGCGCCGCAATACTTTCTTGGGGTCGCAGCCGCGCAACTGGCACGTGCCGCCGAACGGGCGCTCGTCGATGATGGCGACCTTCCAGCCCGCTTTGGCGCAGCGCGAAGCAATACTGCTCGCGGCGGCGCCGGTGCCGACAACGATCAGGTCGAATGTGTTGATGGCGTTCATCGGTCCTCCTTGACCTGTGCCTCCACGTAGTCTCACACAAAAACGGCGCAGCATGCGACCCGCGTTGTGACAAAAACGTGATTTTTTGGCGGCGATCTTTCGCTATAAATGCAATGTCCAGTTCAAACGACTAACCTCAGAGGAGATGATCATGAATAAGCTACTCATTGTTCTGGCCACGTTGCCGCTTGCCGCCGGGGTCGCTTTCGCAAGTCCTCAGCAGGACAACGACATGCAGTCGAACTCGATGCACAACGGGATGATGCATCACAAAGGCATGATGCACATGCCCGGCTTCGATCAGCTCGACGCGGACCACGACGGTTCCATATCCATGGGCGAGATGAAGATGGCAGTTCATTCGATGATGATGGATAACTGGCACAAGATGGATGCCGATAACGACGGCAAGATCAGCCGCTCCGAATACAAGGCGTTCAAGGCGCACCGTATGGACCATAGTGACACTGACAGCATGCGCCAGCCGGGCGCCAGATAAACGCAAATCAGCGACGAGGTTCTGATCATGGTACTGCTTGCCGTTGCCTATCTGGGTGGAGTGCTGACGATTCTCAGCCCCTGCATCCTGCCGGTGCTCCCTTTCGTTTTCGCGCGCTCCGACCAGCCGTTTCACAAAAGCGGTCTTCCCTTGCTGCTGGGTATGGTGCTCACGTTCGCGGGGGTGGCGACGCTGGCAGCGGTCGGCGGCGGTTGGGCCGTGCAGGCCAACCAATGGGGGCGCTACGTGGCCATGGCGTTGCTGGCCTTCTTCGGCGTGACGCTGCTCGTGCCGCAACTGGCCGACCGCCTCAGCCAGCCACTCGTCGCGCTCGGGAACCGGCTCTCGCAGACCGCAGATAGTCGCGGCGGCGGCGGCTCGTCCTTTGTTCTCGGCATCGCGACCGGTCTCTTGTGGGCGCCGTGCGCCGGCCCGATTCTCGGATTGATCCTCGCTGGCGCCGCGCTGAGCGGCGCCAGCCTCCGAACCGCGGCGTTACTGCTCGCTTATGCCGCCGGGGCCGCAACCTCGCTCGCCCTGGCACTACTCGTCGGGGGGCGCGTGTTTGCCGCCCTCAAGCGCTCCCTCAATGCCGGCGTGTGGATTCGCCGCGGGCTGGGCATCGCGGTGCTTGCCGGCGTCGCGCTCATTGCCACCGGCCTCGATACCGGGCTGTTGACCCGCGTCTCGCTGGCCAGCACGAACAGCCTCGAACAGTCGCTGCTGGACCGAGCCAAGGCGGTATCGTCCAGCGGCACCGCCAAGTACGCGATAGATCCCCCGACCGGCTTGAGGCTGCCCGTCGAGGGCACGCTGCCGAGCCTCTCCGGCGCCACCCATTGGCTCAACTCCCCGCCGCTGACACCCGCGAAGCTGCGCGGGAAAGTGGTGCTGATCGACTTCTGGACCTACTCCTGCATCAACTGTTTGCGCGCACTGCCCTACGTGCAAGCCTGGGCCTCCAGGTACGCTGACGACGGCCTGGTCGTGATCGGCGTGCACACGCCGGAGTTCGCCTTCGAGCACAAGATCGACAATGTCCGTCAGGCCGTGCAACGTCTGCACATCACGTTCCCGGTGGCCATGGACAACAACTACGCGATCTGGCGAGCCTTCGACAATCACTATTGGCCTGCCGACTACCTTGTGGATGCACAGGGCCGCATCCGCTATCACGCTTTCGGCGAGGGCGATTACGACAAGACGGAACAGGTTATTCGAATGCTGCTCAAGGCCGCTCATCATGGCGTGCCGACGAGCCTGGCAACCGTCCACGGAAAAGGCGTTCAAGCCGCGGCCGACTTTGTCGAAGTTCGTTCGCCGGAAACCTATATCGGATATCTGAAAGCGCGAGGCTTCGCCTCGGGGCGCATGCGTCCCGATGCTCCCCGGAAATATTCCGCGCCGGATCACCCGCGGCTTAATGCCTGGGGGCTCAAGGGCACATGGACTGTGCAGGGCGAAAAGGCGGTACTCGACAAGGCGCCGGGAAGCATCGTCTTCAAGTTTCATGCCCGCGACTTGAACCTCGTCCTCGGCCCGGGCGAAGACGGCAAGCCGGTGCGCTTTCGCGTGCGGGTTGACGGCAAGGCGCCCGGCGACGCGCACGGTGTGGATACGGACGCCGCGGGGAACGGCGTGGTCACCGGGGAACGGCTCTATCAACTGGTGCGCCAGCCGGGCGACGTCCGGACGCACCTCTTCGAGATCGAGTTCCTCGACCCCGGCGTGCAGGCCTACTCCTTTACCTTTGGCTAGCCTTCCGGCAGAGTCGGTTTCAAATGGCAGCTACGCGGTTCCTTGATGGCGCAGGGCGAAATACTGCTGGTCGAAGACGACCCTGAAATCGGCAAGCTGGTCGCGCTGGAACTGCGTGAGTGCGGTTATCGCGTCGATTGGATTGTCGACGGGCAGGCCGCCTTGGAGCGCTTTGGCGACGACGGTTTCGATCTGGTGATCCTCGACCTGATGCTGCCGTCGCTCGGCGGAATCGAAGTCTGTCGACGCATCCGCAAGACCGATCAACTGACGCCGGTGCTGATGCTGACCGCCAAGGCCGACAAGCGCGACGTGGTACACGGCCTTGAAGCCGGTGGCGACGATTATCTGACCAAGCCGTTTCATACCGCCGAACTCATCGCCCGCGTGCAGGCGCTGCTCAGGCGAACGGCAGCCGTTCCCGGCAGAAAGGGTCGCGCCGAGAGCGAAGCGAATATCCTGCACCGTGGCAGCCTGACCATCGACCCGTACAAGCACAGCGTCACCATCCGCGGCCGCGCCGTTGCGCTGACTGCCAAGGAATTCGACCTGCTGCTGCTTTTCTGTCGCCATCCCGGCCGCGCCTACAAGCGCGGCGAATTGCTGAACGCCGTGTGGGGGCCGGAGTTTGACGGCTACGACCACACCGTCAACACCCACATCAACCGGCTGCGAAACAAGATTGAGGACGACGCGGCCGAGCCCCGTTTCATCCAAACGGTCTGGGGCGTCGGCTACCGGTTTGCCCAGCTCGACGAACTGATCGCGTCCGAACCATGATCCTCAAAAGCCTGTACGGCCGCATCGCGATCATTTACCTGCTGCTGCTGATCGCATTCGGCGGCTTCGCCGTCTGGATTACCGCGCTGAACTCGGCGCGGTTCGTCGCCGAGCTTCAACAAAAGCTGCAACATGATCTTGCCGCTCATCTGGCGCACGATCTGGCCCCGGCCCTGCGCCATGACGCCCGGGGCGCGTCGGTGGAAGCGGCGGCGCGACGCCTTCAAGCGGTCAACCCGTCGCTGGATCTGTACCTCCTCGACGCCCACGGCGATATCGTCACCTACTTGATGGGCGACAGTCCGCTGGCGCGCCACCGCGTGGCAATCGAGCCGATCAAACAGTTCGTCGCGGGCGCCGAGTCCTTGCCGATTCGCGGCGACGACCCCGGCTCGCAGACCGCAAAGGCAATTTTCTCGGCCACGCCAATCCAGTTCGGCCCGTTGAACGACGGTCACTACCGGCACGGCTACCTGTACGTCATCCTGCGCGGCATGCCCTACACGTCCGCAGCCGGCATGCTGCAAGGCAGCTATATTCTCCGCACCGGAGCGGTGACGCTCGCGGTGGCGGTAGTTTTCGCGGGCATTGTCGGGTTGTTGCTGTTCGCGCTGTTGACGCGCCGCTTTCGCCGGCTCACTGCGACGGTGAGGCATTTCAAGGCCGGCCATTACGACGAACGTTTCCCGGACGGCGTGGACGACGAAATCGGCCGGCTCGGGCGCGCGTTCAACGACATGGCCGCAACCATCCAGGCGCAGGTCGAAGCTTTGCAGCGCACCGACGCCACCCGGCGCGAGCTGGTCGCGAATGTGTCTCACGACCTGCGCACGCCCCTGACCTCGCTGCGAGGCTATGCGGAGCGTCTTGAGGCGCGGTTGCCCGACACCGATACCGATCGGCGGGAATGCTTGAGAGCGATCCTGTATGACGCGGAGCAGATTGAACGACTGGTGGCCCAGCTTTCGCTGCTTTCACGGCTGGACGCACAACAACTCGAACCGGTCATGGAGCCGTTTCCCATTGCCGAACTGGTGCAGGACGTGATGATCAAGTTCAAGCCGCACGCCGAGACACGCGGCGTCGAATTGACCACCTGCCATCGGGCCGACGTGCCCGTGGTTCGCGCCGACGTGGGGTTGGTCGAGCGGGCGCTGTCGAACCTGATCGACAATGCATTACAAAACACACCCGCAGGCGGACAGGTGCGAATCGAACTCGCGATACAAGGAGAAAGCTTGCACGTTGTCGTGACCGACACCGGCTGCGGAATCCCGGAGGACGAGCTCGCGCTCGTCGTCCAGCGCTTCTACCGCACCGCGAAAAGCCGCGCCGCGGACGGGGGCGGCACAGGTCTGGGACTCTCTATTGCCAACGAAATCGCCGAGATGCACGGTTCGCGGCTCGACATTATCAGCCGCCTCAACGCAGGCACGCGTGTGGCTTTCGACTTGAAACTGACAGCCTGATCCTGTGCCCCGCCCCGTGTCTACCCACCGCTGACCGGGGGCAGGAGCGCAAGCGTGTCGCCTTCCTGCAGCGCGTGGTTAAATTTCGTCACCTACCGCGCAGGCGACATAGGGCAGATATTCCTGCGCCGCCGGGTTCGCTGCGCCAAAGGCCGTCAGTGCCTCCTGCACGCGAATCGGAAAGGCCGGCACCTCAAGCTCGCGATCGAAGCCGCCGCAAGCCTGCTCGAGCAGGCCGCAACACTGGACTTTCAGGATGGACATAAACCGCACTCCATGCGTCGGGGGTTCCATATTGCGCCCGTTGCGGACGCCGGTTCATGGTAACTTAAATTGACCCCGCTCGCGCCGCCCCGTAAAATCCTCCTCCCTCGGGCGATTAGCTCAGCGGTAGAGCACTGCCTTCACACGGCAGGGGTCGCTGGTTCGATCCCAGCATCGCCCACCATTTCTTCGATGTGTCTCCCATGCCTTCCGCTCAAGCTGCGAAATCCCCATCTGTCATGCGTTTTGAAGAGATGGCCCTGCCCGCGCCGGTGCTGCGCGCGCTGACCCAGGTAGGCTACGAATCGCCGTCGCCGATTCAAGCCGCCACGATCCCGCCGCTGCTGGCGGGCCGCGATGTGCTCGGCCAGGCGCAGACAGGCACCGGCAAGACGGCGGCATTCGCATTGCCGATCCTGTCGCGGCTGGATGTCCGCACCAAAGCGCCCCAAGCGCTGGTGCTGGCGCCGACGCGCGAGCTGGCGATTCAGGTGGCCGAGGTGTTTCAGCGCTACGCTTCCGCGATCAAGGGCTTTCATGTGCTGCCGATCTACGGCGGCCAGAGCTATGGCCCGCAACTGGCCGCGCTCCACCGCGGCGTACACGTGGTGGTCGGCACACCCGGCCGGGTCATGGACCATATCAAGCGCGGCACACTGACGCTCGACGGCCTGACGTCGCTGGTGCTGGACGAGGCCGATGAAATGCTGCGCATGGGCTTCATCGACGACGTCGAATGGATCTTCGAGCACACGCCGCCCGGGCGCCAGGTCGCACTGTTCTCCGCGACCATGCCAACCGCGGTGCGGCGGATTGCCAAGACACATCTGCGCGATCCGGCCGAGATCACGATCAAGGGCCGCACTTCGACGGTCACCAACACCCGGCAGCGCTACTGGCTGGTCAGCGGGCTGCACAAGCTAGATGCGCTGACGCGGTTGCTGGAAGTCGAGCCGTTCGACGCGATGCTGGTTTTTGCACGCACCAAGAAAGCGACCGAGGAACTGGCCGAACGGCTGGAAGCCCGCGGCTTCGCCTGCGCGGCGCTGAATGGCGACATGCCGCAGGCGCAACGCGAACGCACCGTGGAGCGGCTCAAGGACGGCAAACTCGACATTCTGATTGCCACTGACGTGGCGGCCCGCGGGCTGGATGTCGAGCGTGTCAGCCATGTCATCAACTACGACATTCCTTACGACACCGAATCCTATGTGCACCGGATTGGCCGCACCGGGCGCGCGGGACGCAGCGGTGAGGCGATCCTGTTCGTGACGCCGCGCGAGCGCCGCATGCTGAACACGATCGAACGCGCCACCCGGCAGCCGATCGAGCGCATGCAGTTGCCTTCCGTCGAAGCCGTCAACGATCAGCGGGTCGCACGCTTCAAGCAGCGGATCAGCGACACGCTGGCTGGCAACGACCTGGATGAGTTCAAGACGCTTGTCGCGCAATACGAGCGCGAGCACGAGGTGTCGGCGATCGACATCGCCGCGGCGCTCGCGAGCCTGGCCCAGGGCGACAAGCCGCTATTCCTCGAGCCCGGCAAAGCCGACATGGCGCCTCGCTTTGAGCCGGACAATCGCCGGGATCGTCCGGCCGGCCGCAAACTGCGCGCGTCGGATGCCGATATGGAGACGTATCGGATCGAAGTGGGTTACGCGCATGGCGTGGAACCCCGCAATATCGTCGGCGCGATCGCCAATGAAGCGGGCCTGGACAGCCAGTACATCGGCCGCATCGACATTCGCGACGACCACAGCCTTGTCGATCTGCCGAAGGGTATGCCGAAAGAGACGTTCCACATTCTCAAGAAGGCTTGGGTCGTTAACCAGCAGCTCCGCATCAGTCGCGTGGGTGCTGCCGACGGTGATGCGCCGGCGAAACGCAAGCCGGCGCGGAAGGGCAAGCCGAAAAAGGCAACGAAGAAGCGGAAGAAATCCTAGTTGTGATCCTGCGCCGTCGTGCGCTTGAGCGGGTGCGCCTCGGTATTGAATACGACAGTGTTGAAGTCGAGCGTCCGTGGAGGCGCAAACAGCAGGTAGAAATACTTGAAGGTTTCGGCGAAGACGAAGCTTGGCATTTCGTCGATCTGCTTTTTCGTCATCACGCTGCCGAGCGACGCGTAGCCGTGGGGCGCGCGGCAATACTTCACGAAGTCACGGAACAGCGTGCGGCCCATCGCCAGATATTTCCGGTCGTGCGTGAAGTGATACAGGTACCAGGTCGATTCGACGATCTCCGGTCGCAGATGATAAGCCGGATATTTCACCTGCATCGTCTTGTAGTCGATCACTTCCGGCTCGATGTCGAAAAGATTCCACATCGCGAATGACGACGCTTGCAGCCGCGCCGCACGCGTGACATCGCCCGAGAAGGCGAGCACCGCCGGAAAGAACGCGGTGAGCGCGCCGTACATCGTCGCGGTGCGCTTGCCGGTGCGTATGTCGGCGTGGCCGTACCAGAGCCGGCCGTTCACATTATCGGCCAGGTATTTATCGATGGCCTTGATGCTGGTCTGCCACATCGCCAGGCAGTCCTTGTCGCCAAACAGTTTCCAGCACTTCCACAGGTATTCGTAATAGGAATCGATGCCGCCGCCGATATGCGAATCGCTGTCGGTCCACTTGCCGGTTTCGACATTGATGCTGCTGCCGACGAGCCCGATGGACGAACGGCGTTTGTACGTCTCGACAAGCGCCTGTTTGGCTTTGCGGTAATACACCGGATTGCCGGTGAGCTTGCTCAGCGTGCCAAATTCAAGCAGCAGCGTGCCGGTCTCGGCCGGATTGGTTTCCACGCCGCGCGTCTTGCCGGTGCGCAGATTGACGTACTGGTACGGCAGCCCGGTTGGCGAGTCGAACACCGGCAACAACCGCTTGCCGAGATCGTCCGCGAGCGCCAGCAGCCGCTGGTCATGAGTCAGTTCGTAGCCCGACAGCAGCCCACCGAGCAGGCGGATCGTGATCTCGAAGTTCTTGACGTAGATGTCCTTGTCGAACGACAACCGCGTGTCGATCAGCTTGCGGTCTTTCGCGGCTTCCTTGTCCAAGCCCATCAGCACGAGCGTGTCGAGCGCGTCGACCGGCGTCATCATGAGTGACTGGCCGTACCAGTCGTATGGCTTTTGGCTCAGCGGACGCAGTTCGTCATGGCCCCACGCATAGCGTTCGTAGTTTTTCCAGGCGTGCAGAAATTCGGCTTTGACCCGTGCGGCCATTGCCGCTTTGTCGATGTGCTGTTGCGCCGCAGCGGGTGCCGCCAGAACAATCAGCATCAAAATCACCGGCAGCCGTTTCATTGCTCATCTCCCGCGCGAAAAATCCGTAGTAACTCGTGGCATGCGCCCATCGTGTGGTAATCGGTTTTGCCGGCGGGGCTTTTTTCGTCGCTGTATTTGCCATTCTCGCGGTCGAGAATGCGATACCACGCGCCGTACTCGTGATCGACGAAATGCCGCCACGCGTACGCCCAGAGCCGATCGTACCAATCGTCGTATCGCGTTTCGCCGGTGCGCTTCGCGAGCAGCGCCGCGGCGACCAGCGATTCCGCCTGCACCCAATAGTACTTGTCGGCGTCGCACACGCTGTCGTCCGGCGCGAAGCCATAGACGATGCCGCCAAATTCATCGTCCCACGCGCGGGCGAGCGCGGCGTCGAACAACTCCCGCGCACGCGGCGCGAGCCAGGGCTCATCGAGATGGCGATCAAGCATCAGCAGCAACTTGGCCCATTCGGTCTGGTGCCCCGCCTGAAAACCCCACGGCCGGAACAGGTGGCGCGGATTGTCGCGGTTGTAGTCCCAGTCGACTTCCCACGCCGCGTCGTAGTGTTCCCAGATAAAGCCGCCGGCCTTGGCCGCCTGGCGGCGGGTCATGTTGTCGGCCAGCGTTAGCGCCCGGTCCAGATAACGCCGCTCACCGGTCGCTTCAAAGGCTGCGCTCAGCGCCTCGCACAGATGCATGTTGGCGTTCTGACCGCGGTAGGGTGAGAAGTGCCAATTGGCGTCGGCTTCATCGCGATACAGACCCGCGCTTTCGTCCCAGAAATGCTGTTCCAGCAGCGCCCAGGTTTCGGCCAGCCAACCGGCGGCTTCGTCGATGCCGGCAGCGAGCGCGGTGGCGTAAGTCAGCAAAACGAATGCCGTGCCGTAGCAGTGGTTCGTGCGATCCTCCGGCTGCCCGTCCAGCAGCGTCCAGGCGTAGCCGCCACTGGCGTCGTCCCGGTGCACCATACGCAGATAGCGCAACCCGTGGCGCGCCGCGTCGAGATAGACCGCATTGTCGAATTCGCGGGCGGCCATCGCGTAGTTGAAAACGAAGCGCGTGCTGCTGACAAGGTGACGATGGCGCTTGTCGTAAATCGTGCCGTCGTCCTTGAAGTAGTGAAAAAAACCGCCTTGCGGATCGATGGCGCGGGGGTGATAGAACGCCATGGTTTGCGCGATATGGTCGCGCAGGAAGTCGGGCGAATTGAAATTGGGTAAAGCCGTCATGCGTTCGATGCCATCAGTGCCCGAACCTCGTCAAGCATCGGCATGGCGCTGAACGCGCCGTGCCGCGTCACGGCGAGCGCGCCGCAGGCGGCCGCGAACCGCAGGCGTGTGTCATCCGTGGCGAAGGCGGCCAGGCCGTCCGTGCCGACGCGTCGCTCCGCCAGTTGCAAGAGCAATCCGCCGACAAAGGCGTCGCCGGCAGCATTCGTGTTAATCGCCCGCACATTGTAGATCTCTGTCGAACCTTGCCGTTCCCGCGTGAACCAGCGGATCGGCGCGGCGCCATCGGTCACGACGACGAGCCGCGTCGCCCCTTGCCAAAGCCGGTTCAGCACGGCTTCTTCGCCGCCCGAAGGCTCCGCCAGGAAGGCCAGTTCCTCGCGGCACAGCTTGACCAGGTCGGCTTCGTGCAGGGCCGCCCACACACGTGGCCGGGCATCGGCATCCTGGGGCCACAGCGCCGGCCGCAAATTCATGTCAAAGCTGACCAGCGCGCCGGCGCGGCGCGCGCGCTGCATGCCATCAAGCGTCGTGTCGGCGATGGCCGCTTCGGTGAGGCTGTTGGAACAGGCATGAAAGACGGCGAGTGAATCGAAGCATGCCACGTCGAAATGCGCTGGCCGGAACAGCAGGTCGGCCGCCGGCGGCCGATAAAAACTGAAACGACGTTCGCCGTCTTCGTCCAGCGCCACAAAGGCAAGCCCGGTATTGGCCTCACCGGTGCGGACGATGTAGTGCGTGTCGACACCCGCCTCCTCGAACTCCCGCAGCAGAAAATCGGCGAACATGTCGCGCCCGAGCATGCCGACATAGGCCGCGCGGCCACCGAGCCGCGCCACGGCCACTGCAACATTGGCCGGCGCGCCGCCGGCGTACTGCACGAAGCGCGGCGGACCCTCCGCCAATGTCTCGGCATGGAAGTCGATCAGCGCTTCGCCAAAGCAGACGATGTCAGGCACGGATGCGTGAGCCTCTGAAGCCATAAAACACGACATACAGATAGCACAGCAGCGGCAGCGCGAAGGCATGATGTATGCCGATCGTATCGGCGAGCGCGCCTTGCAGTTCAGGAATGACGGCGCCGCCGACGATGGCCATGATCAGCAGGCTCGACGCGCGATTCGTCAATGCGCCCATGCGTTCGATGCCGAGCGTGAAAATGTTCGGAAACATGATCGAGTTGAACAGGCCGATCGTGACAATCGTCCATACGGCAATCGAGCCGGTGCTCAGCATCGTGATGACGACAAGCAGTGCGGCAATCATCGCGACGATGCCAAGCAGTTTACGCGGGTCTGCCTTTTGCAACACGAGCGCGCCGATAAAGCGGCCGACCATCGCCCCGCCCCAATAAAGCGCCACGTAATTCGCCGCGCGCGCGACCGGCATGTTGCCAATCTCCGGCAGCGCGATGTAATTGATCATGAAGCTGCCGATGGAGACTTCCGCACCGACGTAAACGAAAATGCCGATCACACCGAGCAGCAAATGCCGGTGCCTGAGCGCGTCGCGGAAGGTTCCCGTCCGGCTGTCTTCCTCAACGCTCAGCGACGGCAGGCGAAATAACGCGACGATGATCGCGAGTACGATCAGCACAATCGCGAGCCCGATGTAAGGCACCTGGACGGCCTGCGCCTGCGCCGCGTGATAGGCGGCCTGCCGCGCGCTCGGCAGCTTCGCCAGTTCGGCCGCGCCCAGCACCGCGCCCGACAGAATCAGCATGCCGCCGAATTTGGGCGCCAGCGTCGTCCCCAGCGAGTTCAGCGCCTGGGCCAGGTTCAGGCGACTCGACGCGGTGCGCTCCGGGCCCAGCAGGCTGACGTAAGGGTTGGCGGCGACCTGCAGCAATGTGATGCCGCTCGCCAGAATGAAGAATGCGCCAAGAAACAGCGGGTATGATGGCAATGCGGCAGCAGGGTAAAACAGCAGCGCCCCGGCTCCCGCGACCAGCAGGCCGATGACAATGCCCCGCTTGTAGCCGACCAGCGAAACCACTTTGCCAGATGGCAGCGACATCACGAAGTATGCGCCAAAAAAAGTAAACTGCACCAACATGATCTCGGTGTAGTTCAGCGAAAACACCGCCTTCAAGTGCGGAATCAGCACATCGTTGAGGCTGGTCAGAAAACCCCACATGAAAAAGATGGCGGTGACGACCGCAAGCGCACCGTTGTTCGTGGTAGCGTGTTGCGGCGCTGCGGAGGGGGCGTTCGATGACAAGGACGTTACGCGTGTATTAAGGTTGGCGTTCGACGCACGTTAGCCGGAGCGCGCTACCGTGTCAAAATCTTTCGTACTGGAGTCGCCGATGGCCGCCGTCCGCAAAGTCGTCCCTGCAATTCTCGCGTTATCCGTTATGGCATCCTTTCCCGCCGCCGCCAACAAAGCTTACCAGTCCGTCGATCCATTCATCGGCACCGGCGGCGATGGCCACACGTTTCCCGGCGCGACCGTACCGTTCGGGATGATCCAGCTCAGCCCCGACACGCGCATCCGCAATTTTCATAAAAGTTACGCCTGGGCGGCCGGCTATCGTTACGACGACCACACCATTCGCGGCTTTTCGCACACGCACTTTTCCGGCACCGGTCATTCCGATCTCGGCGATGTGCTGATTATGCCGATCGCGGGCGCGGTGAAGCCTGACCCCGGCACAGTCACCAATCCCGACAGCGGCTACCGGTCCCGTTTCAGCCATAAGACCGAGGTGGCCGAACCCGGCTATTACGCCGTCACGCTGGCCGACTACAGCATTCGCGTCGAGTTGACAGCGACGAAGCGCGTCGGCCTGCACCGCTACCGGTTTCCGCACGGCAAACCCGCGCACGTGTTGCTCGACCTGCGCTCCAGCATTTACAACTATCCCGGCAAGGTGCTGTGGTCGCGCATCCGCGTCCACCCCGACGGCACGATCACCGGCTACCGCGCGACGCGCGGGTGGGCGCCAGATCGCAAGCTGTATTTCGCGATGCGTTTTTCGCAGCCGATGACTGGGCACGAACTTTATGACCGCGAAGGCAAGGTCGCTTACAACGGCTTTCCGCCGCCCGCCAACCACGACCCGGCGGCGCGCGCGCAGATTGCCGGGCGCGGCACGATCGGTGTGTTCGACTTCGGCAAACTGACGCAACCGCTGCTGGTCAAGGTCGCCATCTCGCCGGTTAGCGAAGCGAATGCCATTCGCAACCTCGACACGCTCAAGAGCTGGAATTTCGACGCCACGCGCGAAGCGGCGAAAGCGGCCTGGACCAAGGCGCTGTCGGTAGTCGACATCGACGCCACGCCCGCGATGGAGACGATGCTCTACACGGCGTTGTATCACGCGATGATCGCGCCAAACCTTGCGATGGACGCCGACGGCCGCTATCGCGGTCCGGACAACCAGGTGCACCAAGCGAAGGATTTCACGTTCTATTCCACCTATTCGCTTTGGGACACCTACCGCGCCGAGCACCCGCTGCTGATGCTGATTCAGCCGCCGCAACGCACCAATGACTTCATCAATTCCTTCCTCGCATCACAGCAGGAAAGCCCGTACGGCATCCTGCCGATCTGGCAGTTTCAGGGGCAGGAAACCTGGTGCATGATCGGCTATCACGCGGTCCCGGTTATCGCCGATGCCTATATGAAAGGCATCCGCGGCTATTCAGCCGACGCGGCGCTGAAAGCGATGGTCGCGAGCGCCACGTACGGTCCTTACGACGATCTCGCGGATTACATGAAGCTCGGCTATGTGCCGATCGACAAGGAACCGGAAGGCGCGTCGAAGACGCTCGAATACGCGTTCGACGACTGGACCATCGCGCGCATGGCCGAAGCGATGGGGCGCAAGGACATCGCGAAGCGCTTCTACCAACGCGCCGGCAACTGGCGCAACGTGTTCGACAAAAAGACCGGCTTCGCGCGCGCGCAAGAGCGACGGTGAGTTCCGCACGCCGTTCGACCCCGCGGCGGCCGGCTACAACGCGGACTACACGGAAGGCAACGCGTGGGAGTACTCGTGGTACGAACCGCAGGACATCGCGGGGCTGATTGGCGCGCTCGGCGGCGAAGACAAGCTGATTGCCAAACTGAACCACGTGTTCGACGCCAAGGTCGATCCGAAGGAGTTCGCCAACGTCGAAGATATTTCGGGCCTGATCGGCTATTACGCGCAGGGCAACGAACCCAGCCAGCACATCGCGTATTTATACGACTACGCGGGCGCGCCGTGGCTGGCGCAGAAGCGGTTGACCGAGATCGTCGACAGCCAATATCACGCCGGCCCGAAAGGCCTGCCCGGCAACGACGACTGCGGCCAGATGTCCGCGTGGCTCGTCTTTACCGCGCTCGGCTTTTATCCGGTGACGCCGGCCAGCAACGAGTACGTCATCGGCCGGCCGTTCGTGAAGCGCGCGACGCTCCACCTGCCGAACGGCAAGGACTTCACGGTGATCGCCGACGATCTGGATGCTGCCCGTCCCTACATCGGCAGCGTGACGTTGAATGGCAAACCGCTCAACCGAACGTTTATCCGCCAGGATGAAATCACCACCGGCGGCACGCTTGAATTCCACATGCAGACACAACCCAACAAGGCATGGGCAGTGGCGCCCCGGAGCAGGCCCTACTCGATGTCCGGCTGGTAATTCTTGGCATAGCAGTGTCGGAATATTTGACAGAACATGTTCCAGTCGAAGAGCGCACCCCACGTAAGCATTTGAACTTGCGGCGGTTTCCCTCTCTGGCACTGATCTTGCATCGTCCCGCACACAACCGGGAATCGCGGGTATGGCGCCCGCAAAGGGATCATTGTGAAAAAATCGATTTGGACAGGACTCTTCATCGCCGCTGCCGGCTGCCTGAGCGCGACCGCTTCCGCCGGTGTCATTTATCACTGGCAACAGCTCACCACTTCACCGACCATTTCGTCGTCTTCCGGCACGCTCGAAATATCGAACGAGGCTTGGCTGAGCAGCCATATTGATCTGACTCAGATCTGCGCGTCATTCGGTGGGGGATGTTTACCGTCGGTGGCGGACAGCCCTATTCTGGCATTCAACTTCGCAGTTAACGGCCTGACACCAGTGTATGGCACACCGGCGCCGGAGTCGTTTTCCAAGCTGAACGCAAGGCTGGACATCACCAGCAGCGGGCTTTTGAGTGGTTCTCTGTACGGCGAGGATTACACCGGCAGTGTGCAAGTTGGCGGAACCCCTGGCGACTGGGAGGTCGGCACATGGGTCACGGACGAAGGATGCTGGCAGGATATGGTGTATCCCTATTGCAGCGGCGCCACTGGCCGCTGGGTGCTGGACCCGTCAACGATTCCAGCCGTGGCGGTTCCGGAACCATCGCCGCTTCCGCTATTTTTTCTTGGCGCGGCGATCGTTCTGTGGGCTGGCCGTCGCCGGCCGGCGTTTGCTTTGAAGCAACGCCGGCGGCAGCGACTGAAATAACTCAGCCAGTTCGCCGAGCAACCCGGAGATTGATGAACTATCGCGCCACAGCATTGCGATCCGGCGGTGGGGCGCATTCGTGCGAAACGGGATGAGCCGCAAGCCCTCCACCGGCGCGGTGGGGGGCTGAGTCGCCAATACTGGCAGCAACGTGATCCCTGCGCCGCCGGCGACCATGTAGCGCAGTGTCTCCAGGCTGGTCGCCCGAAAGCCGCCGCGCTCGCTGGCGCCGGCGAGGTGGCAGACTTCGAGCGCCTGGTCCCGCAAGCAATGGCCTTCTTCGAGCAGCAACAGGTTACGGCCGATCAAATCCTCGACCACCGCCGACGCCTTTTCCGCCAGCGGGTGATCCGCCGGCACAGCCAGCACGAACGGCTCTTCAAACAGGAACGTCGTCCGCAGGCCCTCATCCGGGACCGGCAGCGCAACCACGACAGCGTCGAGACGGCCCTCGCGCAGACGGGTCAAAATCGCCTCGGTTTTCTCTTCGACCAGCAGCAGTTCGAGCCGCGGGAAGCGCTCGCGCACGGCCGGCAGCACGTGCGGCAACAGGTAGGGCCCGAGCGTCGGGAAGATGCCCAGCCGGACCGTTTGCGACTCGGGGTCGCGCATTCGCTTCCCAATGCGCCGGATTTCATCGACATCCGCAAGCGCCGTGCGCGCGCGTTCCAGAACCGCGTTGCCCGCCTCCGTCAGCAATGCCTGGCGCGAGCCGCGTTCCACCAGCGTCACGCCCAGTTCGTCCTCCAGCTTTTTGATCTGGGTGGACAAGGTCGGCTGGCTGACGAAACAGGCCTCGGCCGCGCGGCCGAAATGGCCGTGTTCCGCCAGCGCTGCCAGATATTGCAGGTCTCTGAGGTTCATAGGGTTAGCCTATAGATACAATAAATATAATTCATTTGAATAATCAAGTGGCCGGCCTTATCTTTGTTTGCACGGACGCAAAAGCGGTTCCATCTTCATCCACCCGGAGGACATTATGCTAACTGTTGGAGACAAATTTCCCGAATTCAAGCTGCAGGCGACGGTTGCAATCGACAAGCTCGACAATGCGTTTACCGAAGTCAGCAATGATACATACAAGGGTCAGTGGACCTGCGTGTTCTTTTACCCGAAAGACTTCACGTTCGTCTGCCCGACCGAAATCAAGGGCTTCGCGGATCTGAACGACCAGTTCGAGGATCGGGACTGCCAGATCCTGGCGGCGAGCACGGACAGCGAACACGTGCACCTTGCATGGCGACGCAGCCACGACGACCTACGCGACCTGCCCTTCCCGATGCTGGCCGACATCCGCAAGGACCTGACCAGCGCGCTGGGCATCCTCGACGACGAGGGCGTCGCCCGCCGCGCTGCATTCCTGGTCGACCCGGAAGGCATCATCCGCTTCGTCTACGTCACCGAAGGCAGCGTCGGCCGCAATCCGGCTGAAGTGCTGCGGGTGCTTGACGCACTGCAGACCGACGAGCTGTGCCCGTGCAACTGGCAGCAGGGCGAGGAAACCTTGAAGGTCGCGTAACTCTCTTGCTCCTTCTCCCTCAGGGAGAAGGTGGGGATGAGGGGATCCAATCAATTCACTCACCCTGCCCTCTCCCTCGGGGGAGAGGGCCAAGTCTTGGAGGCACAAATGAATCTTGAACAACTTCGATCGCAACTGCCGGCCTACGCCAAAGACTTGCGGCTAAACCTGGAGTCGGTACTAAGCGAGGGCGGTGCGCCCGGGCTCACGCAGAAGCAGATTGCGCTGATCGCGCTTGCCTCGGCGGTGGCCGCGCGTTACCAGCCATTAACGGAATCCGTAGCGGTTTTCGCAGCGGATCACGCGGAGTCCGATAAACTCGATGGCGCCCGCGCGGCGGCGGCCGTGATGGGTATGAATAATGTGTATTACCGCTTCACGCACCTGGTCAGCGACGCGGAATACGCGGGGCTGCGGGCAGGTCTGCGCATGAACGTAATCGCCCGCCCGGGTATGGACAAGGCCGATTTCGAGCTGGCCTGCCTGGCGGTATCCGCGATCAACGGGTGCGGCACATGCATGGACTCGCACGAAAAAACGCTGCGACAGCAAGGTCTCGGCACGCAGTCCGTGCAGAGCGCCGTGCGAATCGCTGCGGTGATTCACGCCGTCGCGGTAACGCTTGAACAAATGGAAACGGCAGAAGAAAAGGCTGCCGCGGCCTAGCGGCTCCTGCCGTTGACCGCACCATCGGACAGCATGCAATTCAGGCGGCTCGCGCGGGTCGCGAAGCTCCTGGATGGCCAATTCCGCTTTCCCGGAACGCGGTGGCGTTTCGGCCTTGATCCCTTGATTGGCCTGATACCCGGCGCGGGCGATGCCGTCAGCGCGGGCTTGTCGTTATGGATTGTGCTGCAAGCTCGACGACTCGGCGCGCCCACCGGCACGATCGTTCGGATGTTGGGCAACATCGGCATCGACTTTGCAACCGGCCTGATTCCGGTGCTGGGAGATTTGTTGGACGCCGGCTATAAAGCGAATACCCGGAACGTCGAACTGCTGAAGCGGAAGCTCGATTCGATGTAGGCCGACACGAAACCGTGCCGGCCTACACAACGTTTATCAGTGCTTGATGATCAGCCCGCGGTCCTGAATCATCGCGTCGATGCTCGGCGGACCACCGCGGAAATCCTCGTACATCTTTTCCAGATTTTCGGTATTGCCGCGCGACAGCACCATGTCGCGGAAGCGCTGGCCGTTGTCCGGCGTGAGACCGCCATTTTCCTCGAACCACGCGAACGCGTCGTCGGCCAGCATTTCTGTCCACAAATAGGCATAGTAACCGGCCGCATAGCCATTGCCCCAGATGTGCTCGAAATAGGTCGAGCGATAACGCGGCGGCACCTGATTCGGCATGTAGATGTCCGCGTTCTTCAGCGCCTTCACTTCGAACTGATCGACGTTCTGCAGCGGCGCACTAGCCGGCAGCATGTGCCAGGCCATGTCGAGTTGCGCGGCGGCGAGCAGTTCCGTCAACGCATAACCCTGGTTAAAGGTCGACGCTTTCTTGATCTTGTCGATCAGCTCCTGCGGCATTGGCTCGCCTGTCTTGTAGTTGATCGCGTAGTGCTTCAGCACCTTCGGATACAGCGCCCAATGCTCGTTGAACTGCGACGGGAATTCGACGAAGTCGCGCGCGACGGACGTGCCCGACAGGCTCGGATACTCCTGATCCGCGAAGAACCCGTGCAAGGCGTGGCCGAACTCGTGGAACATTGTCGTCACGTCGTCGTAGGTCAGCAGCGCCGGCTGGCCGGGCGCGGGCTTGGTGAAGTTCGCGACGTTGTAAATCACCGGCTTCTGGTGCAACAGTTTCGACTGCGTGACGATGTTGCTCATCCACGCACCGCCGCCCTTGTTGTCGCGCTTGAAATAGTCGGCATAAAACAAGCCGATCGAGGACCCGTCCTTGTCCAGCACCTCGAACACGCGCACATCTTTCTGATACACCGGGATGTCGTGGCGTTCCTTGAACGTCAGGCCGTAAAGCAGGTGCGCCGCGTAAAACACGCCATCCTTGAGAACGCGGTCAAGCTCGAAGTACGGCTTGATTTTCGACTGGTCCAGATTGAAGCGCGCCTTGCGCACTTTTTCCGCATAGAAATTCCAGTCCCACGGCTCCAGCGTGAAATCGCCACCGGTCTTGTTGATCATGTCCTGGATGTCGGCCGCTTCCTTGCGCGCCTTCGCGGTCGCCGGCGGCACGAGCTTGCCGAGGAAGGCTTCGACCGTTGACGGCTTTTTCGCCATCTGGTCGGTCAGCTTCCAGGCGGCATAATCCGGATAACCCAGCAGCTTGGCCTTGTCGGCCCGCACCGCCGCGAGTTCCTGCACGACGTGGCGCGTGTCGTTCTTGTCGCCGTGTTCGGAGCGCGTCCACGACGCGATGAAAAGCTTCTCGCGTGTCGCGCGATCCTTGAGAGAAGTCAGCGCCGGCTGCTGCGTCGTGTTCTGCAGCGGAATGACCCACTTGCCCTCGAGCCCGCGGGCCTTCGCAGCCTGTTTGGCGGCGGCAATCTCGCTATCGCTCAAACCGGCAAGTTTGGCCTTGTTGTCGATTACCAGCGCACCGGCCTTGGTCGCGGCGAGCAGACGATTTTCGAATTCGGCGCTGAGTTTGGCTGCCTTTTCGTTCAGCTTCTTAAGCTTGTCGCTGTCGGCTTTCGACAGATTGGCGCCGGCATGAACAAATTCATTGTAGTAATACGTAATCAGCCGCTCGGATTCGTGATCGAGCTTGAGCTGGTCGCGCTTTTCGTAAATCGCCTTGACGCGCGAGAACAGTTTCGGGTTGAGGAAGATGGCATCGTAGTGGGCGGCAAGTTCCGGCGCGACTTCCTGTTGAACCTTCTGCAAGGTCGGATTGGTATTGGCGCCCGTCAGCAGATAGAAGACATTCGTGGCGTGATTCAGCAACTGGCCGCTTTTCTCCAACGCAACCAGCGTGTTCCCAAAGGTCGGCGGCTCAGGATTGTTGGCGATCTGCTTGACCTCTGCCAACTGCTCCTTCATGCCCGCTTCAATCGCAGGCTTGAAGTCGCTGTCCTTGATCTTGTTGAAACGCGGCGCGTGGAACGGCAGCGGGCTCGGTGTCATCAACGGGTTTTCATGCGCCGCGCTGTCTTTCGCCAGGGCGGGCGATGCGGCCAACGTGCTCATTGCCAATATGCCTATGACTGTGGAGATGGTTTTGCGGTGCATCCGGAAGCTCCTGTCGTGGATGTTTGCTCGGACCAAAACAGATATGTAGCTTCCATGCTACAGAAATTTTTTTAGGGGCACCCGGAGAGATTACTCCGGGCATCCTGCCCTTCGCCCCTTCGGGGCCCGCCTTCCGCGGTTCAAATTCGCTCCCGGCGAATTTGTCGAACACCGATTTATATGTCGGGATTTCGAATCTTCGCTACCCGAAGCTACACGCAGCTTGCAGTGTGCAGCAAATTCGAAGAAATGGCGCGCCCGGAGAGATTCGAACTCCCGACCACCTGGTTCGTAGCCAGGTACTCTATCCAGCTGAGCTACGGGCGCTGCGGACTGCGAATTATCCGGGAATGAGGGGTGACGGGTCAAGGCTGTCCGGCTGCGAATCGGCGACTGCCGGGGCTACGATGGCGGCGCGCCGTGAAGTAAACTATGGGCTCCACTGCCGATTCAATGGTAGTGCGGAGGGAGATTCAGGGGTGGCGCGAAAGAAGGTGTTGGTTGTCCACTACGGCTCGCCGAGTGGGCAATTGACTGACATCGTCGACAATCTGACGGCTCCGCTTGCCGAGAGTGAGCATGTCGAGTATCGCCATCTGGTACTCAAGCCCCGTCGCCCCTACCCCTTCCCCTGGCCGATTTTGCGGTTTTTTGACACATTTCCGGAGTCGATTTACCTCGATCCGCCGGAGATGGAGCCGCTGGACCTCGACCCGAACGAGCATTTCGAGCTGGTCATTCTCGGTTACCAGGTATGGTTTCTGTCGCCCTCCGGCCCGACCGTCGGCTTTTTGAAAGACCCGGTGGCGCGGGCAGTCCTGAAGGACACGCCCGTGGTGACGGTGATCGGCTGCCGCGATATGTGGCTGATGGCGCAGGAGCGAACGAAAGCGCTGCTCGCGGACTGCGGCGCCAGGCTGGTCGGCAACATCGCGATGGTGGACGAAGCTGGCAGCATCGGCAGCTTTTTTGCGACCCCGGTGTGGATGCTGACAGGCCTGCGCGGGCCACTGCTCGGCGGACTGCTTCCGCGGGCAGGGGTCAAGCCGGAGCAGATCCGCGACAGCCGGCGTTTCGGTGAGCGCATGCGCGATGCACTCGAGCACGATCTGCCACTGGACGAGGGCTTGTTGCGCGGGCTCGATGCTGTGCGCGTCAATACGCGCCTGATCGCAACGGAACACGCCGCGCAGCGCGGATTCCTTGCGTGGGGCGCGCTGTTGCGCAAGCTGGGACCGTGTGGCGCGTGGCAGCGCCAACCGGTCGTGGCAGTTTACATCCTGTTTCTGGTCACGTTGCTGATTACAGTGCTGCCCGTCAGCGCCCTGCTCAAGACGTTGTTGGCGCCGGTAATGCGCCAGCGGATCGCGGCCCAGGAGGCCTATTTCAGCCAGCCATCGGGCTGTGCGACTTCGGAATGAAAATGACAGGCGAAGCTTACATCACCAACCTCTCCTCGTTTCTGCCGAACGCGCCCGTCGCGAACGACGAAATGGAAACCGTGCTGGGCATGATCAACGGCCAGCCGTCGCGTGCGCGGCGCACGGTGCTGCGCTCCAACGGCATCAAGCAGCGCTATTACGTCATCGACCCGGCGACCGGCAAGCCGTCGCATACGAACGCGCAGCTTACGGCAGAGGCGATTCGGGCGCTACGGAACGATCATTTCGATCTCGACCGGATCGACCTGTTGGCCTGCGGCACGACTTTTGCAGACCAACTGGTGCCGGGACATACGAACATGGTGCACGGCGAACTGGGCATTCCGCCCTGTGAAACCCTCACGACGTCGGGGGTTTGCATCAGCAGCACCTCAGCCATGAAATATGCCATGCTGGGTGTAAGAAGCGGCGAATTCGAGCATGCGGTCAGCGCCGGCTCCGAAACGCCGTCGGTCGTCATGCATGCGCGCAATTTTCAGCCGGAAAGCGATGCACGCATCGCGGCGCTGGAAAAAAATGGCGCCATGGCCTTCCAGAAGGATTTCATCCGGTGGATGTTGTCGGACGGCGCGGGCGCCGCGCTGATCGAGCCGCAACCAGCCGCGAACGGCCTGTCGCTGCGCCTCGAATGGATCGCCGAGCGCTCGTACGCCAATGAGCAGCCGGCGTGCATGTACGGCGGCGCGGAAAAACTGGAAGATGGCCGCCTCCGCGGTTGGCCGACGTACGATCCCACGGAATGGGCACCTCATTCCGTGTTTACGCTCAAGCAGGATGTGAAGCAGCTTAACGAACACGTCATGTATTACACGGTCGAGCGGCCGCTGCGCGAACTGGCGCGGTTGAAAGGTCTGTCGCTGGATGACATCGACTTTTTCCTGCCGCATTACTCATCGCATTACTTTCGCGAGCGCGTGCATGACCACATGGTCAAGGCCGGTTTCGATATTCCGTTCGAGCGCTGGTTCACCAACCTCTA
>DASSBR010000069.1:0-22452 GCA_035698525.1 Gammaproteobacteria bacterium
CGCCCAGCGCCCGGGCCCGCTCGCGCAACTGGCGGAGCATCGCCTGGTGGCCCAGGTGCATGCCGTCGAAATTGCCGATCGTGACGGCGCTGCCGCGGTGGCGCGCGCGCAAATTGTGCAGGCCGCGAATCAGCTCCATTGACAAACCGTCTTAAAATTGGGGAATTATACGGAAAGAAACCCAATAAAGAAGCTAACGACGGAGCGATAGGCGCAGCCCCCATAATCAGGTCAGGAGAATTGTCTATTATACGGGAACGATGCCTCAACATCGCTAAACGCAAAGGCATCGCACGACTCATGGACCAGTTCTGCGCCTCAGTCCCAGTTCGCGCTCTGTAACTTCAACGTATGAATTCTCCATGGTTTCAGCCATTGCCCTTACAACTCGTGTCGTGTCAACGGCCGATAAGTTCCCTCGCTGCTGGTGAGTCAAGCACGGTATTTTCTTCTTTTAATGATTGCGCACTCTCTCGTCGTAAAGCCCGGCAAACAGGTAGTTCCAAACCGAGAAGTTGTATCCTCGAGCCAAGATGGATCTTATAGATTGCAATTCCGCGTCACTGGGACGATACCCATTCTTCAAAAGAATTGCCGCGATCACATAATGCCTATCAGCTATCGCTTCAATCATCAACGTATTTGAGTGGGGTCCGAAACGAGGGTTCTTGTAATTCACATTTGCCCCATGCCGAATCAAAAATTTAACTTCGTCAGAACAACCATACTGAACAGCACCGTATATTGGTGTAGTTCCAATATCGCTGATTGCGTTAGGTGAAATGCCGCTTTTGATTAAGATAGCTGAAATGGTTAGCCTCCCCATTGCAGCCGCTGCCATTAACGCATTGCCACCATGCAATTTAACCAACTTTTTATCTTTTAATAATTTTATTACGAGCTCTTTGTATCCAAATGTCACCGCGTTGGTCAAGACATCCTTTGGCAAGTCGGATTGCTTGGTCGCGATCTGTTTCGCGGTGATATTATCCCGGTTATTTTTTACCAACAGCCATGCCGGATTTTCACCCGTCATGCTACATTGATCGAGACCATGGTCAGCCGCATAGCAGAGCGGTGACAGCGCGAGTAGTAACACGATCGGGTACCATTTCACTTTTCGTTCTCCAACAAAACTGAAGTCCCTTGGGCAAAATTGCGCCCTACCTGGAGCACGGACTGATCGCCTCTGGTGATCAAAGCGCCGCCAATTAACTTGGCCCCGATTAACCGCGGTGTAGTAGTAGAGACGAGTCGGTGCATCGGCATTGTCAACTATTCTCAATAATGAGTCTTCACCCAGATAGCGGATTAATCCCCCGCCGCCCGGAGATGCCGTGGCCGCAAGCCGATCAATGCCAGGACGCCAAAATATACTGCCACCGCCGCAACAACCCACACCGCCAAATGCCAGGCCCGCCCCAACCCCGACCACCCAAACCACAATGACAACGGCCCGACGCCAAACGCCAGCATCACCGCCATCGCCGCATTCGCAACCACTACCCGGATAATCAACAACAGCCACCCGCCGGCGGCGCGGTAAACGCCGCTGCGGCGCAACCCCCAATACAACAGCCCGGCATTCACAAACGCAGCCAGCGATGTCGACAGCGCAAGCCCCGCATGCGGCGCACGAAACCCCAATAGCGCCAGCGGCGCCGTAATCGCCGCATTGAACACGATATTGGCCACGACAGCGATAACGCCAACCCGGACCGGCGTACGAATATCCTGGCGCGCGTAATACCCCGGCGCCAGAATCTTGACCAGCGTGAACCCGACCAGCCCCACGGAATAAGCCATCAAACTCCACTGCGCCATTTGCACGTCATGGGTGCCGAACTCGCCGTAGCGGAACAGCGTCGCGATCAACGGCCCGGCAAGCATGAACAGACCGACAGCCGCCGGCAGCACGACAACCAGCGCGAGCCGGAGCGCCCAATCGAGCGTCGCCGAAAACGCTTCCGGCTTGCGTTCAGCGTGGTGCGCCGAGAGACCGGGGAGAATCACGGTGGCGAGAGCAATCGCGAACACACCGAGGGGGAATTCCATCAGCCGGTCAGAATAGTACAGCCAGCTCACGCTGCCGGTGACCAGAAACGACGCGATCAGGGTATCGGCCAGCATGTTGATCTGCGAGACCGACGACCCGAACAACGCCGGCAGCATCAGCCGGAGCGTCCGCCGCACCGCCGGGTGCCGACCGGCAAGACGCGGCCGTGGCAGCAAGCGCAGCCGCCACAGGAACGGCACCTGGAATGCCAGTTGCACCGCGCCCGCAATCAGAACGCCCCATGCCAGCGCCAGCCCCGGACGCGGCAGCAGCGGCGCCAGCCATATCGCGGCGGCGATCAGAATGATATTCAGAATGACGGGCGTGAACGCCGGCACGCCGAAGCGCCCGTAAGTGTTCAGAATGCCGCCGGCGAGCGCCGTCAGCGAGATGAACAGCAGGTACGGGAACGTCAGCCGCAGCATCGCGACCGACAACGCGTAGCGGTTTGGATCGTCGGTGAAACCGGGGGCAAAGATATAAATGAAGATCGGCGCGGCGACGATGCCGATTGCGGTGACGATGGCAAGCACGAGGCTCAGCGTGCCGCAGACGCGATTGATAAAATCGCGGACTTCGGCCTCCCCGCCCTGGGCTTTCACCTCGCCAAGCACCGGGACGAAAGCCTGCGAGAACGCGCCCTCGGCAAACAGCCGGCGCATGAAGTTCGGAATCTTGAACGCGACGAAGAACGCGTCCATGACGACGCCGGCGCCGAAAATCTGTGCGAACGTCACGTCGCGCGCGAATCCCAGCACGCGCGACAAGAGCGTCATTCCGCCGACCAGCGATGTCGATCTGAAAAGCGAGCGCTTCAGGTGAGATAGCCCCGAATATTGGTGTAGCGCGTAATGATAGGCGGCGACGGCGAATCCGTCACCCGCCCCTAACGCTGCATCTCGGCTCCCGGATGATATTGCTGCTCGGTATGCCCCTTGAGCTGCGACTTGTAGTAATAGACGACGCGCAAGTTACCCTGCGCATACCGCGTCGCCTGGTCCTTGAAGTGCGGCGACGACGGGTGGTCGCTCTCGCCGCCGACGCGCACCGCCCAGGCATGAATCTTCTCCGGCCCGAAATCGATGATGGCGACAAAGCTGTTGCCGCCGGTGCCGTACCAGCGCTTGGTGTTCGGATACGGCCGCGCCCATGACGCCGCGAGCGAACCCCACCGCGAGGTAGTGAACGGAATCGCGATGCTGTGCTTGCTGTCATCGAAGTGCGGCTCAATGGCGCTGCTGATACGCTGGAAGCGGTTGATCTGGCCCCACGGCGTTTTCCACGTGCCGAAGTCCGCGGTCAGCTTGTCGACCGCCGCGGCGAGCGCGTCCAGCAACTGCTTGCCGCTCGCGCGCTGCTCGATGTAGTCGCGGCGCGACATGTCGGCTGCCCTGGCGGCGTCATAAACCCGGTGGTACATGTCCGTGCCCCAGAACACCGCCAGCGAGGTCGGCACGGAATTGATGCCCCAGCGGTAGTCCCAGTGGCGCAGTACCGTGATCGGCTGCGCCAGCTTGGCCTTGAGTTTGCTGTCGGCAGGCGCGTCGTCGTACGCCTTGATCAGCACCGGAATCAGGTGCGCGAAAGCCGGCAGGTAGCTGTCGAAGTCGGCGGCCGCGAGCTTCGCCATTGTCCAGTTCTTGCTGCCGGTGAACAGGCGCAGCGCGTGGTGACCGCGCGGACTTTCCTCGGTGCCGCTGTCGACATAGTTCGGATAATCGGACCGCTTGGGGCTGTACTTGCCGGCGGCCGACCATGGCCAGTTGTTGGAGTTGTACAACCAGCCGTTCGGCGGGTTCAGCAGGTGCGGTGTCTGCTTCAGCGACAGGATGCCATGCAGCGCGGTCGCCGGGTTGCTGCCGTCCACCGGCTTCGACCAGTCAAACTTGTCGTTGCGCTCCGGAATCCAGTCGGAATGCCAGTAGGCGATATTGCCCTTCGAGTCCGCAAAGATTGTGTTGTTGGACGAGTTGGTGTGCAACTGCATTGTCTTGCGGAATGAGGCATAGTCGGTCGCTTCCATGCGCGTCCAATCCTGAACCAGCGCCTTCTCCGGCGTGCGCATCAGCGTGACCGTCATCCACTTGTCGCCCTGCTTGCCGATCACCGGTCCGTGGCGCGTGTAATAAGCGGTAAAGGTCCGGTGCGCCATCCCCTGTGGCGTCTTGTAGCCGACCGTGATCCGCCGCGTTTTCACCGGGTACCACTGGTCGCCGTACTTGTAGTAATACCGCCCATTCTGTTGCTTGATTGTCTCAAGGTAGTGAGTGCGGTTTTCGACACCGCTCGACGTGTGCATCCAGCCGCAGCCGGCGTTAAAGCCCTGATAGACGAAAAACTGACCCCAGGTGACAGCGCCGTAGGCATTGAGGCCCTGGCCGCTGACCATCTGCAGTTCGTCGCGGAAATAAAACGATACGTGCGGGTTGATCAGCAGCAGCGCGTGATGGTCCATCGTGATCGAAGGCGAAATGGCGATGCCGTTGGAGCCGGTGATTTGCGGCAGTTCCCACTTGTCGTTGCGCGCGACGGCGCGTTGCTCGCCATAAAACGCCGCCAGCTTCGGCACATCGACGGCCATGTAAATGTCGCCGCCGATGCTGCCCTCGCTGAACGCCATCATCATCCAAGGCTCGAAATGATCGATGACCTTCGGGTGAACGTCGGGATGCTTGTAAAGATAGAAGTTGAGTCCGGCCGCCGCGGCCTGCATCAGCGTCTTCAACCAGTCAGGACTCGCGCGATACTTCGCCTTCATTACCGCCGGGTCGACGAACAGCTTCATGCGCAGGCTTTCGAAAATGGCGGATTTGCCATCGGCCTCCGCATTCAGCCCCAGCGCCTGAATGTAATTACGTTCGACGCGTGCGAAGCCGTCTTCGGCCTGAGCGTATTCCATGCCAAAAACAGTGTCCGCGTCGGTCTTGCCGTAGATGTGCGGGATGCCCCAGTCGTCACGATAAATCGTGACATTGTGTGAGTATTGCTCCCATTGCGCGACGGCTTTGGAATCGGGTGCGGCAGTTGCGCTGCAAGACAGCATGACGCCGGCTGCGAGGACGACGGAGATAATCAATTGTTTCATATCGACCCATCCACGGATTCATCGACAAGACCCGTGGAGGATACAGAATGAATCGCGCGAATGCGATTTCTGGCGTTCGACAGCGAGCATCACATATCCGCTGGTGGCATCGCATTGATCAGTAGCGCGACCACTGCAACGACGGCAAGCATCAGCAATGCCTCGCAGGCAGCGAGCGCGACAAGCGTCCGGAGCGCCCGCAACGCGGACTGGTCCTGCCGCACCACGCGCGGCACATACAAAAAGCGATTGCTCGCGCCGAGCAGCGCCATCAGGATGACCAGGCCAACTTTTATATCGAGGATCGCGCCATAGCGCGTCGTCCAGAGCGAGCCCCAACCATCCAACGAATGCCACGCATTGTAGATGCCGGTTGCGGCGACGAGGCCCAATCCCACGGCCGCGACGCTTGAAAAACGCGCAGTTACGAGCGCATGCGCCGAAAGCAGGCGCGGGCGCACAGCAACGATGAATGCGATTACGACACCGCCCCACAGTCCCGCCGCAAGCAGGTGCAGCCAGTCGAACCAGACGGGCATCGCGAAATCGCCATGGTCGCCGGGATGCCCGGTGGCGCTACGGGTGAACGCGACAACGGCCACCAGGCAAAGCAACAGCCAATAAAGTCTCGGCTGCCGGTTCGCCGGTTTGAGGGCGAGCCACACCAGCCACAGGAGTACAACGGCGATGCCGCGCGCAAACCAGACTCGCCCGAAATCGGTGCGCGTCAGCACCAGCGGCACGACCGACCCGACGTCCAGCAGCGATGCCCCGCTGATTGCGGCGCTGCGCGCGATCAGCGTAGCGATCGAGGTCAGCGTCAGCAGAGTCAGCGTCAGAATCAGGAGCAGGCGCAATCGGCGGCGACTATCGCTGCGCCATTCGTCAGGGGTTTGCGCATCGGGCAACAACCACAGCAGCGCCGCGGCTACACCGACGGCGAGACTGATTGCCAGGATGTCAAAGCCGCTCAGTGCTTCCCGCCACGGCGACACCGGCATGCATCAATGGCCTTTGACAGTGAACGTGAAATCGCCTTCGGTGTGATGGCCGTCTTTCGAGGTCACGTGCCAGTAAACATGATATTGGCCCGGCGACAGGGGCGGCAGTGCCACTTCAAGCAACGCGCGATTTTTCGGATCGACCTCCGCCTCACCCTGGCTCACGATTTTTCCGGCGCTGTTCTTGACGATCAGCTTGTTGAACAACGGTTCGAGATAGCTGTTGAACCAGATTTTGACCGTCGACGGCGACTGCGCAATGGTCGCACCCACCGGCGGCTGCGAGTGCTGAAGGAATGCATGCGCCAGCGCGATAGCGGGCAGACTCAATGCGACCAGCAATGCGAAAGACGCAGTCGAAAATTTCATCATCGGCCCCACGACGGGAAGATGTCGTCCAAGTAAAGATGATATTGCAACTGGAAGCCAACGTGCGACCCGCTGTGATCGTTCACCGGTATCACCAGCTCAAACGCGAGCTGGCTTTGCTTGCCAACCCAGATGATGCCGGGATTGATCGTGCCGGTCGTCTCGCCGCTGCAACCGCGGTCGAGACAGGTTTCCATCGGAAATTCGACGATCGGAATCATGTTGCGAAACGGCGCCGGCAAGCCCGTGTCCTTCACGAAACTTTCGAGGTACGGCAGGCTGTATTGCAACGTGAACCCCCACTCAAGCGTATGCGGCTCGCCACCATTCGTCGGAAACGTCGGCGCAACTTGCGCGGTGATTGCCAACGGACGCAGCCAGCCGGTGGAAAGATTACCGAACCCCTTGCTGTAATAGACGGCCGGCGACACCACCGAGAACGACTCCGCGCCGACACGCTCGCTGCCGGTGTTGCCGACTTCGGCTTCCAGCCCTACGGCCAGCGCCGACTCCGCTTTGCCGTCGATGAACGCCTGGTACTTCGCCCCAACTTCAAAGTTGCCAAATCCGTTGAGCGCCGGACCGGCGGGCGGATTGAGGTGCGCGTAATCGGTGCCGATAGAAAGCTGAAAATCGTCCGTCAGCGGCTTGGCGAACTCCGCTTCCAGTTCGGATGTGTAAACGCCATCCTCGCGGTTGTTCGTGAACAGAAAATCCAGTTCCGGCGCGACGAACGAATCCTCAATATTGAGCGTCGCCGGGAAAAACCGTTTGCCGGAGAAGCCGTGGCCGAAAGCGGCGGGGGCGACGATTAAAATACCGAGGAGGATCGGCGCGAAGCAGAATTTCTGCATCATTCTGTTCCTGGTGGGTGTCCGCTTATTGTAAGAAGACGCCGCGGCGGCCGGAATGCGACATGATGTCGCACCCGGCCATACTCGCGGGTTCGATATACTTTCGAATTATGGATAACTTCCACCGACTGTTCCTGCTGCGCGGACTCGTCTTTTGCGGCCTGGCCGGCGCTGTCGTGTCGGTGGGCTGCTGGCTGAACGCGCCCCCGCCGTGGCGAGCGCTGCTGGTCATCATCGTGGTGTTTGCCGCAATAAACCTGCTGCTGTGGCGAGTGCTCGCCCGGCCGCGACCTGAGCCGGCGTTATTCGCGCAACTCCTGGTCGACCTGACCGCGCTGGGCGCGCTGCTCTACTTAACCGGCGGCGCAACCAATCCTTTTGTCTGGTTATTGCTACTGCCGCTCGCAACCGCCGCGATGGTACTGCCGAAAGCGCAAACCTGGCTGGTTGCCGCCACGGCTTCGCTGCTCTACTCACTGCTGGTGTGGTTCTACCGGCCGATTCCAGACGTCCACTTGCCCATGGGCTCCGAATTTGCGCTGCACATACTCGGCATGTGGATCGGCTTCATCGTCAGCGTGCTGTTGATCGCGCACTTTCTCTCCAGCATGGCCGCCAACGTGCGGGCTCGTGACGGTGAGCTGGCCCGTGCCCGCGAACAGGCGCTGCGCGACGAAAAGCTGATCAGCCTGGGCACACTGGCGGCCGGCGCCGCACACGAATTGGGCACGCCATTGGGAACGCTGTCGGTGCTGACCGAGGAACTGGTTGCCGATATCGAAGAAAATGCGACCGATGCCGCGCGGCGCAAGATCGGACTGATGGACGCGCAGATAGAACGCTGTAAGCAGGCAATTGCCGGCATCGCCTCATCTGCCGGTATCGAGACCGCGCAGGGCGGCCGCGCGCTGGACACGGCGGCGTTCGTCGACGCCATTGTCAGCGAGTGGCAATCGCGCCGAGCCGGTATTCAACTGCGCTGCCGCGTCAACGGTATCGCGCCAGGACCACGCCTGGTGGCGGAAAAAAGCCTCGTCACCGCGTTGATCAACATTTTCGACAATGCCGCCGATGCATCGCCGGACGACGTCGAGATCGAGGCGGACTGGAACGAGGATGCGCTGGCAATTCGCGTGTCGGATCGCGGTCGCGGCTTCGCGCCCGCACAACGCGCGCGGATCGGAAAGGCGCTTTTCAGCGGCAAGCCGGGCGGCCATGGCATCGGTCTGTACCTTTCCTACGGCGTGATCGACCGCCTCGGCGGCAAGCTGTCGATCCAGCCGCGCGCCGGCGGGGGCACCGCCGTTGAAGTGCAGTTGCCACTCGCCGGGTTGACGGTATGACGGCCAACGGGCGCACACTATTGATAGCGGACGACGATGCCGCGTGGTGCGAATCCGCCGGCGGTGCGCTCGCCCGGCGCGGGTTCGACGTCTCCATGGCGCTCAGCGTTGGAGAAGCGGCGCAAATCCTGCGGGACGATCCGCCACGCTATGCGCTGATCGACTTGCGCATGGGCGAGGAATCCGGCCTGGTGCTGGTTGAACAGGCGGCTCGTATCGAGCCGCCAATCGCCATTGTTGTGCTGACCGGCTTTGCCAGCATCGCGACCGCCGTCGAAGCGGTCAAACTCGGCGCGACGCAGTATCTTGCGAAGCCGGCGCGTATCGACGAAATAGTCGCTGCGCTCACGGAGCAGAGATCCGGCAATTCAATGGCGCCGCTGGCTACCAAACCGCCATCCGTGCGCCGCCTCGAATGGGAGCACATCCAGCGTGTGCTGCAGGCGCACGACGGCAACATCTCCGCCACCGCACGGGCGCTGAACATGCACCGGCGCACCCTTCAGCGCAAACTGAGCAAGCGACCGGTACCGCGCTGAGTTACGAGCGCGCAACCGCCCCCGCGCGCCGGAAAAATGGGATGGCGGCGAGTTGGGCTAGTGCCGAAAATGCAACCAGTGCCATGATCGACTGGTCGTACAAAAATCCCATCAGCAGGCTGCCTCCGAACCACGCAATGCCGAAGGCGGCGTTGAATAACCCGTAAGCACTGCCGCGCCTGTCCGGCGGCGCCATGTCGGCAATGGCCGCGCGCATGATCGACTCTTGCGCGGCCATGCCGATACCCCACAACACCATACCCGCGAGCGCGGCATAAAAGTCGCCCAAAAATACCAGCGGCGCGAACAGCCAGCTTATGGCGGTAATCGCTGCCAGCAGCGAAATGCCGATCCGGTCGAACAGCCGGCCAAAAACCAATGCGGCCGCACCGTCGACGACCATCGCGATTGAGAAGAACACTGGTATCCACGCAGTCGCGACGACGTGCGCCTTTTCGAAATGAAACGCGATCAGCGGGAAATCGGCGAAGCCCAGCGCAACCAGCGCAGCGGCCCCCAGATACAGCCAATAGGCCCGCTTCATCTCTTGCGCGGCCGGCCTCGGCACGCTGACTTCCAGATCGCGCGGGCGCGGATAAAAGCGGGAGGCCGTAAACAGGACCACGAGCGTCAGCAACGCCGGAATCAGCAACACACCATAACTGCTGGCGAAATCATGGCGGAAATAGAGGATCGCGCTGACGATCAACGGGCCGACCGTCGCGCCCGCCTGGTCCATCGCCTCGTGAAGCCCGAAGCCCCAGCCGCGCCCCATCGTCTGGGTCGCGTGCGACAGCATGGCGTCGCTCGCCGGCTTGCGAATACCCTTGCCGACGCGTTCAAGGATCATCAGTGCGGCGGCCAGCGGCCAATGACCGGTGAGCGCCAGCGCCGGCACGGCGAGCATGTTGAGTGCGTAGCCGGCAAACACGACCGGCCAGTAACGCCCGGTGCGGTCACACAAAATGCCGGACGCGTAACGGATGGCGTAGCCGGCCAGTTCGCCGAACCCGGCAACGAAGCCGACCACCGTCGCGCTCGCACCCAGCATCACCAGAAACGGCCCGTTGATGCTGCGTGCACCTTCGTACGTCATGTCGGCGAACAGGCTCGTCAGGCCAATAAAGATAACGAAGCCGATGGCGCTTCTGGCGGTGGGTGTTTTAGTTGCCACGCGCTGAAAATACATCATTGACAAGCGCCACGCGATCCGCAATCCTTGCCCGCGACATCACAACTGGTGATGGAGTCCGCCTTGAACCGCCCCACTCGGGGCTGATGACTCCTGTTGAATCCTTAACTGGAGAGGAGTCGCGTCAATGTTCTGGAATTATTTGGCCGTCGCCATCGGCGGCGCGGTCGGCTGCTGTGCCCGCTACGGACTCTCGCAGTTCATTCACCTGTTCTACGCCAAAAGCTTTCCCGTCGCGACACTAGCGATCAACGTGCTCGGGAGCTTCGCGCTCGGCTTCCTGTTCTTCTGGACACTGGAGCGGCTGACAATCGGGCCGACGTTGCGCGTCGCGATCTTGACCGGCGGCCTCGGCGGCTTCACGACGTTTTCGACCTTCATGGTTGAAACGTTGCTCCTGGCGGAGGCAGGCGCGTTCGGCCGCGCGGCTCTCTACGTGTTACTGTCGGTGGTGCTGGGCTTTGCCGCGGCGTTCGCCGGTGGCTACCTGTCCCGCGCTATTTGAGCAGGAGGCGGCAATGAGCAGGCAAATGACCTTCGTCCGCATCTACATCAGCGAATCCGACGTGGGCCGGCGGGGCAACCTGATGGAAAACATCCTGGAAATCCTGCACGACCGACACCAGGTGCGCGGCGTCACCGTGTTTCGCGGCATTGCTGGCTTCGGCTCGAAAGGTGTCGTTCACGCCGGCGATCTGCTGCGCCTGAGCCCGCATCTCCCCGAAGTCATCGAATTCTTCGACGAACCGGATGCAGTGGCGGCAGCCATCGAATCCATCGAAAACCTCATTCCAACCGGCCACATGATCTCGTGGCCGGTGGAATGTCGTTAGGCAGATCCGTCAGGGCGCCGGTGCTTCCTCGATAAGTGCGCCTTCCGCGCCTCGCGATCCGAGCGTGCCGACGTGGTCGGATGTGCGTTGCGCCACCTCCGCGTCTTGTCCGCTGATCACGGCCAGCCACAGAATCACGAGACTGAACGCGGCCAGTATCCACATGCCCTCGTAGAATCCGATCAGGCCGAGACCGCCCATGCGGCCGGAGGGGCCGAGATAGCTCACCGCCCACAGGCCGATGAAGTACGGCAGGATCCACCAAGCATACTGCCAGCCCAGCGCCGAGAGCGGCTTGCGTTTCACGAAGTACCACAGCAGGTAGACGACGATATAGGCCCCGACAAACAGGAACAGCCACTTGACGACCTCATAGCCGGTCCAATAGATGATCCAGTTCGATGCGATAAACGCAATTCCCGAGATCAGCGGCGCAAAGCGCAGCCGGAACGGTCGGTCGGCCTTCGGCATGGTCTGGCGCAGGCGCAACAGTAGTATCGGGCCGATGGCATAGGACAGCACGGTGATCTCTGAAACGGCGGATACCAGTTTCTGCCACGACGGGAACGGGAAGAAAAATACAACCCCGACACAGTAGGACACGATCAGCCCGATCCATGGCACACCGTGCCGGTTGAGCCGCGTCACCTGCCGCGGCGCGTTCCCCATTTCGCCGGCAGCCATGATGATGCGCGGGCTGGCCGTCGTGTAAATGAAGGCAGTGCCCAAGGGCGAAATAAACGCATCGACGTAAAGCAGAACGGCCCACCAGAACGCTCCCACCGCTACCGCGATTGCGGCGAGCGGTCCGAACATGCCGCTGAAGTGAAGATTCGGCCAGCCTTCGGCGATATCGCTCGGCTTCAGCGCCATGATGAAGGCGATCTGCAGCCCGACATAAACCAGCAGACCGATGATGACGGAGCCGATCAACGCAATCGGAATATATTTGCCCGGATTCCGCGTTTCCCCGGCCAATGCGATTGCCTGCTGAAATCCCAGGAAACTGAAAATGACGCCGGCAGTGGCCACCGCGGTGAAGATGCCGCTGACCGGGGCGCTATCCAGATGCGACGTCATGTTGGCGGGGTGATAAGAATAAACAAGCAGGACCACGATCGTCGCAAGCGGAATGAAAAGCTTCCACCACGTCGCAGCGCTGTTTATTGCTATCACCCAGCGGACGGCAAGAAAATTCAGCGCTACAACGAAAGCCAGCAGGATTGCCGCGGCGATAAAACCCGAGTCCGTCAACAAGCCCGTGTCCGTATGAATAAGGCCGGGAATATAGCTGTTGGCGTAGGTGAGCACCGCGCTGACTTCAACTGGCGATACGGACACGAACGCCAAAAACAGAATCCAGCTCCATATCTTGCCGAGCAGATCGCCATGGCTGACATGCACCATGTGAACCAATGCACCGGAGTTCGGAAACATGGTGGACAATTCGGCGAAAACGAAAGCGAGGAACAGGATGATGACGGCGCCGACCACCCATGAAAACACACTGTAAGGCCCGGCCTCAATGGAGGCATGCAGTGCACCAAAAAGCCATCCCGAGCCGATGATGCTGCCAAGGCTCGCGTATAAAAGGCCGATGACACCGGCGTCGCGTCTGAGTTTGGTTGGTCCTGCCATTTGTTCTCCCCTGGTTGGTCAGGCCGCGTCTTTCGCCGGCTCGTGCAATTCGCTGTGCTTGTACGAATACAGGAAGTAAACGCACAGGCCAATGACGAGCCAGACAACAAACGCGATCCAAGTGCGGCCCGGCAGATGCGCCGCTATATAGATGTTGATCAGTGCGCCCAGTGCCGGCAGCAGCGGCGTCAACGGCGTCTTGAACGGTCGCGGCATGTCGGGCTTCTTGTAGCGCAGCACGATCACGCCCACGCACACCACAGTGAACGCCGCAAGCGTACCAATGTTGACCAGCGTGGCCAGAATGTCGATTGGCGTGAAGCCTGCGATCGCCGCAAGGATAACGCCCAGAATGAAGATGATGCGCACAGGCGTACCGGTCTTCTTGCTCACACGTGCGGCCGCATTCGGCAGCAATCCGTCACGCGACATCGCGAGGAGAATGCGAGTCAGGCCGAAGAACAGCACCAGCATGACTGTGGACAGGCCCGCGATGGCGCCGATCGCAACTGCCGCCGCGCCCCAATTGTAGCCGATGTCCAGAATCGCCTTGGCGACCGGCGATGCGACGTTCAGCGTCTTGAACGGCACAATGCCGGTGAGCAGCGCCGACACGATCATGTACAGCACGGTGCAGACCACAAGCGAACTGAGGATGCCGATTGGAACGTTGCGCTGCGGATTCTTGGTCTCCTCGGCGGCGGTCGCAACCGAGTCGAACCCGATATAGGCGAAGAAAATAACCGCGGCGCCGCTCATGATGCCGCCCCAACCGTAAGCCGTGTGCCCGAGCGGATTCGGACCGACCGGCGGAATAAACGGATGCCAGAAATCAGGATTGAGCTTGGTGACTGCCAGGGCGATGAACAGCAGCAGCGCGAGCAGCTTGATGCCAACCATGACGGCGTTGAAGCGTGCGCTCTCCTTGACGCCGACCGCAAGCAGCACCGCCAGCAGCAAAATAATAATGATGGCGGGCGCATTGACGCCACCGCACTGTTGCGCCGTCTGCACAACGTTGTCCAGCGGCTGCGTCATCATCACATTGGTCGCGGGTTGAATCGGTGCGCATACGCCAGGGGCGTGGGTCCAGCCGTAAGGGATGGTAAAACCAATGCTCTTGATGGCATCGGAGACGTAGCCCGACCACCCGACCGCGACGGTAGCGACGCCGAGGCCGTATTCGAGCAACAAGTCCCAGCCGATAATCCAGCCGATGATCTCGCCGAGAGAAGCGTAGCCGTAGCCGTACGCGCTGCCGCAACCGCCGATACTGGACGCCAACTCCGCGTACGACAGCGCGGAGAACGCGCACGCGAGACCCGTGATACCGAAGGAAATAACGATGGCCGGTCCGGCATGCAACGCCGCGGCCTGGCCTGTCAGAACGAAAATACCGGCGCCGATAATGCAGCCGATGCCCATCAACGTCAGGTCGACCGGGCCCAATACCTTGCGCAAGCCGGTGGCCGCATTGGCGTCGATAGGTTTCGTGCGAAAGAGATTCATAAGGTCTCGCCTTTCATTGCTATGGTGTTCGCTTACGGCATCCCTTCCGCCGATGCCGCCCCAATCTTAGACGACACGGTCTTGTCCGACAACTCGGCAGGCAAATCCGTTCCCTTCGCGATAAAAGATTGCATTGGCTGATTCAATTAGCGTAAGCTGCCGGCTTGGCCGGAGCCGAACCGCCTGACTTTCCCATTTGCGACAAGTCGATCGAGAGGAATCCAGCCATGGTCTGGGCCTCACGGTCTGGTTTTATATTTAATGTTGCAAGAGTACAGGTTATGACGTCTATCTATGTGGGCAATCTGCCCTTTTCCGCTTCCGAAGATGAAATCCGCCAGCAGTTCGAACAGTTCGGCGCAGTGCAGTCGGTCAAGATGATCTCCGATCGCGAGACCGGCCGGCCGCGTGGCTTCGGTTTTGTCGAGATGGATCAGGATGCCGCCAATTCGGCTATCCAGGCCCTGAACGGCAAGGATATGGGCGGTCGCCCGATGCGCGTGAATGAGGCCCAGGAACGCGCACCGCGTCCGCCGCGTAATCGCTGGTAAGCCGACGCGATCTGAAAGTCTCCGGACTTTCATGGAAGAAAGCCCTTGGACTCCGGCCCCGCCGGGTCCAGGGGCTTTTTTTTGAACCGCACCTTGCAATGCTGTGAACTGCTGTTATAGTTATGCAGCACAGCAATCCAACAACGGCTGAATGCGCCGTGACCACATTGACATGAAAAAAGCCCTTATCGGCGGCGGCATTGTCGTCGTAATCATCATCCTGGTTTTTTTGACCCGCTCCGGCGGCAAGGACGCGACAGCCGTCCAGGTCCTGCCCGTCAAAAAACAGACCCTGGACAGTTCGGTGCTCGCCTCCGGTTCGCTCGTGTTCCGCGAGGAGGTCGATCTGCGCCCGGAAGTCATTGGCAAGGTCAGCGCGGTACCGGTCGAGGAAGGCGATCATGTCAAGGCGGGCGAGGTCGTCGTAAGCATCGACCCGGAAACGTTCAAGGCGGAAGTCGCGACCGAGGAAGCCAACGTCAAGATGGCGCAAATCGCGATCAAGCAGCAAAAGCTCACCATCAAGAACCTTGAGAACGACTGGGAGCGGAAGAAAAAGCTCTACGACCAGGGCCTGATCGATACCGCCAGCTATGAAACGGCAACCAATCAACTCGCGATCGCGCGTGCCGAACTGGCCTCGCGCGAGCAGGCGCTGTCGCTCAACAAGGCACAGCTCGCCAAGGCGCGCGAGCAGCTTAACCGCACCGTCATCCGCTCGCCGATCGACGGCATCGTCACGCAAGTCGACGTCAAGCCGGGCGAAACAGTCATCGCCGGGACCACGAATATCGTTGGCTCCGCGCTGATGAATATCGCCGATCCGTCGGCGATGTTTGCCGAGGTGCACGTCGACGAAGCCGATATTGCGCATATTGCCCTCAACCAGCCGGTCGACGTCACCGCAGTCGCATATCCGAACGACACGCTGAAAGGCAAGGTGCATTTCATCGGTACGTCGGCGACGGCGGTTGAAGGGCGCGAGGGCCTGAGCTTCAAGGTCAAGGTGCTGCTCGCTGGCGGCGACGGCGTGCATTTGCGTCCGGGCATGAGCTGCCGCGCCGAAATCCACACCCGCAGCGCGCAGGATGCGCTTGTCGTGCCGGTGCAGGCCGTGCTGTATACGGCCCGCGACCGCAAGAACGCGTCGCGCGACAGTGCGTCCGGCTATGTCTTCGTGATCGAAAACGGGCGCGCGAAGAAGCGCGAAGTCAAAACCGGCATTTCCAACGACCGGAACATCGCGATCGTCAACGGCCTCAAGAACGGCGAAAAAGTCATCACGGGGCCATATGAGGCGCTGCACCGCCTGAAGGCGGGCGACGCGGTCAAGGTCACCGCCGCCAGTAAACCGTCTGCATGAACGCGCTTGCGGACCAGGCGCCGGAGCCGTTGCTGCGGCTGTGCGGCATCACCCGTCACTACAAGATGGGCGACCAGGTCGTTGCCGCGCTGCGTGGCGTCGATATCAATATCGCGCATAACGACTATGTCGCGTTTATCGGCCCTTCGGGTTCGGGCAAATCGACGCTGATGCATATCGTCGGCTGCCTCGACCAGCCGACCTCCGGCGAATATATTCTGAACGGCACGCCGGTAAGCCAACTTAACGACAACGAACTGGCCCGTATCCGCAACCGCGAGATCGGCTTCATCTTCCAGAGCTTCAACTTGCTCGGCCGGGCAAGCGCCCTGCACAACGTCATGCAGCCGCTGGTATACCGCGGTATTGGGCTCGCCAAGCGGCGCAAGCTCGCGACCGCCGCGCTGGAAAGCGTCGGCCTCGGCGACCGGATTCACCATTTTCCCAACCAGCTCTCCGGCGGTCAGCGCCAGCGCGTGGCGATTGCGCGCGCGCTGGTCGGCGAGCCGGCGATCCTGTTGGCCGACGAACCCACCGGCAATCTCGAATCGGCCACCACGCATGAGATCATGGGCATGTTCGACCGTCTGCACGGGGCCGGTCATACAATTATTGTCGTGACGCACGAGCAGGACATCGCCGACTGCTGTCGCCGCGTGATCCGACTGAAGGACGGCGAGGTCGTCAGCGATACGGATAATGCAGATGCGGCCGGCAGCGCGGAATCGCGCCGTGTATAGCTTCCTCGAATCCTTTCGCTCGGCGCTGATTTCGATCCGCGCGCACGGCTTTCGCAGCTTTCTGACGACGCTAGGCATCATTATCGGCGTGACCGCCGTCATCGCTGTCGTGTCGCTGATTCAGGGCTTCAGCCACAACATCACGGACCAGTTCAAAGGTCTCGGCACCAACAGCATGATCGTCTTTTCCTACACGCCGTACAAAGAACGGCTGCTCGGAAAAGATGCGACGATCAGCCAGGCCGATCTCGAAGCCATTCAGCACCAGGTGCGCGGCATCAGTAATGTCACGCCAGCCGTTTATCCATCAGGCGTGCTTCAATATCGTGGCGAGTCGACCGCCACCCGTACCATGGGCACGACCAGCACATTCGTCAAACTCAAGCAGACCTGGCCGTCGCTGGGTCGCTTTTTCAATTTCAGCGACATGCAAAGTCGGCGCCGCGTGATTGTGATCGGCCAGACGGTGCGCGACAACCTGCACCTGCCGGACAATCCGGTGGGCCAGTTCGTCCGCTTCGGCGGCGAGTGGTTCAAGGTCATTGGTATGCTGAAAAAGCGCGGCCAGTTCTTCGGCAACGATCAGGACGACGTCGCGTTCATGCCGTTCAGCACCGCGCTGAGCCTGATGGGAACGGCGGACGAGCCCGACATAGAAGTCATCCTGTCAGTTGACAAAATGAGCCACATGCCAAGCGTCAAGGGACAGATTACGCGCCTTTTGCGCAAGCGCCATCATTTGCGCGGCGATGAATCCGATGACTTTCGAGTGCGCACGTCGCAGCAACTGATGAATACGGTCACCGGCATCCTCGGTACGGTGACGCTGGTGCTCGGCGGCATCGTCGCGATTTCGCTGTTGGTCGGCGGCATCGGCATCATGAACATCATGCTGGTATCGGTGACCGAGCGAACGCGCGAAATCGGCATCTGCAAGAGCCTCGGCGCGCGCCGCCGTGACATTCTGATGCAGTTTCTGATCGAATCGGTGACGCTATCGCTGCTGGGCGGCGTAATCGGCGTGATCCTCGGCTACGCGATCGGCATCGCTGCCTCGCATGCGCTGCCGAACTTCGGCAGTGCGACCGTGCCGTGGTGGGCGGTAGCGACCGCGTTCGCCTTTTCGGCCGGCATCGGCATTATTTTCGGGATCATCCCTGCCGCGAAAGCCGCGAAGCTGAATCCTATCGACGCGCTCCGGTACGAGTAAGGCCGATCACAAATTATCCGGCTCCATCGCCTCGAGCTTCTCGCGCAGTTCGGGGTTGTCGCGGATCGTGAACGCCATTTCCCGAAACTGCTCTGGCGTCATACCGTGCTTTTTGAGGGCCTTTCTCACTGCCGCGCTGCCTTCACGCACGATCCGCTGGCGCTCCGCGGTGGTTTCCGCGGCCTTGAGCTTCGCCCGGTATTCCATCCGGATGCGATTGAGATCCGCGCGGGCCGCGGCGAAAATCTTCAATTGCCGGTCGCTGATCGGGGGCGTCTTCGACGCCGGATGAGCCTGCCGGGCGGCCGCCGCGGTTGCGTCGCCGTCCACCGATGCGGCCCCTGCCGGCAGGGCGACGGCCAGTAACAGCCCGAAAACCAGTCCTTTTTTCATATCCGCACTCCTTCGCCGACTGTTTATGCAAAGCATGGCAGCGTTGTGGACAATCAACAAGACCCCGATCACGCTTTGCTCTTCTTTGATGCTTGCGCGGCCTCGAACAAAAGAGTATAAACTCCCGTTTTTTCAACGGGGTCAACCAGGAGTATTGGATGCCCGCCAGCACGAAAAAAGCTGCCAGCAAGGACAAGGCACCGGCGACCGCCAGGAAGACGACATCGTCGGCAGACAAGCGCCAGAGCGCCCTCAACGGCCCTTTCCGGGGCTTCAAGCCTTACAAGGCCAAGCGCGGCGAGAAATACATGAACGACGCGCAGAGGGCCCATTTCCGCGCGATTCTGGAGGCATGGAAGCAGGAATTGATGGAAGAGGTGGATCGCACCGTTCACCATATGCAGGACGAGGCGGCGAACTTCCCCGACCCGAACGACCGGGCGACGCAGGAATCCGAGTTCAGCCTGGAACTGCGCACCCGCGACCGCGAGCGCAAACTGACTCGAAAAATCAACGAGTCGATCGCGGCGATCGATAGCGACGATTATGGCTATTGCGAGACCTGCGGCGTGGAAATCGGCATCCGGCGGCTGGAAGCGCGTCCGACGGCCACCCAATGTATCGACTGCAAGACGCTGGACGAGATTCGCGAAAAACAGATGACGGTTTGAGGCCTTATCGCGGTCGTTTCGCACCGTCTCCGACCGGCCCGCTGCATTTCGGCTCGCTCGTCACCGCCCTCGGCAGCTTCCTGCAGGCGCGCAGCCAAAATGGCGAATGGCGGCTGCGGATTGATGACATCGACCCGGAGCGCGACTCGCCAGACGCCCTGACGCTGATTCCGCGCCAGCTTGAAGCATTCAGCCTGCACTGGGACGGACCCGTCGTTTATCAAAGCCGCCACACGGCGCGCCATCGCGAGGCGCTGCAGGCCCTGCTGAGCAAGGATCTCGCCTTCCCCTGCGGCTGCACGCGGCGCGAAGCCGGCAGCGGCATTTATCCCGGCACCTGCCGCAATGGTTTGCCTGCCGGCAAAACGGCCCGCTCGGTGCGCCTCCGGGTTGACAGCGCCCATGTGAATTTCGACGATGCGCTTCAGGGCCGGGTGTCCGGCAACCTGGACGTGGACGTTGGCGACTTCGTGATCCAGCGCGGCGACGGACTGATCGCCTACCAGCTCGCGGCCGCCGTCGATGACGCGGACGGCGGTTTTACCGAGGTCGTGCGCGGGGCGGACCTGCTGTCGTCCACGCTTCGCCAGATTTATCTTCATGACTGCCTGGGCCTCCCGTCGCCCGCTTACCTGCACCTGCCGGTTGCTGTAAACGCGCACGGGGAAAAGCTGAGCAAGCAAACGCATGCACCGCCGCTGGATTCGTCCCGCCCCGGGCAGCAACTCGTCGCGGCGCTGGATTTTCTCGATCAACGGCCACCGGCGGAAATGGCGAACTGTCCGCCGCCAGAGATTCTCGATTGGGCGGTGGCCCACTGGCAACCGGTGCGGCTGCGGGGCGTGTCGAAAAAACCCGCCCCACCCTTTAATATGGAATGCAGCAAAAAAACTCATGGAGAGTGTCATGGCCGACAAGACCTATAAAGTTTCCGACGAAGCCGCCAAACACGCACTGATCAACGCCGAGCAGTATCGAAAACTGTACCAGCGCTCTGTCGACGAGCCCGAACAATTCTGGGCTGAACAGGCCGACAGGTTCCTCACCTGGTCGAAAATGTGGGACCGCGTGCTCGACTGGGACTTCAAAAAGGGCCACATACGTTGGTTCGAGGGCGCCGAACTCAACGTCACCTACAATTGTCTCGACCGTCATCTCGACAAGCGCGGCAACCAGACCGCAATCATCTGGGAAGGCGATGAGCCGGACGACGACCGGCACATCAGCTATCGCGAACTGCACGCGGAGGTCTGCCGCTTCGCGAATGGACTGAAAGGGCTCGGCGTCAGGAAGGGCGACCGCGTCTGCATCTACATGCCGATGGTGCCGGAAGCGGCGGTCGCGATGCTGGCCTGCGCACGCATCGGCGCCATTCATTCTGTCGTTTTCGGCGGCTTTTCGCCGCAGGCCCTGCGCGATCGTGTGCTCGATGCCGATTGCCATGTCGTCGTCACCGCCGACGAAGGTGTGCGTGGCGGCAAGCGCATCCCGCTGAAGGCGAATACGGACCGGGCGCTTGAACAGTGTCCGGGCGTCGAAAAGGTCATTGTGCTCAGGCGTACCGGCGGCGACATCGGCTGGCAGGAAGGCCGCGACGTCTGGTACCACGAGCTGGTCGAATCGGCCTCGCCCGACTGCGCCGCCGAGCCCATGGGCGCCGAGGACCCGCTGTTCATCCTCTACACTTCCGGTTCCACCGGCAAACCGAAGGGCGCACTGCACACCTGCGGCGGCTACCTGCTTTATTGTGCAATCACGCACCGCTATGTGTTCGACTATCATGACGGCGACATCTACTGGTGCACTGCGGATGTCGGCTGGGTAACCGGTCACTCGTACATCGTGTACGGACCGCTGGCGAACGGCGCCACCACGCTGATGTTCGAAGGCGCGCCGACCTATCCCGACGTCAGCCGCTTCTGGCAGGTCTGCGACAAGCACAAGGTCAACATCTTTTACACCGCGCCGACGGCCATCCGGGCACTTATGGGCCATGGCGAACAGCCGGTCAAAACCGCGTCGCGCTCAAGCCTGCGCGTGCTCGGCACGGTCGGCGAGCCGATCAATCCGGAAGCCTGGGAATGGTATTACCGCGTCGTCGGCAACAGCCGCTGCCCGGTCGTCGATACCTGGTGGCAGACCGAGACCGGCGGCATCATGATCACGCCGCTGCCGGGCGCGACCGCGCTCAAGCCAGGTTCGGCAACGCTGCCGTTTTTTGGCATCCAGCCTGCGATCGTGGATGAACAAGGCAACGAGCTCGACGGAGAAGCCAGCGGTTACCTGACAATCACCCATCCGTGGCCGGGGCAGATGCGCACTGTGTATGGCGATCATGAGCGCTTTATCCAGACCTACTACAGCCAGTTTCCCGGCAAGTACACGACCGGCGACGGCGCCCGCCGGGATGGCGACGGTTATTACTGGGTCACCGGCCGCGTCGATGACGTGCTGAACGTCTCGGGCCACCGGCTGGGTACGGCCGAAGTCGAGAGCGCGCTGGTGCTGCACGAGGCGGTCGCAGAAGCGGCCGTGGTGGGTTTTCCACATGACGTCAAAGGTCAGGGCATCTACGCCTTCGTGACTTTGATGCAGGGCGTCGAGCCGGGGGACGGTTTGCGCGACGAACTGATTCAACAGGTTCGCAGCGAGATCGGGGCGATCGCGACGCCGGATGAGATTCAATGGGCGCCGTCGCTGCCGAAAACGCGCTCCGGAAAGATCATGCGGCGGATTCTGCGGCATGTTGCGGCGGAACAGTTCGACGATTTGGGAGACGTGAGCACTTTGGCCGACCCTGATGTCGTGGAAACACTGATCGAGGCGCGCAGAGGACTGGCTGTCAGCGGATGACGTTAAATTTATCCCCTCACCCCAACCCTCTCCCTGGGGGAGAGGGAGCAAGAACGTTCGCCTCTTCATCCCCTCTCCCTCAGGGAGAGGGTTAGGGTGAGGGATGTTATAAGTTGATCGTCGAAAGCCAGTTCAAACCGGCGTGGTGGCTGAGAAATCGCCACGCCCAGACGATATTCCCGAAGTTTTTTCGCCGCCGGCCGAAGCTCGCCATCCGCCGCGAGCGCATCGAATTGCCCGATGGCGACTTCG
>DASSBR010000070.1:0-10637 GCA_035698525.1 Gammaproteobacteria bacterium
TTGATGCCGACCCGCGACCGCGCGTTCTTGCGCGCCTGGCGCGTTGTCTGGCCGCAACTGCCGCTGGCGCTGGTGCTGATTGCGGCCGGGCTGATCAACGTGCTGATCGGCTTTCGGGCGGGCAGCTTCGGCGATATGGAACGATTCGGCCAGCAGGTTTCGTTCGGCGCGCTTGGCAGCGCGGCGCAGATCATTCTCGGTGCGGGACTCGTTTTCAGTGGCATCGGGCTGTTGTGGCGCGTGCGGGTCGCGTGGAGCTTTTCGATCCTGCTGTTGCTGATCACGATCGGCATCAACATAGGCCAGAGCCATTTTGGCGGCGCGCTGATCGTGCCGATCGTGGTGCTGGCGCTGTTGATTGTGCTGCAGCGCCATTTCTGGCGGCGCACGCTGTTCGGCAACAGCCTGGTGTCGGTGGTGAGCGTGGTCGCGGTGGGGGCCTACGGCACGTTCGGTATTTACCTGCTCGGCAACCAGTTCGACCCGCCGATCAGGAGCCTGCTGACGGCGCTGTATTTCCTGGTCGAAACGCTGTCGACCACCGGTTACGGCGACTATCATCCGGTCACGCATCTGGCCGAAGGGTTCATGATCACCGTCTGGCTGATCGGCCTGAGCGTGTTTGCCACGGCCGTGGTGTCGATTCTGGGGCCGGCGCTCACTAACCGGATGAGCCGGATATTCACGCCTGGAGGAGAACGGCGCATGCACAAGGACCACGTCATACTGGTGGGCGATGGCGTTATCGCCAGCAATACCGCGCATGAACTGGTCGAGCGCGGCATCGAATTCGTGCAACTGGTGGGTGAGGGCGAGTCGCCGCCGCTGCCGGATCAACCGGTCGTTTACGGCGATGCCAGCGACGACAAATGCCTCGTCAATGCGGGGATTGCCAAGGCGCGCATGTTGATTGCGGCCGAGGAAGACGATGGCGAGAATGCGTTTATTTCGCTTGCCGCCAAGGACGTCAATCCGAAGCTGACGGTGCTGGTGATTGCGAGTTCGCGGCGTGCGATCCGGCGGCTGAAGCTGGCGCGGGCGGATATGGTGTTCGCGCCGACGGAGGTCGGCAGCCGGCTGCTTGCGAATCTGATTGAGGGGCAGAACCTGCCGGACGAGTTCAATGATCTTTTAACGCGCGGCGAAGCGTAGATTCGATTAACCTACGGAGGAGACAATGACCGATAACAAATACCGCACGGAGCACGACAGCATGGGCGAACTCAAAGTGCCCGCCGACGCCCTCTGGGGCGCGCAGACGCAGCGTGCGGTCGAGAATTTCCCGGTCAGCGAGCTGCGCGCGCCGCGCGCCCAGATCCGCGCGCTCGGGCTGATCAAATCCACCGCGGCGGCCGTCAACCTGGAACTGGGCTTGCTAGACGAGCCGCGCGCGAAGGCCATCCAGGCTGCCGCCGAAGCGGTCGCCGCCGGCGAATACGACGATCACTTCCCGATCGACATCTTCCAGACCGGCTCCGGCACCAGCAGCAACATGAATGCCAACGAGGTGATCGCGCATCTTGCGAGCCGCGACGGCAACGTGCAGGTGCATCCGAACGATCACGTCAACATGTCGCAGAGCAGCAATGATGTGATTCCGACGTCGATTCATTTGAGCGCGTCGCTGGAGATTCACGAGGCGCTGAAGCCGGCGCTGGCGCACCTTGCGCAGACGATGGACGCGCGTTCGAAGGATTTGAAGGACGTCGTGAAGACGGGCCGCACGCACTTGATGGACGCGATGCCGGTGACGTTCGGGCAGGAGATCAGCGGCTGGTCGAAGCAGATTCGCAATGGCATTGCGCGGCTCGACGCCTGCGCGCCGCGCCTGCACGCGCTGCCGCTGGGCGGCACGGCTGTCGGCACCGGGATTAATGCGCATCCGGAATTCGGCAGCCGGTTCGCGGCAAAGCTCGCCCAGCGTACGGGTGTCGATTTCAAGACCAGCGACAACTATTTCGAATCGCTTAGTTCGCAGGACGCGGCGGTGGAAGTGTCCGGCCAGTTGAAAGTGATTGCGGTCAGCCTGATGAAGATCGCCAACGACCTGCGCTGGATGAACTCGGGCCCGCTCGCCGGCATCGCCGAAATCGCGCTGCCGGAACTGCAGCCGGGCAGCAGCATCATGCCGGGCAAGGTCAACCCGGTGATTGGCGAATCCGTCGCGATGCTCGCCGCGCAGGTGATCGGCAACGACACGACGATTACGGTGGCGGGGCAGGCCGGCAACTTCCAGCTCAACGTCATGTTGCCGGTGATCGCGCACAACCTGTTGCAGAGCATTCACATCCTCGCCAGCGGTTCGCGCATGCTCGCCGACAAGGCCATCAAGGGCTTTACCGTCAACCGCGACCGGATCACTGAGGCGCTGGAGAAAAATCCGATCCTGGTCACGGCGCTGAACCCGGTCATTGGTTATGAATTGGGCGCGAAGATCGCCAAGCGTGCGGCGAAGGAAGGGCGTCCGGTGCGCGAGGTCGCGGCCGAAATGACGGATCTCGGCGAGGACGAATTGAGTCGATTGCTCGATCCGCTGGACCTGACGCGAGGCGGTATCAAGGGTTGAGTTTGGACGACTATATTCGCACCCTGCGTGCGGGATTGGCGGGCACGGAGCCGCCCGCCGATCCAGTCGAGATCGATAATCCGGAGTTGCCATCCGATTTTATTCCGCCGGCGGGCGAGCCCCGGCTCGCCGCGGTGCTGGTTCCGATCGTGCGGCATGAACCGGTCCCGACGGTGTTGTTCACGCGTCGTACCGAACATCTGCCCGACCATCCGGGCCAGGTCAGTTTCCCCGGCGGCAGCGTGGAACGGGGCGATCGCGATGCGATAGCCACCGCGCTGCGCGAAACCGAGGAAGAACTGAGCCTGCCCGCCGAGCGCATCGAGACGCTTGGGTTTCTGCGGCCGTATCGCACGACGACGGGCTTTATCATTACGCCGGTCGTCGGCCTGGTGGAGCCGGGGCCGATCAAGCCGAACCCTTATGAAGTTGCGGCCGCGTTTGAGACGCCGCTCGACTTTCTGCTCGCGGACTCGACGTTCGAGCGGCGCGAAAAGGAATTCGACGGGCGCCGCGTGTCGTATTTCCTCGTCAATTATGAAGGCGAGATTATCTGGGGCGCGACGGCGGCGATCCTTCACGAATTCTGCGGTTTGCTGAGATGAGCGATGTGACGCGACTGCTGGAGATCATGGCGGCATTGCGCGATGCCGAGAGCGGCTGCCCGTGGGATCGCGAACAGACCTTTCGCAGCATCGCGCCGTACACGATCGAAGAGGCCTACGAGGTGGCCGAAGCCGCGGAGCAGGACGACGCCGAGGCGCTCAAGGACGAGTTGGGCGATCTGCTGTTGCAGGTCGTGTTTCACGCGCGCATGGCAGAGGAGGCCGGGTTGTTCGATTTTGACGCTGTCGCGAACGGCTTGTGCGACAAGCTCGTCCAGCGCCATCCGCATGTGTTTGGCGACCAGACGATCGAGAGTGCCGAAGCACAAACGCGAGCCTGGGAAGAGCAGAAGGCTGCTGAGCGCGGCGATGCCGGTGTACTTGCCGGCGTGGCGTCAACGCTGCCGGCATTGACGCGCGCCGTGAAGCTGCAGAAGCGGGCATCGCGGGTGGGCTTCGACTGGAATGCGATCGAGCCGGTGCTCGGGAAGATTCACGAGGAGCTGGACGAACTCAACGACGAGATCGAACAGAAGGCGGCAAAGGCGCGGCTGGAAGACGAACTGGGCGATGTGTTGTTCGCGATTGCCAACCTTGCGCGGCATCTGGACCTCGATCCCGAGCAGGCGCTGCGCGGGACGAACCGGAAGTTTATTCGGCGATTCGAGGCGGTTGAAGCCGGGCTTGCGGCACGCGGGGAGCGGCCAGAGGATGTGAGTCTTGAGGAGATGGACGCGCTTTGGGTGGCGGCGAAGCGGGAAGAATGATGCAGGGCCGGCAAAGGCCGCGGCCTTTGCCGACCCTGCATTAAATTAATCGGCTACCCGCAATTCAATATCACCGCTCAGGGTTTCAGCCCGCACATGCGCGCTGCCGCTTCCGCTGGTGAAATGCAGTTCCTGACCGGGTCCGTAGCGACGCGTGTGCTCCGCCTTCGGACCGAAGTCGTTGCGGATGTCGCCGCTGAACGTTTCGATGTCGAACTTCGCGTCGGGCTTGGCCGACAGCTTCAGTACGACGTCGCCGCTGGTCGTGTGGAACTCATAGACGCCGCTGCTTTCGATCGGGCCACCGTACATCAGGTCACCCGAGGTTGAGCCCATCTTCGCGCGCTGCAACTTGCTGTCCGCGGCGGTCACGTTGCCGCTGACGCTGTTGCCGTCCAGCTCGCCGCCGATGTCGGCGATTTCGACATCGCCGCTGACACTGCTCGCCTCGACGTGCGCCTTGGCGGCCGAGCCCTTGACCTCGACCGTACCGCTGACGCTCTCGACGCTGATTTCCTGCGATTTCGACGTCAGCGTCACTTTGCCGCTGACAGCCTTCAGCCGCTGCGGGCCGACGACCTCGCTGGCGTCGATCGACGCGCTCACGGTATGCGCTTCGACCGAACTCGCACGCGGAAGCTGAATAACCAGCACGGTGCCTTCATCGATATTGCTGTGCTGCGGGTACTGCACCTTGATGTCGATGTAGTCCTTTTCGCCGGTCACTTTCAGATGCTGGTCATTGGAACCCAGGCGGCCGGTGATATGCACACTGTTCTTGTCCCAGCCAACGATCTTGACCGAACCCGCGATATTGTTGATATGCACGGACGCGTTCGGCGAGGCCGTGCGGGTCACGTCGATAGACTGGCTGGCAAAGGCCGGCGCAGTAGCGATGGCGAATAATGCGGCTGCAATAAAAAAGCGTTTCATGATGTATAGCTCCTGAGCAAAGTCAATTCAGTTTTCTGGACCGTCAGCCGATCTCTTTCCATGTAGGCCCTGTAGAGCAGATCCTGCAAGGCCCCGCTCGTCGGGTCCGTTCTCAATGCCTGGCGAATGCGCCCAATGGCGTTGTTCACTACTTTGATGTTTTGCGCGATCACAAGGTTTGAATTCGCCGCGGCGGTGGACGCGGTCGTAAACGAGGTGTTCAACGGACCGCCCCGATTCATGCCGAAGAAGACGCCGGCGGTACAGGCGGCGACCAGCACCGCGGCCGCGAGGCCGTTCAGCCAGCGGGGCGTCGGCCGCTCGACGGGAGTCAACCGCGCTTCGATGCCCGGCCACAGGTCGCGTCGCGGCTCAATGGACTTCGGCAGGCGGCCTACGATCTCTGCAAGTTCCTTGTCGTTCATGTCGTTAACCTCGTGCGCAACAGTTGCCGCGCGCGGTGCAGTTGCGCTTTCGATGTACCGGGTGCGATGCCGGCCAGTTCCGCGATTTCCTCGTGCTTGTAACCTTCCACGTCGTGCAGCACGAATACCTCGCGCGCACCGTCCGGCAACTGAGCGATCGCGCTTTCAAGATCAAGCATCGTGCCTGGCTCTTCGGTAAAGACCTCTTCCTCGACGTGCGCCGGCGCCTCGGGGGCGCGCGACGCGCTGCGGAAATGCGCCAGCGCGCAGTTGACCGCAATGCGGTGCAGCCAGGTTCCGAAGCCGCTGTCGCCGCGAAAGCGTGGCAACGACATCCAGGCCTTTATGAAGGCCTCCTGCGTGAACTCTTCGGCCTGGGCGTGATTGCGCGTCAGGCGCAGGCAGACCGCGTGGATTCTGCCGACGTGGCTGCGGTACAGCCGTTCAAATGCACGCGTATCGCCCTTGCGGGCGCGCGCCACAAGGCCGGCTTCAAGCGGTATCGCGATATCGCGGACGGGTTCGGCCGTGGCTTCCATGTCGATTGGATGCCGTTTGGGGCGAAAAGGTTTAAACGGAAGGCGGTTTCACCCTCTCCAGCAGCGGCTTGATCAGGTCGATCGGAATCGGGAAGAAAATCGTCGAGTTTTTGTCGCCGGCGAGGTCGATCATTGTCTGCAGGTAGCGCAGCGTCATCGCCTGCGGCTCGCTGGCCAGCACCTTCGCCGCTTCCGTCAGCTTTTCCGACGCCTGCAGTTCGCCCTCGGCGTTGATGATCTTGGCGCGCCGCCAGCGCTCGGCCTCAGCCTGGCGGGCGATCGCGCGCACCATGTTTTCGTCGATATCGACCTGCTTGATTTCGACATTGGTCACCTTGATCCCCCACGGATCGGTATGTTCGTCGAGGATTTTCTGGATGTCGGCGTTGAGCTTGTCTCGCGCGGCAAGCATTTCGTCCAGTTCATGCTGACCCAGCACCGAGCGCAGTGTCGTTTGCGCGAGCTGGCTGGTGGCCTCGAAATAATTCGCGACCTGCACGACGGATGGCTCCGGATTGACGACGCGGAAATAGATCACCGCGTTCACCTTCACGGACACGTTGTCGCGCGAAATAACATCCTGCGGCGGCACATCGAACACGACGACGCGCAAATCGACGCGCACCATTTGCTGAATCACCGGGATGATGAATATCAGGCCCGGCCCCTTGACGGCGTAGAAGCGGCCAAGAAAGAAAACGACACCGCGCTCGTACTCGCGCAGGATGTTGATGGCGCTGAACAGCAACAGCAGAAACAGCGCGACGGCAACAGCAATTCCGATAAACATTATCCTTTCTCCTCGTCGACAGGTTCCACGTCGAGCGTCAGACCCTTGATTCCAACCACTTTCAAAGTCTGTCCCATTTTCACGCGGCCCGGCGCCCGCGCGCGCCAGATCTCACCATGCACGCGCACCTGGCCCGTGCCTGTGAAGGCGGCCATTGGTACTGCGATCAAGCCAATCATCTCGGATTCGCCAGTGACTACAGCCCGGCGATGCGCGCGTACGGCAAACGTGATCAGCAACAAAAGGCAAATACTGATCGTCGCCCCGACGCCGGCAATGACCGACAGCCGGACCGTGAAACCCGGCGCATGCGTATTCATGAGCATTATCGAGCCAATGACGAACGCCACCACGCCGCCGATGCCCAGGCTGCCGAAGCTGGTGACGAACGCCTCCGCAACCAGAAGTCCGATGCCGAGCAGCATGAGCGCGAGACCGGCGTAGTTGACCGGCAGAATCTGGAATGCGAACAGCGCGAACAGCAGGCAGATGCCGCCGACGACGCCGGGAAAGATCAGACCGGGGTGTGTCGCTTCGATGCCGATCCCGAGGATGCCGCCGAGGAACAACAGGTAGGCGAGGGTGGGGTTGGTCAGCACGCTCAGGAAGCGCGTGCGCCAGTTCGGCTCAATCGGGCGAATAGCCAGGCCGCGGGTATGCAGCGTTACCGCGCCGCCTTCGACATGCACTGTCCGTCCGTCGATGCGCTCGAGCAACACGGCGACCGACGGCGCAATCAGGTTAATGACCTGTTTTTTCAGCGCCGCCTCGGCCGGCAGGCTGGCCGCTTCGCGGACCGCCTTTTCAGCCCAATCGGCATTGCGCCCCTGCCGCGTCGCCAGCGCGCGAATGTAGGCAACCGAATCGTTCAAAATCTTGCGTTGCTCGGCGGTGAGTTTCGCTGGTGCCTTCTCGCCGCCCATCAACGGCACCGGCGTGGCCGCGCCGAGGTTGGTCGTCGGCGCCATGGCGGCAATGTGCGTTGCATAGAGGATATAGGTACCGGCGCTCGCGGCGCGCGCGCCGGAGGGCGAAACGTAGCCGATCACCGGCACGGGCGACGCCAGGATGGCCTTGATGATGTCGCGCATGGAGGTGGCGAGCCCGCCCGGCGTGTCGAGCCTGAGTACGACGACGCGAGCGTGTTGGGCCGCCGCCTGATCGAGTGCGGCGGTGACATAGTCGCTGGTGGCGGGCCCGATGGGTCCGTCGATGGTAATGACGCCGGCAGCGCCGTCCACCCGGGCAGCGCCATAAGCGATGGCGGCGATCGACAGGACGATCAGAATGAGCGCGAAAAAACGCCATGGCCGCAGGTTCGACATAAGCGAATGTAAGCAGAATGGCCCGAAATGTGCAATCGGTCGCTATCCCAGTCGCCCCGCGATTGGCTAAGATAAGAAACTGATTTTCGCGAAGTCTTTCAAAACCAAATTAATAAATGAGCGGTCTCTTTTTTCGCCGCGCCGCACTCTGCGTTGCCCTGCTCGCCGGCCTGTGTTCGGCAGCGGTTGCGGCGGCGTCCGGCGACGCGCCGACGAAGCCGCCCCGCGTGTGCCTGGTGCTGAGCGGTGGCGGCGCGCGCGGCGCGGCGCACGTGGGCGTGCTGGAAGTGCTCGAAAAGCTGCGCGTGCCGATCGACTGCATTGTCGGGACCAGCATGGGCGCGATCATCGGCGGTCTCTACGCCTCCGGCATGCCCCCGGAGTTCCTCGAAGGGGTGCTCAGGGACCCGCAGGTGCAGGAGGCGATGGCCGCCGAACGTCCGCGGACTCAGCTCGCGTACCGGACCAAGCAGCGCCAGGCCAATTACCTGTTCAATATCGAATTCGGCTACGAGGACGGCAAGTTTCATTTCCCGAAAGGGATCATGCGCGGGCACAGTCCGCGCGAACTGCTGAACGCGCTGACGCTCTGGACGCGGCCGGCGCGCGATTTCAGCAAGCTGCCGATTCCGTTCAAGGCGGTGGCGACGGATATCGAGAGCGGCGACATGGTCGTGCTGGAGCATGGCGATCTCGCCGAAGTAATGCGCGCGAGTATGGCCGTTCCCGGTTTCTACGCGCCGGTCAGGGTGCAGGGACACCTGCTTGTGGATGGCGGTCTTGTGCGTAACCTGCCCGTGGAAGTCGCGAAAAAGATGGGCGCGGACATCATCATTGCGGTGGATGTCTCCACGCCGCTTGCGAATGCGGATACGCTTGACAGTGTTCTCGGCGTGTCGATCCAGGTCGTGAACCTGTTGACGCGCCAGAACGTCGTTGGCTCGCTGGCGAAACTTGGACCGCGCGACGTGATCGTCCAGCCGAAGCTCGACGGCATCGGCGCTGTCGATTTTGAGCTGATGGGCGCGGCGATCGACGCGGGTCGCGCCGCGGCTCTGAGAACGGCGAAGCTGCTCAAGCCGCTCGGCGTCTCGGAGAAGGCGTACGCAGCTTATCTCAAGAAGCAGCGGCATATGGTTCCCTTGCCGGGCAAGATCGACTTCATCCGGATCGAAGGCAACCAGCGCGTTGCGACGGCGCTGACCCTCAGTCAGATTCGCACGCGCGTCGGCCAGCCGTTCAGTCTTCGGGTACTGAAGCACGATGTACGGCGCCTGTATTCACTGGGGGAATTCGAGCGCGTGGACACGACGATCGTTGACCGCAACGGGCGCGCGGGTGTTATCTTCAAGGTCAAGGAGATTCCCTGGAAGCCGAATTACTTCGAGTTCGGCATGCACATTGCCGACGATTTCGAGGGCGACAGTTTCTACAATCTCCGCTTCGGCTTTCGCAAGCCGGCGGTCAACCGGCTGGGCGGCGAGTGGGACAGCGAATTGCAGGTCGGCCGCACGCGGCGCGTGTTTACCAGCCTGTATCAGCCGCTCGCGTACGGCAGCCCGTATTTCATCGAACCGGCTGCCGAATACCAAAATCATACGTTTTATACATTCAAAGGCTCGACGCGCAATGCCGAATTCAGCACACGGACGATACGCGCCGCGCTCGACGTAGGCCGGGAACTCGGCGACGTGGGGCAGGTGCGCGTCGGGGTGACGGCCGGCAATCTCGACGTGACGCCGCACGTGGGCGGCGCGGGCCTGGCCGAAGCGCACAACGATTTCGTCGCCTACGAGATGAATCTCGGCATCGATACCCTGGACAACTACAATTTTCCGTCGGCCGGCTTTTATCTGAACCTGCATGCTTTTCTGCCGCGATTTGCGCTGGGCGGCGATTCGAACTACGACAAGGTGATGCTGACGGCGGGCAAGGCCTTCAGTTTCGGCGACAACGATTTCCTGATCAACACGACGATGGCGACGGCGTTCGGCACGAACATCCCGCGCTACAACCAGTTCACGCTAGGGGGGTTCCTGTCGCTGTCCGGTTTGCGCCAGGACGAATTACGCGGCAATCATGCGTTCGCCGCGCGCGTGATCTATTACAATCGCGTCAGTCACCTGCCGGGCGTACTGGGCGGCGGCGTATATATTGGCGGCAGCCTTGAAGCCGGCAACGTGTGGCAGGACCAGGGCCACAATTATTTCAGCGGATTGCGTTACGGCGCGTCGCTGTTCGTCGGCGCGGACACGGCGATCGGCGCACTGTATCTTGGTGCCGGCTTGTCGCAGAGCAACCAGGCGGCGTTTTATCTCTATCTCGGACGGCCATTCTGATCCATGCAAAAACTGACCATCTTCACCACCGGCGGCACAATCGATAAAACCTATTTCGATGCCAGGAGCGACTATAAAGTAGGCGATTCGCAAGTCGACGCCATACTGAAGGAAGCGGAAGTGACCTTCGACTACGAAGTCAAGGCGCTTTGCCGAAAGGACAGTCTGGATTTGACCGATGACGATCGCACGATGATTTATGACGCCGTTACTGCCTGTGCCAGCGAACACATACTGATCACGCACGGCACGGATACGATGACGGATACGGCGGAACGCCTGCGACGCGTTCCAGGCAAGACAATCGTGTTGACCGGCGCGCTCGCGCCTGCCAAGTTTCGCGCGAGC